>NZ_JBFUFO010000023.1:0-102939 GCF_056403395.1 Variovorax sp. P2_H12 | reverse complement strand
GCTTGGGAACCATCGCGCCGAGCCACACGTCCTCGGTGGCGAACAGCGGCTCGACCCCGTCCGGCGCGGCGAGCGCGCAGCGGTGCAGTGCGAAGTGGGCTGTGCGCGCCACGGTGGCACCTGCGAGGACGGCCTGGAACTGCGCGCGGGTCTTGAGCCGCTGCATGGAAGCCAACCGCGGGACGCCGTCGGACGGTGAGGGCGGCAGCGGGTCGACTGGCAACGGTGCCGGCGCGCCTTAGACGGCCAGGCGCTTGCGGCCCTTGGCGCGGCGTGCGTTGATCACGGCGCGGCCACCGCGGGTCTTCATGCGGACCAGGAAACCGTGGGTACGGGCGCGGCGGACTTTGGAAGCTTGATAAGTGCGTTTCATGATGATTTTCCTGATTCACCGGCCAGGCCGGCGCTTGAGCCTCCGGGCCCCGAAGGCCGTCGGCAGTTTTTTTCCGGGGAGGCCCCCAGATACACGGACATACCCCGAAACACACAAAGAGGTTTTCAGGGAAACCCGCGATTATCGCAAAGTTTCGTCCGCGCCACAATCACCGGCGCCGATCCCGGCCTCTTCAACGACCGCCGAAACGGTGTGGATAAGGTTTTGACAAGTTAGAATCGAGGGCGCATCGCGGGTGCGACTATCCACAATATCAAGACGAGAGATGGCTGAGGGACAAACCACTTTTCAGAGCACCCATGCCGAGTGACGGCATCGGCGACAGCCTCTGGCAGGCCTGTGTCGACCAGCTCGCACAGGAGCTGTCCGAACAGCAATTCAACACCTGGATCAAACCACTGACCGCACGGGTCGCGGACGATCTTTCGCGGGTCACGGTCTTCGTGGCCAACCGCTTCAAACTCGACTGGATCCGGGCCCAGTACGCCGGCAAGATCGCCGCCATGGCGGAGAAGCTCTACGGTCAGCCTGTGATTATCGAGTTAGCGCTCGCTCCTCGGGAAATCGTTGCCAGGCCTGTATCGATGGCCGTGATTTCCGAAACCGACGTGCCGCGCGACCTGCCCGCGCCGGGCGAGGATCCGGCGGCTGCGGCTTTCAAGAACCGGCTGAACTCCGGCCTCACTTTCGACACCCTGGTGGAAGGCACGGCGAACCGCATGGCGCGCGCCGCCGCCATGCACGTGGCCGGCATGCCGGGCCACCTCTACAACCCGCTTTTCATCTATGGCGGTGTCGGCCTGGGCAAGACCCACCTGATGCACGCGGTGGGCAACCGCTTGCTCGCCGACCGGCCGGACTCCAAAGTTCTCTACATCCATGCGGAGCAATTCGTTTCGGATGTGGTCAAAGCCTATCAGCGCAAGACTTTCGACGAGTTCAAGGAGCGCTACCACTCGCTCGATCTGCTGCTGATCGACGACGTCCAGTTCTTCGCCAACAAGGATCGGACGCAGGAAGAGTTCTTCAACGCCTTCGAAGCCTTGCTGGCCAAGAAGTCGCACATCGTGATGACCAGCGACACCTATCCCAAGGGTCTGGCGGATATTCACGAGCGGCTGGTTTCGCGCTTCGATTCGGGTCTGACTGTCGCGATCGAGCCGCCCGAACTCGAGATGCGCGTCGCGATCCTGATCAACAAGGCGCGTGCCGAGAGCGCCGAGATGCCTGAAGAGGTGGCCTTCTTCGTTGCCAAGAACGTGCGCTCCAACGTGCGCGAGCTCGAAGGCGCGCTGCGCAAGATCCTGGCCTACTCGCGCTTCAACCAGAAAGAGATATCC
The DNA here is from genome assembly GCF_056403395.1 of Variovorax sp. P2_H12. Lineage (NCBI taxonomy): Bacteria > Pseudomonadati > Pseudomonadota > Betaproteobacteria > Burkholderiales > Comamonadaceae > Variovorax > Variovorax sp. P2_H12. The sequence goes on along the minus strand of NZ_JBFUFO010000023.1, from coordinate 101,205 downwards.
ATCGCGCTGGCGCGCGAGGCGCTGCGCGACCTGCTGTCGATCCAGAACCGGCAGATCTCGGTCGAGAACATCCAGAAGACGGTGGCCGACTACTACAAGATCAAGGTCGCCGACATGTACTCGAAGAAGCGGCCGGCCTCGATCGCCCGGCCGCGCCAGATCGCGATGTACCTGGCCAAGGAACTCACGCAGAAAAGCCTGCCCGAGATCGGCGAGCTGTTCGGTGGCCGCGACCATACGACGGTGCTGCACGCGGTGCGCAAGATCTCGGGCGAGCGCCAGCAGCTCACCGAGCTCAACCAGCAGTTGCACGTGCTGGAACAAACCCTCAAAGGCTGACCGGTGAGCGCCCTGTACAGAAGCGCTGCGGCCTGTCAAAGGACAACTCTGTGGACAGTTCCGGTGCAAAAAGGCACTTGTCCACAGGCTGGAGGTACGGTCCGAAGTTGTGCGCTTTGGCGCGACAGCAAAAAAGCACGGCTGCGCACAGCCGGCCGGCTGCCGCAAGTGCCTGTCACGAAAGCGGAAAATGCCCCTGTCCACAGCGCAGCGCGTTCCTTATCTACTACTACTAATTTGAATTAAAGAAATAAAGAAGAGGTAAGACAATGATCGTTTTGAAGGCTACACAAGACAAAGTCCTCGCGGCCCTGCAATCGGTGGCGGGGATCGTGGAGCGGCGCCACACGCTGCCCATCCTGGCCAACGTGCTGATCCGCAAGACCGGCGGCCAGATCCAGCTGACCACGAGCGACCTCGAGATCCAGATCCGGACCCAGGCCGAGCTTGGCGGCGACGAGGGCAACTTCACGACCACCATCGGCGCGCGCAAGCTGATCGACATCCTGCGCACCATGCCGGCCGACCAGACCGTGAGCCTCGAATCCAGCGCCAGCAAGCTGGTGCTCAAGGGCGGCAAGAGCCGTTTCACGCTGCAGTCGCTGCCGGCCGAGGACTTTCCGCTGGTCCAGGAAGCGGCCAACTTCGGCCCGGTCTTCAGCGTGCCGCAAAAGACGCTCAAGGACCTGCTCGGCCAGGTGTCGTTCGCGATGGCGGTGCATGACATCCGCTACTACCTCAACGGCATCCTGTTCGTCGCCGAGGGCAAGCAGCTGAGCCTGGTGGCGACCGACGGCCACCGGCTGGCCTTCGCCTCGGCCATGCTCGACGTCGAAGTGCCGCGCCAGGAAGTGATCCTGCCGCGCAAGACCGTGCTCGAGATGCAGCGCCTCTTGTCCGACGCCGAAGGCGCGATCGAGATGCAGTTCGCGAACAACCAGGCCAAGTTCAGCTTCGGCGGCATGGAATTCGTCACCAAGCTGGTCGAGGGCAAGTTCCCCGACTACAACCGCGTGATTCCGAAGACCCACAAGAACACGGTCACGCTGGGCCGCGCGCCGCTGCTGGCCAGCCTGCAGCGCACCGCGATCCTTACCAGCGAGAAGTTCAAGGGCGTGCGGCTCAACATCGAGCCCGGCACCCTGCGCATTGCCTCGAACAACGCCGAGCAGGAAGAGGCGCAGGACGAACTCGACATCGACTACGGCGGCGACACGATCGAGATCGGCTTCAACGTCACCTACCTGATCGATGCGCTGGCCAACATGAGCCAGGACATGGTGAAGCTGGACCTGGCCGACTCCAACAGCTCGGTGCTGATGACGATTCCCGAGAATGCGTCGTTCAAGTACGTCGTCATGCCAATGCGCATCTAGCACAAGGATTTGGCACACCCCCAGGTTGGCTCACTGCGTGTAGCCGCCCACCCCCTTGCAGGGGGCGATACCAGCGGACCGGCGGAGCCGGTTCCGCGGTATCTCCCGAAAATTGCGGTAGCACTTGTACCGACAGAAAGAGTCTGATGAGCGAAGAAAACAAGCCGGAAGTGCCGCACACCGAGCCGGTTTACACCCCTGAAATCGACAGCGCGATTCCGATCGAGGTGATCCCGGCCGACACGACCTACGGTGAAGGCTCCATCACGATCCTCGAAGGGCTGGAGGCCGTGCGCAAGCGCCCGGGCATGTACATCGGGGATACTTCCGACGGCACCGGGCTGCACCACCTGGTGTTCGAGGTGGTCGACAACTCGATCGACGAGGCACTGGCGGGGTATTGCGACGACATCGTCGTGACCATCCACACCGACAACTCGGTCTCAGTCACCGACAACGGCCGCGGCATCCCGACCGGCGTCAAGATGGACGACAAGCACGAGCCCAAGCGCTCGGCAGCCGAGATCGCGCTGACCGAACTGCACGCAGGCGGCAAGTTCAACCAGAACAGCTACAAGGTCTCGGGCGGCCTGCACGGCGTGGGCGTGAGCTGCGTCAACGCGCTGAGCAAGATGCTGCGCCTGACGGTGCGACGCGAGGGCAAGGTCCACACGCTGGAGTTCAGCAAGGGCTTCGTGCAGAACCGCATCGTCGACGTCGTCAACGGCGTCGAGGTCTCGCCGATGAAAGTCACGGGCGAGACCGAGAAGCGCGGCACCGAGGTGCACTTCCTGCCCGACTCGGAGATCTTCAAGGAAAACGCGGATTTCCACTACGAGATCCTCAGCAAGCGGCTGCGCGAGCTGAGCTTCCTGAACAACGGCGTGCGGATCCGCCTGCTCGACGAGCGCACCGGCAAGTCGGACGATTTCTCGGGCGCCGGCGGCGTCAAGGGCTTCGTCGAGTTCATCAACAAGGGCAAGACCGTCCTGCACCCGAACGTGTTCTACGCCGCCGGCGAGAAGCCCGCCGAGACCTACGGCGGCATCCCCGGCACCCACATCGGCGTCGAGGTCGCAATGCAGTGGAACAGCGGCTACAACGAGCAGGTGCTGTGCTTCACCAACAACATTCCGCAGCGTGACGGCGGCACCCATCTGACCGGCCTGCGCGCCGCGATGACCCGGGTCATCAACAAGTACATCGAAGAAACCGAGCTGGCCAAGAAGGCCAAGGTCGAGGTCACCGGCGACGACATGCGCGAGGGCCTGTGCTGCGTGCTGAGCGTGAAGGTGCCCGAGCCCAAGTTCTCGAGCCAGACCAAGGACAAGCTGGTGTCGAGCGAGGTGCGCGCGCCGGTGGAAGACATCGTCGGCCGGCTGCTGTCCGACTACCTGCAGGAGCGTCCGAACGACGCCAAGATCATCTGCGGCAAGATCGTCGAGGCGGCGCGGGCGCGCGAAGCGGCGCGCAAGGCGCGCGAGATGACGCGCCGCAAGGGCGTGCTCGACGGCATGGGCCTGCCGGGCAAGCTGGCCGACTGCCAGGAAAAGGACCCGGCGCTGTGCGAGGTCTACCTGGTGGAGGGCGATTCCGCCGGCGGTTCCGCCAAGCAGGGCCGCGACCGGAAGTTCCAGGCCATCCTGCCGCTGCGCGGCAAGATCCTGAACGTCGAGAAGGCGCGCTACGAGAAGCTGCTGACCAGCAACGAAATCCTGACCATGATCACGGCGCTCGGCACCGGCATCGGCCGGGCCGGCGCGACGACCTCGGGCGGCGGCGCCGACGACTTCAATGTCGCCAAGCTGCGCTACCACCGCATCATCATCATGACCGACGCCGACGTCGACGGCGCCCACATCCGCACGCTGCTGTTGACCTTCTTCTATCGGCAGATGCCCGAGCTGGTCGAGCGCGGCCACATCTACATCGCCCAGCCGCCGCTGTACAAGGTCAAGGTCGGCAAGGAAGAGCAGTACCTCAAGGACGGGCCGGCGCTCGACGCCTTCCTGCTCAAGGTGGCGCTGAAGGACGCCAGCGTCGCCACCGGCGGCGCGAGCCCGACGACCCTCAGCGGCGACACGCTGGCTGAACTGGCGCGCAAGCACCAGCTCGCCGAGGCCGTGATCGCGCGGCTCGGTGTGTTCCTCGATGCGGCGGCGCTGCGCGCCATCGCCGACGGCGTCTCGCTCGACCTCGACACCACCGCCAGCGCCGAGGCCTCGGCCGTGGCGCTGCAGAACAAGCTGCGCGAACTCAACACCACCGGCGCGCCGGCCGATGTGTCGAGCGAATTCGACACCCGTACCGACAAGCCGCTCCTGCGCATCAGCCGCCGCCATCACGGCAACATCAAGAGCAGCGTGCTGACGCAGGACTTCGTCCATGGCGCCGACTACGCGGCGCTGGCCGAGGCCGCCAAGACCTTCCGCGACCTCCTGGGCGAGGGCGCCGTGGTCAAGCGCGGCGAAGGCGAGCGCGCCAAGGAGGAAAAGGTCAACGATTTCCGCGAAGCGATGCGCTGGCTGATCGGCCAGGCCGAGAACGCGACCGCGCGCCAGCGCTACAAGGGGTTGGGCGAGATGAACCCCGAGCAGCTGTGGGAAACGACGATGGACCCGGCGGTGCGCCGGCTGCTGCGGGTGCAGATCGACGACGCGATCGAGGCCGACCGCGTGTTCACGATGCTGATGGGCGACGAGGTCGAACCGCGGCGCGAGTTCATCGAGCAGAACGCGCTCAGGGCCGCGAACATCGACGTTTGAGCGTTCAGCTGCGGCGTTCGGCCGAGGCGGTCAGCGCCACCCGGCCGGGCGCCCGCCCGAGTCCGCCCACGACCCCCGCAGCCACCAGCACCAGCGCGCCGCTCAGCAGCATCGCGGTCGAGATGCCCCAGCCGTCGACCGCGAGGCCGCCGAGCAGGGCGCCGGAGGCGATCGCCACCTGGAAGCCGCTGACCAGCAGCGCCTGGCCGGCTTCGGGTGCATCGGGCACGGCTTCCATCATCCAGCCGGTCAGCGCGACCGGGATCATGCCGAACGCGACGCCCCAGGTGATGACCACTGCTGCGCCGGCCGCGAAGCCGCTGCCCACCACCGTCGACAGCAGCAGCGCGGTGGCCAGCAGCACGGCAGCCAGCAGCACGGCGGAGCGCACGTTGCGCGCGACCAGGCTGCCGCCGATGAAGGTGCCGACGAAGCCGACCGCGCCGTAGGCCAGCAGCAAGGCCGTGACCGGGCCCGAGCCCAGTCCGAAGACCTGCTGCAACAACGGCTTGAGGTAGGTGTAGGCCGCGAAGTGCCCGGCGACCAGGAACAGCACGGCCAGCAATCCGACCTGCGCCATGCGCCGGGTCAGCGGCGTGAGCAGGTCGCGCGGCCGGATGGCACGGGCCGGCGGCATCGCGGGCAGCAGCCAGATCTGCACCGCGAGCACGATCGCGGCCAGACCGCCCGTGACACCGAAGGCCGCGCGCCAGCCGGCCAGCGTGCCGACCAGTGCCCCGGCCGGCACGCCGAGCACGGTGGCCACCGAAACGCCGGCGAGCACCAGCGACATGGCGCGTGCCTGGGAGCCCGGCGCCACCAGTTGCGTGGCGGCGCTCGGCGCGAAGGTCCAGAAGCCGCCGACGCACAGGCCCAGCATCAGCCGGGCCACCAGCATGGTCGTGAAGTCGGGCGCGAAGGCGGCCAGCAGGTTGGAAGCGACCAGCAGCGCCGTGAGCGCCACCATGACGGTGCGGCGGTCGAGGCGGCCCGAGGCGACGATCAGCGCCGGTCCGGCGAAGGCGGCGAGCACCCCCGGCATCGTGACCATCAGGCCGGCCGTGCCGTCGCTGACCTGCAGGCCGGCGCCGATGTCGGTCAGCAGGCCGATCGGCAGGAATTCGGTCGTGACCATCGCGAAAGTGCCGACGGCGATGGAGCCGACCGCGAGCCAGGCGGAGCGCGACGAATCGGCGGCGGGGGCCAGCGTATCCGCGCAAGGGGAGCAGGGTGCGTTCATGAGGGCGGCGGGAAGCGGCTTGGGCGCGGCTTCCGGAGCTTTGTTGCGAGGCCATCGAGTCTGGCCGTGGATCGCAGGCCCCGAAGCGTCCCGCAGAACATCTCAATTTCCGGTTCGCCAACAATGAAAACCGTCGGTTGTCTTGCGTTTTTCGTTCTTGGTGCGTCTCGGCGGCGCCACTGCGTGTAAACGCTATGCCTAGCCCGACTCTTGCTAAGGAGAATTGCCGGCGAGCAATCGCCATTCATGAGCAAGGACAGCAGAGCAATGACCCCGATCCGGTTTTGGCGGCCCGCAGCGGCCCTGGCGATCCTCGGTGCATTCACTTCGGCGCAGGCGTTGACGAATCCGCCGATCCGAATTGCCCAGGGCATCGAATACATGTGCGGCGGCAAGAGCAGCGCCGAGGCGAGCTTCATGGAGACGGTGGCGCCGCGCTGGGCCGCCACCCTGGAGTTCGCGGTCAGCCGCGGCAAGCCGGGCCAGTTTCCGAGCGACGTGAAGGTCGTGGTTCGCGATCGCTATTCCGGCCGGCTGGTGATGGAGGCGGCCACCGGCGCACCGATCATGCTGGCACGGCTCGACCCCGGCGCCTACGAGGTCGAGGCCACGCTGGCCGGGATCACGCTGCAGCAGCCGCTGACCGTGTTCAACGGCCTGAGCTCGAAGGTCATGTTCGTCTGGCCCTCGAACGTCGATTTTGCCGCCGCGATGGGCCTCCCCCGCGCCGAACAACAAGCCTCCGTCAGGTAAACCGAACCTGCGGCTGGCGCCCGGCAAGGGGCCTTGAATGTGGAGCGTTCGCTCCAACATGGAGGGGCCGGGCGCTGCCCGTCTTTCTGGGCCCCGATGCCGTTTCGCCCCCTCATTCTTCTCACCACGCTGTTGCACGTCTACATCGGCCTGCGGCTGTGGCCGGCGCTGGCGGGCCTGCCGTTCGCGCAGCCGGTGCTGCTGGCGGCGCTGCTCGTGTCGGCCGCGACCATGCCGCTGCCTTTCGTCGGCATGCGTTCCGAAAGACCGCAGTTCGCCGACGTCTGGAAGTGGATCGGGCTCATCAGCATGGGCTGGTTCTCGTCGATGATCCTGCTCACGCTGTTGCGCGATGCGGGTCTGCTGCTCGGTTGGCTCGGCGCGGCCGCGTCGGGTGCGACCGTCGACTGGGCGCGCTGGGGTGTCTGGAGCGCCGCGGCCGTGCCGCTGGTGGCGAGTGCGACCTCCCTGGTCGGCTTGCTGAACGCGCGGCGCACGGCGGGCGTGGTGCGGGTCGACGTGCCGATCCGCGACCTGCCTTCGGCGCTGAGCGGTTTCACGATCGTGCAGCTCAGCGACATTCACGTCGGGCCGACGATCAAGCGCGGCTACATCCAGCGCATCGTGAATGCGGTCAACGCGCTGGGTGCCGACATGGTCGCGATCACCGGCGACCTGGTCGACGGCACGGTGGCCGAACTGCGCGACCATATCGCACCGCTGCAGCAACTCAAGGCACGGCACGGCACCTTCGTGGTGACCGGCAACCACGAGTACTACGCCGGTGCGCATGCCTGGATCGAGGAGTTGCGCCGGCTCGGCCTGCGCGTGCTGCTCAACGAGCACGTGGTGCTGCAGACGCGCAACGTGAAGGGCGCCCAGACCGACGAGGAAGTGCACGAAAGCGCGCTGCTGGTGGCGGGCGTGACCGACTACACGGCGGGCCATTTCGATGCGGCGCATGCGAGCGACCCCTATGGCGCCCTGTTCGACGCGCCGCCGCTGGTGCACACGCGGGTGCTGCTGGCCCACCAGCCGCGCAGCGCGCCGGACGCCGCCGGCGCCGGCTACCACCTGCAGCTCTCCGGTCACACGCACGGCGGCCAGTTCTTCCCATGGAACCTGTTCGTGCCGTTGCAGCAGCCTTTCACGGCCGGCCTGCACAAGCTGCAGGAGATGTGGGTCTACACCAGTCGCGGCACCGGTTACTGGGGCCCGCCCAAACGCTTCGGCGCCCCGTCGGAGATCACCTTGTTGCGGCTGGTGCAGGCTTGAGCCCCCACGCTCCGTCACTTCGTGTACTCGCTGCCCCCCAAGGGGGAAGCAGCAGGCCGCCCGTCCGTGCGAAGCGCGGACTTCGCCGCGCTGGCGGCCCGGCGCCGGCCTGAGCTTCAAGCTGCTGCGGGCTTGATGTTGCGCGCGCTGCCGAGCAGCGTGGCGCAGAGCGTTTCGTTGCCGTCGGCATCGACCGCGAACACGTCGGCCGCGCAGACGGTGAGCAGCTTGCCGGCGCTGACCACGCGGCCCCTGGCGCGCAACGCCGCGCCGACGGCGGGCGCCACCAGTTTCAGCGTGGCGTCGACGGTCGCGTTGATCCAGCCCTCGGGCAGCACGCTGCCGGCAGCACCGACCGCGGCGAAATCGGCCACGGCGAAGACCGGCGTGGCCTGGAGCTGGCCGGGGCGGAAGGTGAAGGCTTCGGCGATCGGGATCTCGAGCTCGACCTCGCCGCGGGCGAGTCGGATAAAACGAAGGCCCAGCGTGCGCGCCATCGGCATCGCGAGCACGGCGCGTTCGAGCTGCTGGAGGTGTGAGGTGGTCATTTCCTGTCCTTTCGAGCGGCCGTCTTCGGCCAGGGGGTGGGGGGCCGGGTCCGGGCGCGTTGCCGGCGGTCCTGCTCGTGCAACCAGGATGCGTGTTCAAGAACCTGGCTGCGCTGCGCCTGCAGTTCGGTGATCTGGCGCTCCAGCGCGTTGGCGCGGTCCTGCAGCGCCTCGGTCATGGTGGCGATGCTCAGGCGGCCGGCGCGATAGGCCGGCAGCAGTTCTCCGATGGCCTGCAGCGAGAAGCCGATGCGCCGCGACATGGCGATGAACACGACTTCGCGGCGCATCGATTCCGGATAGTCGCGGTAGCCCGACGCCGTGCGTGCCGGCAGCAGCAGGCCCATCCGCTCGTAGTGGCGAAGCGCATGCACCGTGACGCCGGCGCGTTGGGCGAGTTCGGAAATCCGCATGTGCGAAGGCTAGCAAGCCTCGCGTTGCGCGAAGCTTGGGGCGGCCGGATTTATTCTCCGCCCGGCGTCGCTTCAGAGTTCGGCGCCGGCCGCGAGGACCGGAAGTGTCGGCGTGTCGGGGGCTCTCTCAGGCCTGCTCGGCGAAGAGCCGGCGCGCATTGGAGGTCGCCTTGGCGTGGATCGGCTTGAGACCGCGTTGCGCGATGCGCGCGCTCGCGCTGGACAGTTGGCTCACCGCCTCGGCCGAACGGGCGGCGGCGCTGCCGAAGGCTTCGGCATGGCCCACGGCCTGGGCCGTCGTGGTGCTGGTGGCCAGGGAAAACAGGGCCGCGCCGCTGCTCAACCAGTGCTTCACGGCGCGATTCACGAGCGCGAACTGGGTGGTGTGCAGCTGGTTGGCCATGGCGGCCCCCGATTCGCTCGCCGCCGCGAGCTTTTCGTGGCTCATGAGCTGGAATTCGGCGAGATCGACCTCGCTCGGCAGGAGCCCGGCCTTCGCCATGCGCTCGGTGCGCATCTGGATCACCGAGCCGGACGACAGCAGCATCTCGTGGGTCTTCAAGGCCACGTCGACCCACAGCATGAGCGGGTTGAAGAAGCGCGGCGAAGAGAAGCTGGGAGTCATGGAGGTCTTTGGACGGTGTTCGTGGAACTGATCCGACTATAGACCTCCAGGCCCCGTTTTGCTGCACTGCAGCATTGAATTGGGGTTCTCGTCCTACCCCTCGGCCGGGTGAAATGTCGAGACATGCCTGACACAAAGTTTGCGGTGCTTGTTACATTCGCTTTTAAAACGCAAGCCTAGATCAATGACCAACATGCCGCGCTGCGTCAAGCTGCTGCCGTGTGCAGGATGCCTGTCGCTTTCCCTCGCTGCCGCAGCGGCTCCGCAGGACAGCGCGCCGGGCATCTACATCGATCTCGGGCAGGCTCTCCACAGCAATGCCAATACCGATTCGCTGACGCTCGGGGCGGTGGTGCCGTGGACGCACTGGCCTCAGGTCCAGAGCGGCGCCGTGTCGTTCTATTGGGATTTCTTCGTGAGCCAGTGGCGCGCCCCGCGCCCGCACGGCGCGGACAAGCGGAACTACGCCCAGCTCGGCGTGATCGCCAACTGGCGCTATCGCTTCGACCAGGGCGATTCGCCCTGGTTCGTCGAGGCCGGCATCGGCGGGACTGTGATGAACCACCTCTACCGCACCGTCGACCGGGAGTTCAGCACCACCTTCCAGTTCACGGAACAGTTCGGCGTCGGGCGCAGCTTCGGCGGCCAGGGCGAGCACGAGCTGTCGCTGCGGCTGCAGCATTTCTCGAATGCCGCCATCAAGTCGCCGAACCCGGGCGAGACCTTCGTGCAGGTGCGCTACCTCTATCGCTTCTGATCGTCGTCAGTCGCTGCACCGGCGCGGCGCAGCTTTCTGACACGCCACTCGGTGGCCACGACGGCCAGCGCGGCGAGAGTCAGCGGCACGAGGTAGTAGATCGCCCGGTACGCGAGCAAGGCGCCCAGCAGCGTGCCCTGCGGCAGCCGGTGCCCGAGCAGCGCCAGGAAGACGGCCTCCAGCACACCCAGCCCGCCCGGCACGTGGGTGATGACGCCCGCCACCGCGGCGACCAGGAACACCGCGAGCACTTCCGGGTAGGGCAACTGGTGCAGCAGCAGCAGCCAGACGACGCCGCCCATCAGCGACCAGTTGGCGGCCGAGAGCAGGAGTTGAAGCAGCGCCATGCGCAGCGACGGCGTGTCGAGCTCGTGGCCGCGGATGCGCCAGGTGTGCTCGCGCGCGATGGCGCAAAGGCCCAGGTAGGCGATGCCCGCGACCAGCAGCAGGGCGCCCAGGATGCGCAGCCCCTCGCCGTCCAGGTGCCATTCGGGCGGCAGCGTCATCGGCCAGAAGCAGAACACCGCGCCGGCGAGCACCAGGTAGCCGATCCAGTTGGTCAGCATGCTGAAGCCCAGCAAGCGCGTGATCGTGGCGTTGTCCAGGCCGAGGCGCGAGTAGAGCCGGTACCTGAACGCGACGCCGCCGATCAGCGCGCCGAGGTTGAGGTTGAAGGCGTAGCTGATGAAGGTGACGCGCATCACCACGCGAGTGCCGAGCCGGTGGCCGGTCATGCGTCGGCCGAGGAGGTCGAAGGTGCTGTAGAGCAGGTGGCTGCAGCCTGCGAGTGCGCCGGCTGCGAGCAGCGCGGGTAGCGGGATGTCGCGCAGCGCGTCGAGCACCTCGCCCCAGTCGATCGTGCGGGCCTGGCGCACGATGAGTACGAGCACGACCGCGAAGAAGAGCCAGGCGGCGATCCGCCGCAGGCGCGCCCAGGCTCCGGCTGCCTTCGGCCATGGTGGCGCGGCGTCGCCCGCTGCGGGCCGGCGGGCCATCATGCCCTGTCCGTCCGGGTGGCGCCGGCGTCTTTCGCCTCGGGCGTCTCGAGCGGCTCCAGCCGCGGCGCATGGCGCGGCAGCCAGCCGACCCAGGAGGGATACCAGCGCAGCAGGTGGAAGACGAAGAAGCTGCGCACCAGCCGCCAGCTGCTCCATTCGCCCAGGTCCGAGGGCTGGACCCGCTTGCACTTGTTCCGCATCAGCGCATCGAGCCGCTCCCACAGCGCCTGGTTGAAGGATCGGTCGCGAACGATCACGTTCGCTTCGAGGTTCAGCGTCAGGCTCAGCGGGTCCAGGTTGCTCGAGCCGACGGTGCTCCAATCGTCGTCCGCCAGCGCCACCTTGCCGTGCAGCGGGCGCTCGCAGTACTCGTAGATGCGCACGCCGGCGTGCAGCAGGTGGTGGTAGAGCAGGCGGGCGGCCGCCTTAGCGATCGGCATGTCGGGGTCGCCCTGCAGGATCAGCCGGACGTCGACCCCGCGCCGCGCGGCGCGGCGCATTTCCTTGATCATCCGGTAGCCGGGGAAGAAGTAGGCATTGGCGATCACGATGCGATGCCGCGCACTGCGGATGGTGGCGAGGTAGTGGCGCTCGATGCCGTTCGTGTGGCGGCGGTTGTCGCGGGTCACGAACTGCGCTGCGGCCTCTCCCGCCGGCGCGGTATTGTCGTGCACCGCGGCCTTGAGCCGGCGCCGGTACCAGCCCGGGCCCTTGCCGCCGATCGCGATCGCTTGCAGCACGAAGCGGTGGATCTCCGAGACGATCGGACCGGCGAGCTCGACCGCGTAGTCCTGCTTGGCCTTGGGGCCGAAGTCGAGCAGGTGGTCGGCCGAATAGTTGATCCCTCCGACGAAGGCGAGCTCGCCGTCGATGACCACGATCTTGCGGTGCATGCGCCGCAGGACGTTGAACCGCTGGCCGAAGAAGCGCCGGCCCGGATCGAACACCCGCACCTGGACGCCCGCGGAGGTCAGCCCGCGGATGAAGCCGGGCGACAGCGAGGGCGAGCCGAAGCCGTCGATCATCAGGTCGACTTTCACGCCGCGCGCAGCCGCCGCGCGCAGGGCGGCGTGCAGTTGCTCGCCGACCTTGTCCTCGAACAGGATGAAGGTCTCGACGACGACCTCGCGCCGGGCCTCGCGGATGGCTCCGAACACGCGCGGGAAGAACTGCTCGCCGTTCTCCAGCAATGCGACGCGGTTGCCTTCGGTCCAGCGTCGGCCAGCGGCCTGGGTGTCTTCGGCGTAGCCGCTCACAGCGCGATCTCCGCCACCAGCGGCGTATGGTCCGACAGGTGCGACCAGGGCTTGCGCGGCAGCACGACCGGCGAATGCGCGCTGGCGTTGCGCACGTAGATTCGGTCCAGCGGCAGCATCGGAAAGCGCGCGGGAAAGGTCCTCGCGGCGCTGCCGTTGGCCTGCACGAACACTTCGCGCAGCAATGCGCCCTGCGCGAGGATCTCGTGCGCGCGGCCGCGCCAGTCGTTGAAGTCGCCGGCCACGATCAGCGGCGCATCCGCCGGCACCTCGTCGCGCACGATGTGGCACAGCAGTTCGAGCTGCTGCAGGCGGTGCGTTTCGGCCAGCCCGAGGTGGGCGCAGATCGCGTGGACGTCGATCGGCCGTGCCGGCAGCCGCAGCACGCAATGCAGCAGGCCGCGCTTCTCCGGACCGACGATCGAGATGTCATGGTTGCGGTAGTGGACGATCGGGAACTTCGACAGCACGGCGTTGCCGTGGTGCCCCCTGGGATACACCGCGTTGCGGCCATAGGCGAACTGCGGCCACATGGTGTCGGCCAGGAACTCGTAGTGCGGCGCCTCGGGCCAGTTGTCGATCTTGCGCGAATGGCGCGAGTGGGTGCCCAGCACTTCCTGCAGGAACACCACATCGGCGCCCACCGTGCGTACCGCCTCGCGCAGTTCCGGCAGGATGAACTTGCGGTTCAGCGCCGTGAAGCCCTTGTGGGTGTTCACGGTCATGACCTTGAGCGAGGTCGAAGTGGCCGCCGCGACGGCCGAATGGGAGGTGGGCTTCACAGCCTTCGTTGTAAGCCCGAGGCTGTGCCGCGGCTGTAGGAACGCACCACCTTCTTCGCCGGCTTGCGCGGGACGGGCAGCGTCCTGACCGCTTCGCCGTCGACGTCTGCGGCGACCATGGGTAAAAGCCCCCTGCGCGCGAGCGCCGGGGGCTTGGTTCCGCATGGGGCCGTATCAGCTCTTGGCGGGCGGCGGGGCGGAATGATGGCGATGCCCGCCAGGGCCGCCGTGACCCTCGTGCGCACCGAAGCGAGGCATCGATTCCGCATCGAAGGTCTTCTGCTGCTCCGGCGTCAGCGTCGCGTAGAAGCTGCGCGTCGCATCGGCCCGCTTGGCGAACATCGCGCTGCGCTCGGCCTGGCGCGCCTGCATGCGGTCGAGGCGCTGCGGTGTCGTCAGCTTGGCGAACTCGGCGCGTTCGGCATCGGCTTGACCCATGGGACGGGACGGCCGCTGCTGGGCCGCCGTGAAGCTGCTCCAGGCGCCTTCCTGGGCCGGCGTGAGTTTCAGCTTTTCCTTCAGCGCCGCGAGGCGCTTGGCGTGCTGCGCCTGCATGCGCTCCAGGCGCTGGGCGTGGTCGGCGCGGTCGTGGGGCGGCTTGGCCGGGGCTTGTGCGCCGGTCTGCGCCTCGGCGGCCGGCGGCGGCGTCACCGGGGCCTGGGCGAAGGCGCCCGAGCAGGCGAAGGTGGCGGAGGCCAGCAAGCCGGCCAGGAGGAATTTCTTGCGGGACGGGATCATGACAGTGCTTCCTTTCGAAGAAGCCCGCCGCCGATGGGCAGCAGGTGAAGCCAAGTGTGGCGACCGCATGTATCGCGACCGTGAGCCCGGGGTTAGCGCGGGTAAAGATAGATGAAGGCGCTGCGCCGCGTTGCCAGCGGCGGTGGCGGTCCAGGGCGCGTGCGTTTCGGCGCGCCTCAGCCCAGCTTGCCGTTCTGGAAGTCGTGCATCGCCTGCGTGACCTGCTCGCGCGTGTTCATCACGAAAGGGCCGTACTGGGCGATCGGTTCGTGCAGCGGCTTGCCGGCGATCAGCAGGGCGCGTGCCGGACTGTGGTTGGACGCCGGCGCACGCAGTACGGCGCCGTCGCTGCCGGGCTCGTTGGCGAGGATCGCCATGCGCTTGGTCGGGATCTCGCTGTTGCCGATGTAGAGCGACTCGCGAAAGACATAGACCAGCGCGTTGTGGTCGTCCGGCAGCGGCTGGGCGAATTCGGCACCGGGAGGCAGTTCGATGTCGAGGTAGAGCGGCTCGGTATGTTCGCGCTGCATCGCACCCTTGACGCCGTGGCTGTGGCCCGCGATGACACGCACGTGCGTACCGGACGGGGTGGTGAATTCGGGGATCTCGGGGCTCTGGATGTCGCGATACCAGGGCTCCCGCATCTTGTCCCTGGCCGGCAGGTTGAGCCAGAGCTGGAAGCCTTCCATGAGACCCTCTTCCTGCTCGGGCAGCTCGCTGTGCACCAGTCCGCGGCCGGCGGTCATCCATTGCACGCCGCCGTTCGAGAGCAGGCCTTCATGGCCCGCGCTGTCGCGGTGGCGCATGCGCCCCGAGATCATGTAGGTCACGGTTTCGAAGCCGCGGTGCGGGTGGCTCGGGAAGCCGCCGATGTAGTCCCCGGCGTTGTCGCTGCCGAAGGCATCGAGCATCAGGTAGGGATCGAGCCGCTGCTGCAAGGGTTGGTGCAGCACCCGCGTGAGCTTGACGCCATCGCCGTCGCTGGTCGAGACGCCGGCGACGATCTGGTCGATGCCGCGCGGCCGGGCGAGCGACGCCGGTTCGACCGCGTGGGTGGGGTGGGCGTGGGAGGGGTGGCTCATGGCGGCATGGTGGCACGGTTGAGGCGACCGCGCCGCCGGTGGGGCTGTAGCAGACATCGGGCCGGTCAGCCCAGCGCCTCGAGTTCCCAGGACACGCTCTGCCAGGCCACGCCGAATCCCGCGGCGGCGGCGGGCGCCGTGCCGATCCGGATGGCCTCGAGCGCCCACGCGCCGCCTGCGCTCACGCTGTCGATCAGTGGCACCGGAACCGAATCGGCGATGTCGGCGGCGATGCCGGCCAGGGCGGCGCCGCCGAGGATCACGGCCTGCGCCTGGAAGCGCAGCGCGGCCTCGCGGCAGGCCTCGGCCAGCAGGGCGCGGGCGCCGGCGGGGTCCTCGGCGAGTTGGGCGCCGGTCGGCGCCACCGTGTGGATGCCGGCCAGCGAGGCCGAGCAGCCGAGCGAGGATGCCAGCCGCCCGAGCATCGGCCGCCAGCGTTCGCCGCCGGTCACGATGGCGAAACGGCCGTGCCGTGTCGCCGCAGCGAAGGCGGCTTCGGCCAGGCCGCCGATCGGCACGCCGGCGCCGTCGCGCAATGCGAACAGCCCCGGGTCGCCGAAGCAGCCGATCAGGATGGCATCGGGCCGCTCGCCGTGCGCGTGTGCCGCGGCCCAGGCGTCGAGCACCGCGTGCTGCGCCACCGCGTAGGTGGCCTCGCTGGCGATGTAGGGGGCGCCGAAGCGGGCGGTGACCGTGCGGACGCTCGCCGCGTTGCCGAGTTGCGCCTGCAGATGCTGCTGCAGAAGGACGCTCACCGAGGCGGAGGTGTTCGGGTTGATCACCAGCAGACGGGTCATGGGCGGGCCTGCATCAGCGTGCGCGCTTCGCGCGTGGGCGCAGCAAGGCGGCGGTTCCCAGCGCGAGCGCCATCACGGCGAAGGACACGACGGTGGTCACCGTGCCGAGCGCGTAGATCGATGGCGTGGTCACGGTGGAGGTCAGCGCCTGCAGCTCGAGCGGCAGCGTGTTGACATCGCCGATGGCTTGCGAAGTGCGCGCGATCTCGTCCCAGCTCAGCGTGAAACCGAACATGCCGATGCCGACCACCGACGGCCCGATCAGCGGCAGCACGACGTGCAGGAAGCTCTGCCACGGCGTCGCGCCGAGGTCGCGCGCGGCTTCCTCGTAGGCGGGATTGAAGCGGTTGAAGACCGCGAACATGATCAGCAGACCGAAGGGCAGCGTCCAGGTCAGGTGGGCGCCGAGCGCCGAGGTGAGGAGCCCGAGCGCGGTACCGTAGTTCTCGAGCGTGCCGGTGGCACCCAAGGCGCCGAGTGCGCCCTTGAGGCCATTGTCGAGCAGCCGGAACTGCAGGCCGATGCCCAGCGACACGATGATCGACGGCATGATCAGGCTCGCCACGGTGACGAAGAACAACGCGTTGCCGCCCTTGAGCCGCTTGCGGAAGGCCAGGCCGGCCAGTACCGACAGCAGCACGGTGCACAGCATCACCACCGCACCGAGCATCAGCGAGCGCCCGAAGGCGGCGCCGATGTCGACGGTGCCCAAGCCTTCGGCGAGCTTGCGGAACCAGTGCAGCGAGACGCCGCGCAGCGGAAAGGTGAGGCCGCCCTCGGGGCCCTGGAAGCTCAGCACGAAGATCGTGACCATCGGGCCGTAGAGGAAGACCACGAACAGCGCGAAGACGATGGCCAAAGGCCGGAACCCCGGGCTGCGCTGTTCACCGATGCGTTGGCTCATAGGAAACCTCCGCGCAGCAGCGCTTCGGTATTCGCCTTCGGAGCGGCCGTGCGGCTCATGTCAGAGTTCCTTTCGGATGTCGACCAGTCGCGTCAGACCCCAGATGATCATCAGCACCACCGCCAAGAGAATCATCGCGTTGGCCGCCGCCAGCGGGAACTGCAGGTACGAGGTCTGGACCTGGATGATCTTGCCGACCGAGGCGATCTGCTGGCCGCCCATCACGCCGATGGTGACGAAGTCGCCCATCACGATCGTGATGACGAAGATCGAGCCGATCAGGATGCCGGTGCGCGACAGCGGCACGATCACGTTCCACAGCGTCTGCCAGCCCGAAGCGCCCGAGTCGCTGGCGGCTTCGAGCAGCGAGCGGTCGATGCGCATCATCGAGTTGAAGATCGGCACGATCATGAACATCGTGTAGAGGTGCACGAAGGCCAGCACCACCGAGAAGTCCGAGAACAGCAGCCACTCGACCGGCGTGTCGACCAGGCCCATGCCCATGAGCCCCTGGTTCACGAGCCCGTTGCGCCCCAGCAGCGGCACCCACGAGATCATGCGGATGACGTTGGAGGTCCAGAAGGGCACCGTGCACAGCACGAACAGCAGCGTCTGCATGCCCGGCGAGCGCACGTGGAAGGCCAGGAAGTAGGCCACCGAGAAGCCGACCAGGAGCGTGATGCCCCAGACCAGCAGGCAGAACTTCAGCGTGCTGATGTAGGTCGACAAGGTGACGCAGAAGTCGCCGTTGTCTGTGAGGTGCGAGCACCCTTCGAAGATGCTCAGGTAGTTGCGCAGCGAGACCGCCGGGATCAGTTCGTACTCGTTGAAGTTCCACAGGCTGACCATCGCGATCAGCGCCAGCGGGATCAGAAAGAACAGCAGGAACACGAGCCCGAACGGCGCCGCCTGCCACCAGGCCTTGATGGGTCTGGTGGGCGGCGATGTGGCGTGGCCGGCTACACGCAGTGAGCCAACCTGGGGGGGCGAGCTCATGCCGCCACAAATTCGTTCCATTTCTTTACCATGTATTCGTTCTCGTCCATGACGGCGTTCCAGCAGGCGATGCCGCCCATGCGCTCCTCGTAGCTGCCGCCGTCGCGCAGCGCGCCGGCCTTGGCGATGACGTCGCCCTGCGGGCTCCTGATGTCCTGCGTCGCCGGCTTGCCTTCCATCCAGTAGGCCCACTCGTAGGGTTCCATCTTGGCCTTGGCGGTTTCCAGCACGGCGCTGTAGTAGCCCTGGCGGTTCAGGTAGGCGCCGGCCCAGCCGTCGAGGAACCAGTTGATGAATTCGTACGCGCCGTCGAGTTTCTTGCCCGACAGCGTGGCCGGCAGGCCGAAGCCCGAGGCCCAGGCGCGATAGCCTTCCTTGAGCGGCTGAAAGGTGCAGGCGATGCCCTTGCTGCGCACCGCGGTCACGGCCGGCGACCACATCGACTGGATCACGACCTCGCCCGAGGACATCAGGTTGACCGACTCGTTGAAGTCCTTCCACAGGGCGCGGAACTGGCCCGCCTTCTTCGCTTCGATCAGGGTCTTGATCGTCAGGTCGATCTCGGCCTTGGTCATGTTGCCCTTGTCGGCGTACTTGTGGATGCCCTTGGCCTCCACCACCATCGCCGCGTCCATGATGCCGATCGAGGGGATGTTGAGGATCGCCGCCTTGCCCTTGAACTCGGGGTTCAGCAGTTCGGCCCAGGAGCCGATCGGACGCTTGATCAGGTCGGGCCGGATGCCCAGCGTGTCGGCGTTGTAGGTGGTCGGGATCAGCGACATGAACTGCGTCGGCGTCTTCGAGAAGGCCTTGCTCTTCTCGCCCTCGAGGAAGATCACCTTGATCGGCGCCGTGCCCTGGTCGCCGACCTTTTTCCCCGCGACCTCGCCCTTGGTGAACAGCGAGGTGATCTTGTCGGCGTTCTTCACGCGCCGCGTGTCGATGCCCTTGAGGTTGCCGGTGGGCACAATCTTCTTGAGCGAGAAGTACTCGGTGTCGATCAGGTCGAAGCTGTTCGGCGCGGTCACGGCGCGCTTGGTGACGTCGTCGGTGGTGACGGCCACGTACTGGATCTCGATGCCGGTGTCGGCCTTGAATTTCTCGGCGATCGCCTTGTCCTGGTTGACCGCGGTGCCGAGGTAGCGCAGCACGATCTTCTCCTGCGCATGGATGGCCGGGAACACGCCCGCCGCGAGGATGCCCGCGGTGCCCTGCAGCAGCGCGCGGCGCTGCACGCCGGTGGAGGGGGTTTCGATCTTTTTGGACATGGGAGGTCTCCTGGAAGCCGGTGGTGAAGAAAGTGGAAGAACCGAAATGCAGAGGCGTGCGTGGCGGGCGCTGTCACGCCGCCATCGCCGCCAGGGCCGCCATCGGCGCGCGCCCGGCAGGCGGCGTGCCGCCACCACGCGCTTCGGGGCGCGTGGCGCCGGGGCCCAGCGTCCGCGCGTCGGCCTCGGCCCACGAGAGGCGCACGCTCTCGCCGACCGCGTGGCTGCGGGCGGCGAAGTCCTTCTCGGTCAGCAGCACCGACACGCTGCTGAACTCCGGGCGCACGCCCGTGAGGCGCAGGCCCAGCAGCACGTAGGTGCCCTGGTACTCGACATCGGTCACGTGCGCGGGCAGGCCGGTGTCGCCGCCGACGGCGCCCGCGGGCGCGATCCGCATGTGGTCGTTGCGCACCGCGACCAGCCCGTCGTCGAGCGCGAACACGTTGTGGCCGCCCATGAAGCGAGCCACGAATTCGCTGGCAGGATGGTTGTAGACCTCGTGCGGCGAGCCG
Organism: Variovorax sp. P2_H12; assembly: GCF_056403395.1. Classification (NCBI taxonomy): domain Bacteria; kingdom Pseudomonadati; phylum Pseudomonadota; class Betaproteobacteria; order Burkholderiales; family Comamonadaceae; genus Variovorax; species Variovorax sp. P2_H12. Next base: position 81,781 of record NZ_JBFUFO010000023.1, on the reverse strand, counting down.
ACCTGCTCGATCAGGCCGTTGTTCATCACCACCATGGTGTCGGCCAGTGCCATCGCCTCCTCCTGCGAGTGCGTGACGTGGATGAAGGTGAGGCCGAGCTCCTTCTGCCAGCGGCGCAGCTCCGCGCGCATCTGGATCCGCAGGAAGGGGTCGAGCGCCGACAGCGGCTCGTCGAGCAGCAGCACACGGGGTTCGGTGATCAGGGCCCGCGCCAGCGCCACGCGCTGCTGCTGGCCGCCCGACAGCTCGCCCGGCTTGCGCTCGGCCAGGTGCCCCATCGCGACCCGTTGGAGCAGGTTGGCCGCGCGCTTGTGGCGTTCGGTCTTCGAGACGCCCTTCATCTTGAGGCTGAAGGCGACGTTGTCGAGCGCCGACAGGTGCGGGAACAGCGCGAAGCTCTGGAACATCATCGCGGTGCCGCGCGCCGCGGCCGGCAGGTTCGTGATGTTGCGGTTGTCCAGCAGGATGTCGCCGCCGGAGGCCGACTCGTGGCCCGCGACCATGCGCAGCGTGGTGCTCTTGCCGCAGCCCGAGGGGCCCAGCAGGCAGCAGTAGCTGCCGCTGGCGATGCGCAGGTCGATCTGGTCGACCGCGGGCGGGGCGCCGGCGGCGTAGCGCTTGCTCAGCGCGACGATTTCAACGGCTGCGGGCGGGGGGGCGGAGACAGCATCCATTGCGGATGCCATCGCAAGACATGTGCCAGCGAGCCGGCCTGCCGCCGGCCTGTCGTCGCGCCGAGTTGGTGCGTGCCGCGGGCCGCGTCAGGGTGGTGGTGCGAAGCGGGCCGCGGCCACGCTGCGCAGCAGGGCGTCGCGCTGCGGCTTGCTGATGCCGCGCACGCCTTCGGCCACCCACTTGGCGCGGTCGACGTTGATGTTTCCATCCGCCTGCCACTTGCGTACCGCGGCGGCCGGGTTGTTCAGCATGGCGGCCAGCCAGACCGCCTGCGCCGGCTCGAGGTTGCGCGCGGAGCGCTTGAAATAGGTGCGCGCCGCCTTTTCGGCGCCGCAGATCTGGGCGCCCCAGGGCGCGTTGTCGAGGTAGAGCTGCAGGATGCGCGCCTTGCCCAGCGTCTGTTCCATCTCGACCGCGTAGAGCAGTTCGCGCAGCTTGCGGTCGGCGCTTTGCTCGCCGCCCGTCACCAGCATCTTGGCGAGCTGCTGGGTCACGGTGCTGCCGCCGCGCTCGGCCTTGGCGGCCTTCTGGTTGATTTCGAGCGAGGCCGTCAGCTCGACGATGTCGTAGCCCGGATGGGTGAAGAAGCGCTGGTCTTCGGCCGCGATCACGGCGCGCGCCAGCCAGCTCTCGTTGCCGAGCCGGCTCGGTGCGCCGCAGCTGCTGCTGCGCGCGTTGGCGATCGCCTCGGTGCCCAAGCCTTCGACCGTGAAGTCGGCGATGCGCGGCTGCAGCGTGAAGGTGCCGGCGGGCAGCACCACCTGGGCGTTCAGCGCCAGGGTGCCGCCGATGCGGGCGCGTTGCAGCTCCGCCAGGCCGGGCGCCAGCGCCGCGTACCAGCGCACTATGGGCGTTTCGGGCACATGGATGTCGATCGTCAGGGCCTTCTGCGACAGCCGGCCGTTCCAGCGGGCATGCAGGATGCCGTCGTCGCTGCCGCCTGCCGCCGCCGCCAGCCGTCCGGGCGGCGCGGCCTCGAGCACGCCGCCGAGCGTGCCGGCGTCGCGGCGCACCGTGCCCCGCAGGCTGTCGAGCCGGATCGGCTGGCTGCCCAGCGCCGGCACCGTGGCACTGCAGGGCGCGCAGCGGAGTTCCAGGGTTTCGGTCGCCGCGTTCCAGCCGAACCGGACCGGGCCGTGGGCGGTGTCCAGCGTTCGGCCGGCCAGCCAGGGCGCGAACCAGGTCGAGGTGGCCAGGCGGATCGCGGTCGGTACGCCGACATCGATCGCCACCGGGCCGGCCTGGATGCGTGCCGGCCACTCGTCGGGCCCGGGCGCCAGCGCCAGCCTGAGGATCAGGAACACCGCGACCGCCGCAGTCAGCACCAGGGCCAGGGTCGCGAAAAGCAGGTAAACCAGCGCTTTTTTCAGCAAATCACTCTCACTCTGTCATTCGATCTGTCTCGCCAGGGTCACAGCTTGCCACGGGCCGCTCGAGCGGCCGCTGGCCGCCGCCCAGTACCAGGCTGAAGTGTCGGTGAAAGCATCGCCCCCGGCGTCGACGATGCGCTCGCAGACCCTGATTTTTTGCCTGGCGCCGCGTTCGGCGACGAAACAACGCCACAGTCGTTCGTGCAGGTCGCGCTCCAGACGGGCCTGGGCGATGCCGTAGCCCAGGGCGCGGTAGCAGTCGGCGGCCGGATGCAGCATGCGGGTCGGGGCGTTCACCTGGCGCAGCACCAGCACCTGTTCGCCGTCGGTCAGGCGCGCGATGGCGCCCGGAAAGCGTTCGGCGAAGCGGCGTTCGACGGCGCTCATCGCCAGCGGCCGCAGCGGCGCACCGTCCCACTCGCTGGGCCATTCATGGAAGACGGCGGCGGCAGCGCCCGGCGTCGATCGATGCAGCGCCGAGCTGCCCGACCAGGCCAGGCAGAGCAGCATCGCGAGCGCGAACACCGCCTTGTGCAGGATGCGGTGCACGAAGCGGTTGGCGAAGCAGCGCTCAAGCAACGGGATGGCCATGGCGGTCTCCTCGGGAAGTGGTCATCACCCATGCAATGCCGCCGCAGACCCCGGCCAGCAGCGCCAGGCCGAAGGCATCGTGCAGCCAGGCCGCGGGCGCATGGCCGGTGGCTTCGAGCGCCACCAGCACGCTGTTGCGCACGATGTTGCCGGCCAGCACCAGCAGGCCGACGGCCGGCAGCCGTGCCAGGAAGAGACGGTCGTCGCGCCGGGCCCAGAGTGCGACCACGCAGGCCGTGAAATAGCCGAGCCAGACCATCTGCACGCCCGAGCAGGGTGCATCGACGATGACCAGCTGGCCTTCGATCCACAGGCTGCTGCCTTCGCGCGCGACGTCGAAGCCCGGTGCCAGCAGCCAGCGGCTGGCCTCGGCGGTGATCACGCGCAGCGGATAGCCGGCATAGAACTGCAGGGAGGACAGCAGCGGCAGCGCCAGCACCGCCAGCCCGGCGACCGGCCACGAGGCGACCTGTCGCGGCAGGAAGGCCAGCAAGGCACAGGCCAGCGCCAGCATGGCGATGAGCGCGGCGGCCAGGGGCGGCAGCGAGGGCAGCGGGCCGACGCCGGTGCGGCCCAGCGTGGCGGCCAGCGTGGCCGCCGCGGCCAGCGCCATCCAGCCGAGGCGTGGCGCGGCGCGCAACTCGCGTCGCAGCGCGGCGACCAGCACACCCAGGGCCGCGAGCGCCAGCAGGCCGAGCGGATCGTCGGAGCGGTCCAGCATCCGCTGTCCCATCCAGAGCCAGGTCGGCGCCAGCGCGGCGGCCTGCAGCGCGAGCCAGCCCAGGGCCGGCGCGCGGTCGAGCCGGATCCCGGCCTCGACGAGGCGCGGGTGGCGGCTTGCGAGTGAGGCAAGTGTCATCGTCATGGTTTTTCTGATCAGCTCACGAGGTCAGCCGCCGGCGGTCGTTGCGGCGGGCGCGGCGCCGCAGCATCGCCAGCATCGAGAGCACCACCGCGATCGCGCCCAGCGTCTCGGGCTCGGGCGTGCTCGGCACCTCGGCGCCCAGGCTCTGGCCGAGCGCGAGTTCGCTCACGCCCTGCGGCAGCGGCAGCGGCTGGTCGACGCTGGCGCCGTTCTGCGGCGCCGCGTTGCGCACCACCTGGTCGATCGCGATGAAGCTGGTGTATTGCGTGAGCAGGCCGTAGCGAAGCCCCAGGTCGGTGATGCGCTGGCGCAGGTCGTCGCCGCCCTCCAGCGCTTCCTGGTCGGAGAGGCTCGCGATGCGATGCCGCGCCCACAGGCTGCGCAGCGCGGCCGCGTCCCGGCGCGCCTGCGGGTCCACCTTGAGCACCTGCTGGTACGGACCCTCGGCGCTGCGGCCTTCGATCACGAGCCGGCCCTTGGCCTCGCCGCGCCACTTGCCGAACAGGATCACCGGGCGCTCGCCGAGCACGTCGGGCAGCGTCATCGGCTCCACCTCGTAGACATCGAGGCCCTCGAAGCGCGCCTTCACCTGGGTCAGCACCGGCGACTCGATCATGCGGCGGAAGCGCGCGGCCTGCTCGGGCGCCTGGACCGGATCGGTGATCACGAAGGGCTCGCCCATGCCGGCGCGCGCCAGGCCTTCCATCAGGTGGCGGTTGACCGAAGAGCCGATGCCGAAGGCGAACAGGTTGGCCTTGGAGAGGTTCCTGCGAACCAGCTCGAAGGCCTCGCGCTCGACCGTGACGTAGCCGTCGGTGACCACCACCAGGGTGCGCGAGACGCCCTCGGCCTTCGGTTCGGCATAGGCGCGCTTCAAGGCCGGGATCAGCTCGGTGCTGCCGCCGCCGCCGTAGTTCTGGATCGTGGCCAGCGCCTGCGTGATGTTGGCGCGGGTGGCCGGCACCGAGTGCGGCGACAGCATCCTGTTGCTGCCCGAGAACAGCAGCACGTTGAAGGTGTCGCTGGGCCGCAGGCCGCCGATGAGGCGCTCCAGCATGGCCTTCGCGGTGTCGAGCGGAAAGCCGTGCATCGAGCCCGAGATGTCGACCACGAAGATGTAGTCGCGCGGCGAGATGGCGCTCGCGGCCACCGATTTGGGCGGCTCGACCATCGCGAGGAAGAAGTTCTCGGCGTCGTCGCCGTGGCCCTGGTAGAGCATCAGGCCGGACTGGATGCGCTCGCCCGCGAGCCTGTAGTCGAGCACGAAGTCGCGGTTGTCCGCGGGCCCGGCACTGCGGGCCAGCGTGACGTCGGCATGGGCATCGCCATCGCGCCGCGCAAGCTCGATCGCGTGGCTCTGCGAGCGCACTTGCTGCAGCGGCATCGGCATGTCGAGCGCGACCTTGAGCTTGAAGGCGGTGCCCGGTGCGACCGCCGCGCGCAATGTGGGCTGCGCCACCCAGCGGGCCTGCGCGTTCTCCGACTGAGGGCTGTTGTAGCGCGGCCCGACCACGGTCGGATAGACGAACTGGTAGTTGCCGCCCTGAGGCACCAGCAGCTCGGTGTAGCGCAGCGCCACCTTGACCTCGTCGCCCGGCAGGATGTTGGCGACGTTCATCTGGAATACGTTGGGCAGGTGCTGCTCCAGCAGCGCGGCGGTCTTGCCTTCCTTCTTCGCGGCGTCGTAGTCGATGCGCGCCTGCGCCTTCTCGCGGATCTGCGCCGTGATGAGGCGGTCGCCGATCCGCACGTGGAGGGCGCCGACCGCGGCGCGGGTCGAGCCGGGGAACACATAGCGCGCCTCGATCGCCCGCTGGCCCTCGTTGCGGTAGGTCTGCGTGACGGTGACGTCGGCGATCACGCCCGAGATCTTCACGTCGACCTCGGTGCCCTTGAGCGGCAGGCGGTCGAGCTCGGGATCGTCGCTCTTGACGAAGAAGTACGGGCTCTCGGTCTTCGCGCGCGGGCCCGGCGCTTCCTGCGCATGCAGCGGCCGTGCGCTCAGTGCGAGAAAGCTCGCGGCGGCCAGCGTCACGGTGACGAGCCAGAGCCAGCGGCCGGGGCGGATGGGGGTGGCAGGGGCGTCCATGGTGTTGTTCTTTCTCCTTCTTCTTGTGCGAACTTGCACGGTGCCCACTGTCGGGAGCGAGCGCGAAGGGAGTTCGAAGGCATCTTGAAGTCGGCGCGCCCGAGGCAGGCTTGTGTGAAGTCCGTGTGAAGTCCCGCGCGTCGGCACTTCACACGGACATCGCGCCCATGGGGAACCATCGGGGCCTGTTCCTGTTCCTGCTCCCTCCCTGCCATGACCCCTTCCTCCGCAACTCCCTCCCGAGCGCCGACCTGGCGCCGCCCGGCAGCCTGGATCGCCGCGCTGTCGGCCGGCACCGTCGTCGTCCTGGCGATCGCCGGAGGCATCGCGGTGGCCACCATCTACCCGCGGCTCCCCGACGTCGCGCAGCTGTCGGATTACCAGCCCAAGCAGCCGCTGCGGGTCTATTCGGCCGAGGGCACGCTGATCGGCGAGTTCGGCGAGGAGCGCCGCAACCTGACGCCCTTCGCGCAGATTCCCCAGGTCATGAAGGACGCGGTGCTGGCGGTGGAGGACGCGCGCTTCTACGAGCACGGGGGCCTCGACTACAAGGGCTTCGCGCGCGCCGCGCTGGCCAGCCTGCAGGGCGGGCGCAAGCAGGGCGCCTCGACGATCACGATGCAGGTGGCGCGCAACGTCTACCTGAGCTCGGAGCGCACCGTGCGGCGCAAGACCTGGGAGATCCTGCTGGCGCTGCGCATGGAGCGCGAGCTCACCAAGGACCAGATCCTGGAGATCTACCTGAACCAGATCTACCTGGGCAACCGGGCCTATGGTTTCGCGACCGCTGCCGAGACCTATTTCGGCAAGCCGCTGCAGGACATCACGATCGCCGAGGCTGCGATGCTGGCTGGCCTGCCGAAGGCGCCGGGCACCAACAACCCGGTGGCCAACCCGCGCCGCGCCCGCGCCCGCCAGCTCTACGTGATCGATCGCATGCAGGAGACTGGTTTCATCACCGCCGCGCAGGCCGACGCCGCGCGCCGTGAGCCGCTGCAGCTGCGCGACGCCGCCGACCCGTCGCGGCTGCATGCCGAGTACGTGGCCGAGACCGTGCGCCAGATGATGCATGCGCAGTACGGCGACAGCATCTACACCAGCGGGCTCAAGGTCACGACCTCGCTGATCGCGGCCGAGCAGCAGGCGGCCTATCGGTCGCTGCGCCGAGGCATCATGGACTACGAGCGGCGCCAGGCCTATCGCGGGCCCGAGGCGGTCATCGATCTGCCGGCCGATCCGAAGGCGCTCGACGACGCGGTCGACGACGCGCTGGCCGAGCATCCGGACAACGGCGACCTGATCGCCGCCGTGGTGCTGCAGGCCAGCGGCAAGGAGGTCACGGCGGTGCGCGCCAATGGCGAGACGCTGCAGATCAGCGGCGAGGGCCTGAAGCCGGCGCAGTCGGGCCTGTCGGAGAAGGCGGCGCGCAACATCCGCATCCGCCCCGGTGCCGTGATCCGGGTCGCGCGCACGCCGAAGAACAGCTGGGAGATCACGCAGCTGCCCGAGGTCGAAGGCGCGTTCGTCGCCATCGACCCGCGCAGCGGCGCCATCCAGGCGCTGGTCGGCGGCTTCGACTTCGGCAAGAACAAGTTCAACCACGCGACGCAGGCCTGGCGCCAGCCCGGCTCGAGCTTCAAGCCCTTCATCTATTCGGCCGCGCTCGAGAAGGGCTTCACACCGGCCACCGTGGTCAACGACGCCCCGCTGACCTTCGAGGCGGGCGCCAACGGCACGGCGTGGGAGCCGAAGAACTACGACGGCGGCCACGACGGGCCGATCACGCTGCGGCGCGCGCTCCAGCAGTCGAAGAACCTGGTCACGCTGCGGGTCATGCAGTCGATCGGCGCCGACTATGCGCAGGACTGGGTCACGCGCTTCGGCTTCGAGCGCGAGAAGCAGCCCGCCAACCTGCCGATGGCGCTGGGCGCCGGCTCGGTGACGCCGATGCAGATGGCGGCCGGCTATGCGGTGTTCGCCAACGGCGGCTATCGCGTCAATCCCTACCTCGTGACGCGGGTCGCCGACGCCCGGGGCAAGGTCCTGATGGAGACCGAGCCGCCGGTGCTGGACGAGGCCCGGCGCGCGATCCCTGAACGCAATGCCTTCCTGATGGATTCGCTGCTGCAGAGCGTGGTGAAGGGCGGCACCGCCTCCAGGGCCTACCAGGCGCTCCGGCGCGACGACCTGTACGGCAAGACCGGCACCACCAACGACTCCTTCGACACCTGGTTCGCCGGCTTCCAGCCGACGCGCGTGGGCATCGCCTGGGTCGGCTACGACACGCCGCGCCAGCTCGGCGTGCGCGGCGAGACCGGCGGCAGCCTGAGCCTGCCGATCTGGACCGGCTACATGCAGGCGGCGCTCAAGGGCGTGCCGGTGGCGGCGCTGAAGCCATCCGACGGCGTGGTGCAGGTCGACGGCGAGTGGTATTACGACGACTATGCGCCGGGCCGCGGCGTGGCCAGCCTGGGCCTCGACGTCGCGCTGGCGCCGCTGCCGGCCGAGGACCTGACCGGCGTGCCGGTGAGCCCGCCGGCGCCACCCGAAGAGCGCAGTCGCATCCTCGATTTCTTCCGGTAGCTGTTGCTCGCCCCCAGGTTGCCCCGCACTTCGTGTCGGGGCGCCCACCCCCTACCGGGGGCAACACCAGCGGCCCGGCGAAGCCGGTTCCGCGGTGGCACTGTTGCTCGCCCCCAGGTTGCCCCGCACTTCGTGTCGGGGCGCCCACCCCCTACCGGGGGCAACACCAGCGGCCCGGCGAAGCCGGTTCCGCGGTGTTTCACGAAGGGGCCGGGCTGCGCCGGCCGCGCAGAGGCGGGGTCGCTCCTACACTTGCGGCTGCCACAACGCCCTCTCTTGCCGCCCCCCATGGAAACTCTCACCCTGGTGACGCTCATCGTCATCGGCGCCTACCTCGTCAAATCCCAGCACCAGCGACGGCGCATCGCGCTGCTGGGCAGCCACCTCGGCCACTACCAGATCGAGAAGCTGATGGAGAACCTCACCGAGGGCTACCTGCGCTGCCTGGGCGAGGACGACCCCGAGCGGCGCGAGCAGATCTGGCGCCTGCTCGACACCACCGAGGAAAAGCTGTCGGCCCAGTTCGACAGCTTCGCGGCCGAGTTCGCCCGGGTCGGCGAGAAGGAGGCGCGCGTGAGCAAGCTGCCGCTCGCGCTGCCCTTCGCGCAGCAGCTGTTCCCGGCCGCGACCTTCGATCTGCGCCAGGCCTTCGCGATCCATGCGCGCGGCATCGCCGCGGTCATGCGCAACGAGCGGCACCGGCCGTCGAAGGCCAAGGCCTTCATGATGTCGGCCGAGCTGTTCCTGATGCAGCACAGCTGCCACTGGTACTGCAAGTCGAAGGCCGTGGCCTCTGCGCGCCTGCTGGCGCGCCACAAGACCTCCTATGAGCAGGTGCTCGATGCGGTCAGCCCCGAGACGCGCAAGGCCTACGCAGAGCTCACCGGTCAGTGATGTGACAGCAGCGGCAGCGTGAGCGTGGCCAGCGCGCCGCCGCGCGGTGCGTTGGCGAGCTCGACCCGGCCGCGGTGCAGCGCCGCGATCTCCTTCACGAAGGCCAGGCCCAGGCCGGTACTCTTCTTCTGGCTGTGCGGCCGGGCGAGCGAATAGAACTTCTCGAACACCTTGTCCTTGGCGTAGTCCGGGATGCCCTGGCCGCGGTCGCGCACGCTCACGATGGCGCGGCGCGAGCTGGCCTCCAGCGCCAGCAGGACTTCGGCGCCCGCGGGCGAGAAGTCGATCGCGTTGTCGAGCAGGTTGCTGATCGCGCGGCGCAGCAGGAAGGGGTCGCCCTCGACGCTGGCCTCGGCGTGGATCGCCACCTGCACCCGGACCTCGCGCCTGGCCGCCGCGGCCTGGGCGCCGGCGGCCACGTCCTGCAGCAGCGGGGCCAGCGCCACCGGCTCGCTGCGGTCGAGCGCGCGCCGCGTCTCGAGGGCGGTGAGCTCCATCATGCGGTCGACGATCTCCTGGATGCGCTGGGTCTCGTGCGCGATGTTGCCGAGGAAGCGTTCGCGCTCGGCCTGCGGCATCGACGGCTCCTGGATCAGCTCGGCGGCGCCGCGGATCGCCGACAACGGGCTCTTGATCTCGTGCGTGAAGGTCTGGACATAGTCGGCGACATAGTTGCGGCCGGTGAAGGCGTCGCGCAGCTCGCCGAGGCCGCTGCGCAGCGTGTCGACCGCCCGGCGCAGCATGCGCCCGAGGCTCGGGCTGCGCTGCGCCCGCAGCCAGCCCACGTAGTCCGAGATCAGCCCGAAGGGCCGCACCAGCCAGATCGAGACGATCACCGCGCCCACCAGCAGCGCCAGCGCCGAGCCGACGCCGACGCCCAGCGTGCGGGCCCGGGCGTCCTCGACGAACTGGCCGAAGCTCTGCACCGGCTTGCCGACGCTGACCACGCCGACGATCTCGTTGCCCCAGCGCACCGGCGCGCCCACGTACATCACCGAGCTCAGCGGATCGCCCGCGATGTCGCGCGTGGTGCGGGCGCCGTAGGTGCCGGCCAGCGAGCGCTTGACGTCGCTCCACTGCGAGAAGTCGGCGCCCAGGTTGCGGCCCAGCGAATCGAACAGCACGCGGCCGTTGCGGTCGGTGACATACATGCGCAGTTCGACGTGGCGCTTGTGCAGGTTGTAGATCTGGGCCGAGAACTGGCGCGCATAGACCGAGCGGAACAGCGGCTCGAGCCGCGTGGTGTTGATCGCGCCGGCGATCACGTCCTGCTCGACCAGGCTGGCCATCAGCTGCGAGGCTTCGACCAGCGACTCCTCGGCCGACTCGCGGTAGCGCGGGTCGATGTCGATCACCACGCGGTAGAGCAGGAAGGCGATGCCTGCCGTGTAGATCAGCAGGATCCCGAGAAAGATGCGCGTCCGGCTCGTCATTTCATGGCCCCCACGCTTCCCCACTTCGTGTGGGTCGCTGCCCCCCGAGGGGGCCGCAGGCCGCCTTGGGGCGGCCCGGCGTCGGCCTGAATGGCCCCCACGCTCCCCCACTGCGTGTGGGTCGCTGCCCCCCGAGGGGGAGACAGCAGGCCGCCCGTCTGCGCGAAGCGCGGACTTCGCCGCGCTGGCGGCCCGGCGTCGGCCTGGTACTCATTGGGTGGGCGGCAGGTCTTCGTTCAACGCGTAGCCCGTCCCGCGCAGCGTGCGGATCGGATCGACCTCGGGCGCGATCGCCTTGAGCTTGGCGCGCAGGGTCTTCACGTGCGCATCCACCGTGCGGTCGAAGCTGTCGCTGGCTTCGTCCCAGACCAGTCGCAGCAGGTCGTCGCGCGTGTAGACGCGGCCGGGCCGCTGCACCAGCAGCCGCAGCAGGCCGTACTCGTAGCGCGAGAGTTCCAGCAGGCGGCCGTAGTAGCGGATCTGCATGCGTTCGCTGTCGAGCGCAAACGGCGTGGCCGGCGCCTCCGGGGCCGGAGTCGGGGCTGCGGGTGCCGCTGCGGGGGCTGTCGCGCTCTGCGCGCCGCGTCCGCTGCGGCGCAGGATGGTCCGCACCCGCGCCACCAGCTCGCGCGGCGAAAAGGGCTTGGCGATGTAGTCGTCGGCGCCCAGCTCGAGGCCGACCACGCGATCGATCTCGTCACTGCGCGCGGTCAGGAACATCATCGGCACCTGCGCGCCGCCGGGCAGCGCCTGCAGCCGCTTGAAGAGCTCGAAGCCGTTCATGTCGGGCAGGCCGACGTCGAGGATCGCGAGCGCGGGCGGTTCGGCCGCGAACTGCGCGATGGCCTGCTCCGCGGTGGCGCACCAGACCGGCACGAAGCCGTCGGTGCGCAGCACGTATTGCAGGGTGTCGGCGATGCCGGACTCGTCTTCGGCGATCAGGATCCGGGGGTGAAAAGGCATGAGCGGATGGTAGCGGGGCGCTCGCCCCGGCCGGGCGCCCCGCGCTCCGGGAGCACGCGGCTCAACGCAGATCGAAGCAGCAGCCGGAGTAGAAGGCCTTGTCGCCACCCTCGACGAACGGCACCTCGATCGGCTTGCCCTCGTTGCGCCACGCATCGCGGCGCTGGTAGCCGGACTCCATCAGTTCGTTCAGCAGGGCGTCCTGGTGCTGGATGCGGTAGGGACAGACCGCGAAGCCGATGCTGTTGAGCGTGAAGAGTGTCCGGTCGGAGTGCGTCGCTGCCGTGTTGATCACGATGCGCTTCGGCTTCACGGGCATCTGGGCGAGCATTTCCGAGATCCGCAACGGCAGGTATTGCAGGCTGCCCGACGCGTACAGGACGTCGTATCCGCTGGCGTTGCGAAAGTCGGTCGTGAAGTCGAGCTGGGACGTCGCTTCGCGCTGGAGGGCGAGCTCCTGGCCCGCCTGCACGACGCCGGGCAGGTCGCACACGGTCCAGCGCAGGTTCGCAGGGTAGGGAAGCACGCGGCGGAAGGCGTAGTACTTGATGCCGACGTGGCCACCCAGGTCGAAGACGCTGCGCATGCCCCCGTCGAGCGCGCGCCCGAGCCAGAACAGGCCCGGGTAGTCGTAGAAATAGATCTGGTGGCTATAGAGCGTCTTGGCCGCCTCCGCGTCGTCGTAGCCGACCGCCTTGCCGGGTGGCGCATTGGCTTGTGCAGCGGCAAAGCTCTCGAACGAGCCCATGAACAGGTTCTCGCTCTGGGGGTTCTCCAGAAACTTGCGCCGATAAGCAGCTTCGCGGGCGGAGAAGGGCAGCAGGCTCGAGAACATGGGCATCTTTCTGTCCAAGTGATTTGCAGCACGCATTTTGCACTTTGAAACACAAAGTATTCAACTGTTCTCTCGTTTTGGCGCGCTGCCCGTCCTTCGGCGCCGAAGAAAGCGAGGCTATTGGGCCTGGTAGCCGGCGTTCTCGATCGCCACGATGATGTCCCGTCGAGGATGCTCGCTGACCACATCGACGTGGCCGGTTTCGAGATCCACCGTGACTTGCGCACTGGGATCGATCGTCTGGACGGCGCTCTGCACCACACCGGCGCAGTGCCCGCAACTCATGCCCGTGACCTGGAACTTCTGGCTCATCGTGTTGGCTCCTTCATGTGAACGAATGACGAGTTTGAACCTTTCCCCCATGCCAATGTCCGGCATGGGGGTGCTGCGTGTTGTACAAACAGCCGATACCTTTCACTCCCCTGCCATGCGAATCCTACTGGTCGAAGACGATGAAGTCCTGCGCGGCGTGGTGCTGCGAAGCCTGGGCGATGCCGGCCACCGCGTCGACGTGGCGGCCAACGTCGAGGACGCCGACCACCTGTGGCGCGTGCAGACCTTCGATGCCGTGCTGCTGGACCTGAACCTGCCGGCCACCGCGAACCCGACCAGCGGCCTGGCCAGCGGGCTGGTCGCGCTGCGGCAGGCGCGCGCCCGCGGCGACCGCACGCCGGTGCTGGTGCTGACCGCACGCGACCGCACCGACGAGCGCATCGTGGGCCTGGACGCGGGCGCGGACGACTACCTCGGCAAGCCCTTCGACCTGGCCGAGGTGGAGGCCCGGCTGCGGGCGCTGGTGCGCCGGGCCCAGGGCACCGAAGACATCGCGGTGCTCGGGCACCTGCGGCTCGATCGGCGGGCTCGCCGCTTCGCGGTCGGCGGCGTACCGCTCGACCTGCCGGCGCGCGAGTTCGAGGTGCTGTGGGAGCTGATGAGTCCGCCAGGCCGCACGATCAGCAAGCGCGAGCTGTCGGACAAGCTGTCGACCTTCGACGAGTCCCTGGGCGACAACGCGCTCGAGGCCTTCATCTCTCGCCTGCGCAAGAAGCTGGTCGCCAGCGGCGCCGTCATCCGGACCCTGCGCGGCATCGGTTACCTGATGGAAGCGCAGACGTGAGTGCGGGCGCGGCGGCGGCGCCGTCGCTGACCGCGCGGGTGTTGCGCCGCGTGCTGCCGCCGCTGGGCCTGACGTGGCTGCTGGGCACGGCGGTGGCGCTGCTGGTTGCCAGCTATTTCACCGAGCAGGCCTTCGATCGCGCGCTCCTCGACGACGCCTATTCGGTGTCGGCCAGCGTGCGCGCCGGCGAAAGCGGTCTCGACCTCCTGCTGTCGCCGCGCGAGATCACCAACGTCCTGTTCGACCAGTCGGAGACGGTCTTCTTCGCGGTGCTGCGGCCCGACGGTTCGCTGCTCGCCGGTGACCGGGGGCTGGTGGCACCGGCACCCGAGGAGGGCGTGCGCCACCGCTTCTCGCGCATCGACTACCGAGGCCAGACCTTGCGCGCGGTCGTGCTGGACCACGAGGCGCCGGCTGCCTATCGCGTGATCATTGCCCAGACCACGCGTGCGCGCGCGACGCTGATCGAGAAGCTCCTGATCTATTCGCTGGCGCCTCAGCTGGTGTTGCTCGCGTTGCTCGCGGGCTGGCTCTGGCGCGGCATCGAGCGCGAGCTCCACCCGCTGGGCGAACTCAGGCGCACGCTGGAGCAGCGCAGCGCGCATGACCTGGCGGCCGTGCCGGTGGCGCGCACTTCGCGCGAACTCGAGCAGCTTGGCGATACGCTCAACGCGCTGCTCGAGCGGCTGGCCCAAAGCGCCTCCGCGCAGCGCGAGTTCGCCGGCAACGTCGCGCACGAGCTGCGCACGCCGCTCGCGGGCATCCGCGCGCTGGCCGACTACGGCCTGGCCCAGCAGAGCCCGGCCGTTTGGCGCGAGCAGCTGCAGCAGATCGCGCAGAGCCAGGCCCGCGCCAGCCGCCTGGTCGACCAGTTGCTGGCGCTGGCGCTGGCCGACGAGGGGCGCACCGGCCTGCAACGCGAGACCCTGCGCCTGGACCAGCTGGCGCAGCAGGCGGTGCTGCGGCATCTGGCGCGCGCCGACGCCCGGGGCGTGGACCTGGGCGCACTGGGCCTGGACGAGGCGGTCACGGTGCAGGCCAATGCCGCGCTGGTCGAGGGCATCCTCGACAACCTGATCGACAACGCGCTGCGCTACGGCGGCCGCACCATCACCGTGGAACTCTCCGGTCTCACGCTCGGAGTGGCCGACGATGGCCCGGGCATTGCGCCCGAGGCCGAGCGCGACCTGCTGCAGCGCTGGGCCCAGGGGCCCGCCGGGCGCAAGCTCGGGCAGGGGGCGGGACTGGGCCTGGCGATCGTGGCGCGCTACGCGAAGCTGCTCGGCGCGGAGCTGAGCTTCAGCAAGGCCTCGGGCGAGGGCGGTCTGCGCGTACGTGTTGCATTCGCGCCGGCTCCCCCCTCAGCCGCCCCCCACTTGTGAACGTGCGCGGCCAGGCCTTTTCGTGAAACACCGCGGAACCGGCTTCGCCGGGCCGCTGGTGTTGCCCCCGGTTGGGGGTGGGAGGGCTACACGAAGTGAGCCCGACCTGGGGGCGAGCAACAGTGCCACCGCGGAACCGGCTTCGCCGGGCCGCTGGTGTTGCCCCCGGTTGGGGGTGGGAGGGCTACACGCAGTGAGCCCGACCTGGGGGCGAGCCTCAGGCCAGCGCGGGATAGTCGATGTAGCCGGCTTCGCCGCCGCCGTAGAACGTGCTCTTGTCCCAGGCATTCAGCGGCGCGCCTTCGCGCAGGCGGCGCACCAGGTCGGGGTTGGAGATGAAGGGCTTGCCGAAGGCGACGAGGTCGTCGCCTTCCTTCAGCGCCTCTTCGGCCAGCGGCTTGTCGTAGCCGTTGTTGACCATCCAGGCGCCCTTGCCGCCGGCCTCGCGGTAGGCCGCCTTGAGGGCCTCGTAGTCGAAGGGCCGATCGTCGAGCTCGCGCGGGCCGCCGGTGGCGCCTTCGATGACGTGGATGTAGGCCAGGCCGAGCGGCGCCAGCTGCCTGACGACGAAGTCGAACAGCGGCTGCGGGTCGGCGTCGTGGACGTCGTTGGCGGGCGTGACGGGCGACAGGCGGATGCCGGTGCGGCCGCCGCCCACCGCATCGACCACCGCGCGCGTCACCTCCAGCAGCAGGCGGGCGCGGTTGGGGATGCTGCCGCCGTAGTCGTCGGTGCGCTCGTTGCTCCCGGTCTTGAGGAACTGGTCGAGCAGGTAGCCGTTGGCGCCGTGGATCTCGACGCCGTCGAAGCCGGCGGTCTCGACCGCGTTGCGCGCCGCGGCCGCGTAGGCGTGCACGATGCCCGGCAGTTCGGCGGCGTCGAGCGCGCGCGGCTCCGAGGTGTCGACGAAGGTCGGCACGCCGTCCTTGATCAGCACGGTCTTGGTCCTGGCGGTGATCGCGGAAGGGGCCACCGGCTTGCCGTTGTCGGGCTGCAGCTCGGTGTGCGAGACGCGCCCGACATGCCAGAGCTGGACCACGATCTTGCCGTCCTCGGCATGCACGGCGTCGGTCACGCGCTTCCAGGCGTCGAGTTGCTCGGTGCCGTAGAGGCCGGGCACGTCGGCGTAGCCCTGGCCCTGATGGCTGATCGCCGTGGCTTCGGTGATCAGCAGGCCGGCCGAGGCGCGCTGTGCGTAGTAGGTGGCGGTGATGTCGCCCGGCACCGCGTTGGGTGAGCGGTTACGCGTCAGCGGCGCCATGACGATGCGGTTGCCGAGTGCGAGATCGCCGGCCTGGACGGGATCGAAAAGAGTGCTCATGCCTGGGTGCCTTGTGGTGACGTGAATGAAGAAGACGGCGCCAGGGTAAACCCGGAACCGCAACCCTGCTGTCGCGGGGTTGTCGCTTTGGTGCTAAGCGATGCTGCAGAATGCGCCCGCCCCATGCCTTCGACCGCCGCCACGCTCACGCCCGCCCAAGCCCTTCGTCTCGCGCTGGCCCTGTCGCTGGGAGCGGCGGTCTCGCTCGGCATCACCCGCTTTTCCTACGGCCTGCTGCTGCCGCCGATGCGCGCGGACCTGGGCTGGAGCTATGCGCTGGCCGGCGGGATGAACACCGCCAACGCCGCGGGCTACCTGCTCGGTGCCATGCTGACGCCTGCCCTGATGCGTCGCTTCGGCCCTGTCCGGCTGCTGGTCGGCGGCGCGGTCGCGGCCAGCGTCTTCATGGCCGCCAGCGGCTTCTTCACTTCGGCCCCGGCCCTCTTGCTGCAGCGGCTGCTGGCCGGTCTCGCGAGCGCCTGGGTGTTCGTCGCCGGTGGCCTGCTGGCGGCGCGGCTGGGTGTCTCGCAACCCTCGCGCGCGGGCTTCCTGCTGGGCCTCTACTACGGCGGCACCGGATTGGGCATCACGCTGTCGGCACTGCTGGTGCCGGCCGTGCTGCAGGCTGCGGCGGGCGCGCCGCATGGCTGGGCCTGGGCCTGGTGGGCGCTGGCGCTGGCGAGCGTCGCCGCGACGGCCGTGCTGGCGCTCGCGGTGCGTGCGATGCCGGGGGAGGGCGTGGTCGCGAGTCCGGCATCGAGGCTGCCGCTCATGGTCGATGGCCACTCGCCGGTGCGGCGATTCGGCTGGGCCCTCGCGGGCTATGCGCTCTTCGGTGCCGGCTACATCGGCTACATGACCTTCGTGATCGCGCTGCTGCGCGAGCAGGGTGCGAGCCCGGGCGAGATCACATGGTTCTACGCCTTGCTCGGGGTCGCCTGCGTCGCTTCGTCACGGCTCTGGGCGGGGCTGCTGGACCGCTTCCGCGGCGGTGGCCCGCAGGCGCTGCTGAATGCGCTGCTGGGCGTGGCCACCCTGCTGCCGGTGTTGAGCCCGGCATGGCCGGTGACCCTGGCCTCGGGCCTGATGTTCGGCGCGGTGTTCCTGTCGGTGGTGGCCTCGACCACGGCGCTGGTGCGCCACAACCTGCCACCGGCCCAGTGGGCGACGGGCATCAGCGCCTTCACGATCGTGTTCGCGCTGGGCCAGATCGTCGGCCCGACCGTGACCGGCTGGATCTCCGACGGCCAGGGCGGGCTGGCCGGAGGCCTACTGGCCTCGGCCCTCACCCTATGGCTCGGGGCCCTGCTGGCCTGGCGCCAGCGGGTTGGATAGCGTGTGCAGTTTCCGCAGGCCAGCGAAGCGAGGCCCGTTCGTGAAACACCGCGGAACCGGCTTCGCCGGGCCGCCGGTGTTGCCCCCGGTAGGGGGTGGGCGGGCTACACGAAGTGAGCCCAACCTGGGGGCGAGCCTACTTCAAGCCTTCGGCCTTCAGCGCCTCCTGCACGGCGGGCCGGGCGGCGACGCGCGCATGCCAGGCGTTCAGGTTCGCGAATTTCGAGATGTCCAGGCCGGTGGGCTTGGCCCAGTTGGTCACCGTGAACAGGTAGCCGTCGGCGACGCTGAAGTGCTCGCCCATCAGGAAGTCCTTGTCGGCCAACTGGCTGTCGAGCCATTCGTAGCGCGACAGCAGCCTGGTCTTCGAGATGGTCTTGGCTTCCTCGGGCATGTTCGGGTTGAACAGCGGCGAGAAGCCCTTGTGCATTTCGGTGCCGACGAAGGTCAGCCATTCCTGCAGGCGATAGCGCTGCATCGTGCCGTTGGCCGGTGCCAGGTTCTTGGTCGGCGCCAGGTCGGCGATGTACTGCACGATGGCCGGGCCTTCGCGCAGGCGCGTGCCGTCGTCGAGTTCGAGCATCGGCACGTAGCCCAGCGGGTTGATGCCGTAATAGTCGGTACCGTCCTGCAGCTTGTGGCTCTTGGTGCTCGCGAGCACCGGCTCGAAGGCCAGGCCGGCCTCGCGCAGCGCGATGTGGGGTGAGAGCGAGCAGGCGCCCGGCGAGTAATACAGCTTCATTCGAAAAACTCCAGTGATTAGGCGAAACGCGTTCTTGACGACGCGAGGCCGATGCTAGCGGTTTGGCGATGGACGCGTTCTTGCCTCGCTGGCCTCGCGCCCTGCAAACCATGATGCTATCAAAATGATAGCAATACTTCCAGCACAGATGGCCTGTGGCGCGGATGCCAGGCCTGGCTTGCTTGTCCCCAAAGGGTGCACGGAGGCGCGCCGGCGATTAAAATTGACGCCCCCTTTCCGAGAGCGCATGCCTCCTGCGCCCCTTTCCATGCTGTACCCCGAAGAATTCGATGTGATCGTCGTCGGCGGCGGCCATGCCGGCACCGAAGCCGCGCTGGCTTCCGCGCGCATGGGCGCCCGCACGCTGCTGCTTACCCACAACATCGAGACCTTGGGGCAGATGAGCTGCAACCCCTCGATCGGCGGCATCGGCAAGGGCCATCTCGTGAAAGAAGTCGACGCCCTCGGCGGCGCCATGGCCATCGCGACGGACGAGGGCGGGATCCAGTTCCGTGTCTTGAATTCGAGCAAGGGGCCGGCCGTGCGGGCGACCCGGGCGCAGGCCGACCGGGTCCTGTACAAGGCCGCAATCCGCCGCCGCCTCGAGAATCAGCCCAATCTGTCGCTGTTTCAGCAGGCGGTCGACGATCTGATGATCGAAGGCGATCGTGTGGTGGGGGCAATCACGCAGGTGGGCATCGCCTTCCGCGCGCGGGCGGTGGTGCTCACGGCCGGCACCTTCCTGGACGGCCGCATTCATGTGGGATTGGACAATTACCAGGCTGGGCGCGCCGGGGACCCGCCCGCGATCAGCCTGTCGGCGCGGCTCAAGGAACTCAAGCTGCCGCAAGGCCGCCTGAAGACCGGGACGCCGCCGCGGCTCGACGGTCGGACCATCGATTTCTCGAAGTGCGCCGAGCAGCCTGGCGACGGCATGCCTGGTGGCGCCGGGCCGATGCCGGTCTTCAGCTTCATGGGCCACAAGGACATGCATCCGCAGCAGATGCCTTGCTGGATCACGAACACCAATGCGCGAACGCACGACATCATCCGCTCGGGCTTCGACCGAAGCCCGATGTTCATGGGCAAGATCGACGGCATCGGGCCGCGCTACTGCCCGAGCGTCGAGGACAAGATCAATCGCTTCGCCGACAAGGACAGTCACCAGATCTTCCTCGAGCCCGAAGGGCTGACCACCCACGAGTACTACCCCAACGGGATCTCGACCAGCCTGCCTTTCGACATCCAGTACCAGCTGGTGCGCTCGATGGTTGGCCTGGAGAACGCGCACATCCTGCGGCCGGGCTACGCGATCGAATACGACTACTTCGACCCGCGCGAGCTCAAGAGCAACTTCGAGACGCGTGCGATCCGCGGCCTCTTCTTTGCCGGACAGATCAACGGCACCACCGGCTACGAGGAGGCTGCCGCCCAGGGACTGTTCGCCGGCCTCAATGCTGCACTGCAATGCAGGGGCGAGGGCCCCTGGCTGCCGCGCCGCGACGAGGCCTACCTGGGCGTGCTGGTCGATGACCTGATCACCAAGGGCGTGACGGAGCCGTACCGGATGTTCACCAGCCGCGCCGAGTTCAGGCTGCAGCTGCGCGAAGACAACGCCGACATGCGGCTGACCGAGGTCGGCCGGAAGCTCGGGTTGGTCGACGATGCGCGCTGGGATGCTTTTTCGCGCAAGCGTGATGTTGTTTCACGTGAAACACAGCGGTTGCGATCGATCTGGGTCAATCCGCGCAACCTGCCGGCGGTCGAATCGGAGCGCGTCCTGGGCAAGGCCATCGAACACGAATACAACCTGGGTGACCTGCTGCGGCGGCCGAACGTCAGCTATGAGTCGCTGATGTCGCTGGATGGCGGAAAGTACGCGGCTGCCGAAACGCCGGGCCCGACCGAGGTGGAACAGATCGAGATCGCTGCCAAGTACTCGGGCTACATCGATCGCCAGCATGACGAGGTGGAGCGGGCTGCGCACTTCGAGAATCTCAAGTTACCCGAGACCTTCGACTATGGCCAGGTCAAGGCGCTGAGCTTCGAAGTCCGCCAGAAGCTGTCAAAGCACCGCCCGGAGACGCTGGGCATGGCCTCGCGCATCTCCGGCGTCACGCCGGCCGCGATCTCGCTGCTGATGATCCATCTTCGCAAGGGTGGGCACCAGGCCTTTGCCCAGGATGCGGCCACGACAGCAACGCCGGTCGCCGAATGAGCCAGGAGCAACTGCTGCGCGAGGGCTCGGCCGCGCTCGGACTGAACTTGAGCGATCTTCAATGCGAGCGCCTGCTGGCCTACGGCGCCCTGATCCTCAAGTGGAACAAGGTGTACAACCTCACCGCGTTGAGGGACCCGGCGACGGTTCTGACTCACCATCTGCTCGACAGCCTGTCGGTGATCCAGCCGCTGAAGAGGGAGTGTCCAGGCGACGCGAGATTGCTGGACGTTGGGGCGGGCGCCGGTCTGCCGGGGGCGGTGATCGCGATCGTTCGGGGCGACATCCAGGTCACCTGCCTCGACGCCGTGGCCAAGAAGGCGGCTTTCGTCCAGCAAGTGGCGTCGGAACTGGGGCTGAAGAATCTTCGCGGACTGCATGCGCGGGTCGAAATGCTGGCGGGAAGCTACGAGCTGATCAGTTCCCGGGCCTTCGCATCGCTGGCCGACTTCATCGCAGGCTCTCGCCATCTGCTGGCGCCGGACGGCGTCTGGATGGCCATGAAGGGCAGGGCGCCTGACGACGAAATCGCCCAGCTTCCGGTGGATTGCGAAGTGTTTCACGTGGAACAACTGTCGGTTCCGGGCCTGGATGCCGAACGGTGCATCGTCTGGATGCGAAAACGCGTCGCCTGACAGGCGCTCATTGCGTCGACCTCGCTTAGACTCGACGCACTCCCATTTCAGGCCATTTCCATGTTCGGCATCGCTGACTACGGCGCGTTCGTCGCCGCCATCATTCTCTTTCTGGCGATACCCGGGCCTGGCAATCTCGCATTGATCACCTCGACCGGCAAGGGTGGGATCCGTGGCGGGCTGGCTGCGACGCTGGGCGTGATCGCGGGCGACCAGGTGCTGATGTGGGCCGCCGTGGCGGGTGTCGCCGCCCTGCTCAGTGCCTACCCGGCCGCATTCAGCGCGGTGCAGTGGGTCGGCGCCGCCTATTTGGCGTGGCTCGGCTTCAAGATGATCCGCGCCAGGCCGGGTGCAGCGCCCATCCTCAATATCCGGCCGCGGCAGTACCTCCAGCAGGCCTTGACGATCACGCTGCTGAATCCGAAGGCCATCGTCTTCTACATGGCCTTCTTCCCGCTGTTCATCGACCCGACGCGGCATCAAGGCTTCCCGACCTTTGCCGCGATGGCGGCCACGATCGCCTTCCTGACCTTCATGTATGGCCTGATCGTGACGCTTCTGACCTATTTCCTGGCCGAGCGCCTGCGCGCCAACCCCCGCGTCTCCGGCATGCTCGGAAAGCTCGCGGGGGTCTTCCTGATCGCCTTCGGCTTCAAGCTGGCCATTTCCAGGTAAGCATGGCCAAGATCTTTTGCATCGCGAACCAGAAGGGCGGCGTCGGCAAGACCACCACCACGGTGAACCTGGCCGCGGGCCTGGCGAAGGTCGGGCAGCGCGTCCTGATGATCGACCTCGATCCCCAGGGCAACGCCACCATGGGATCGGGCGTCGACAAGCGCCAGCTCGAAACCACCGTGTATGACGTCCTGCTGGAGTCGGCTTCGGTGGCCGAAGCCCGCGTGAAGTCCGAGAAATGCGGCTACGACATCCTGGGCGCCAACCGCGAGCTGGCCGGCGCCGAGGTCGAGATGGTGGCCATCGACCGGCGTGAAAAGCGCCTGCGCACCGCGCTCGCCGCGGTCGGCGCCGAGTACGACTTCATCCTCATCGACTGCCCGCCCAGCCTGAGCCTGCTCACGCTCAACGGGCTGTGCGCCGCGCACGGCGTGATCGTGCCGATGCAGTGCGAGTACTTTGCCCTCGAAGGCCTGACCGACCTGGTCAACACCATCAAGCAGGTGCACGCCAATCTCAACAAGAATCTTCAGATCATCGGCCTGCTGCGCGTGATGTTCGACCCGCGCATCACCCTCCAGCAGCAGGTAAGCGAGCAGCTCAAGGCCCATTTCGGGGAAAAGGTGTTTGACACCGTGATACCGCGCAACGTGCGGCTGGCCGAGGCGCCGAGCTACGGACTGCCGGGCGTGGTGTTCGACCCGCAGGCCAAGGGCAGCCAGGCCTTCGTGGCCTTCGCGCAGGAACTGGTCGAGAAGATGCCGCCGGCCAGCGCGCTGGCGTCCGAAGCCGCCGCGCCGCCGGTGCCCGCGCCGATGGATGCGCCGCTGGTGGCGGTCCACGCGCCCGAAGGTCCTTGATCATTGCCCCGCAGATGACCGCTCCGAAGATCCTGCTGCTGCCGGGCTGGCAGAACAGCGACCCCGCCCACTGGCAAAGCCGCTGGGAGACGAAGTACCGCGACCACCGTGTCGACCAGCACGACTGGATGCGGCCGCTGCGCGGCGACTGGTCCACCCGGCTCGAGGACGAGGTGCTGGCCGCCCCCGGCCCGGTCGTGCTCGTGGCGCACAGCCTCGGCTGCATCCTGGTGGCGGCCTGGGCCGCGCACTCCCGCCGGACGGCCAAGGTCCGTGCGGCGCTGCTGGTCGCCCCGGGCGACGTCGAGCGCGACGACCTCCGCCAGATGATTCCCGGCTGGGCACCGATCGTGCGCCAGCCCCTGCCGTTTCCCGCGCTGATGATCGCGGCCCAGGACGACCCCTACTGCGAGGCCGCGCGCTCTCGCGAGATGGCGCGAAGCTGGGGCGCCCGATTCGTCGATGCCGGCGCCCGCGGACACCTCAACAGCGAATCCGGACTGGGCGACTGGCCCGAGGGCCGGGACCTGCTGAACGACCTACTGAAAGAAGAATGACTTCCATGGCCACCAAAAAACCGAAGGGCCTCGGCCGCGGACTCGAAGCCCTCCTGGGCCCGACTTTCAACGGCTCGGACAGCGCGATTCTCGATGATGCGATGCCGCCGAACCCGACCACGCTCCAGCTCGATCAGATGGTGCCCGGCGTCTACCAGCCGCGCACGCGCATGGACGAAGGCGCGCTCTACGAGTTGGCCGAGAGCATCAAGGCGCAAGGCATCATGCAGCCGATCCTGGTGCGTCGGCTGGATGCCGACGGGGCGCGCGACAAGAAGGCCGAGTTCGAGATCATCGCGGGCGAACGGCGCTTCCGGGCGGCCGGCCTGGCCGGGCTCGAAAGCGTGCCGGTGCTGGTGCGCGACGTGCCCGACGAGGCCGCCGCGGCCATGTCGCTGATCGAGAACATCCAGCGCGAGGACCTCAATCCGCTTGAAGAGGCCCAGGGCCTGCAACGATTGGTGCAAGAGTTTGGGCTTACTCACGAATCGGCCGCGCAGGCTGTCGGACGCTCCCGCAGCGCCGCCAGCAACTTGTTGCGCCTGCTGAACCTGGCCGAACCGGCCCAGGCCATGCTGATGGCGGGCGACATCGACATGGGCCATGCGCGGGCCCTGCTGTCGCTCGACAAGGGGACGCAGATCACCGCGGCCAATCAGATCGCGGCCAGGAAGATGTCGGTCCGCGAGGCCGAGGCCCTGGTCAAGAAGCTGGCGGCCGAATTCAGCCTCACACCCTCGCCGCGGCGCGGCGCGGCGGAAAAATCCCGCGACCTGCTGCGGGTCGAGGAGGAACTCGCCGACCTGCTGGCGGCCGAGGTCGAGGTCCGGGTCAAGAAGCGCACCAAGCGCGGCGGCAAGATCGAGGAGACCGGCGAACTCGCGATTCACTTCGGCTCGCTGGACGCGCTCAACGGCTTGATCGACCGCATCCGCCAAACGGCCTAGCGCAGCGCCGAAGCCATCCCGCTTCCGGTCGATTGATTCAACCGGTTACGGGTCCTATTCTCCTGATGCAACTATTTAATATTAAAGTTCTAAGGGGAAATCCAAATGGGACTCTACAGACTGCCGTTGGCGGCGGTTGCCGCGGCGGTGCTGCTGCTGGCCGGTTGCCAGACCACCGACATGCAGATGGGCAGCCAGAGTGCGAAGACGGTCGCCACCGGCAGCGCGGCGGGCAGCGCCAGCGCCAACACCAGCGGCGCGCTCGAGAAATGCGCCTCGCCGCTGGGCACCGTGTCGCTGGTCGAGAACCAATCGGCCGGCTGGTACACGGTCCTGCGCAATGAGTACAAGCTGCCACCCACCGCCAACCTGCTGAAGCTGCTGGTCCAGCAATCGAACTGCTTCGTGGTGGTCGAGCGGGGTGCCGCCGGCATGAACGCCATGTCGCGCGAGCGCCAGCTGTCGCAATCGGGCGAGATGCGCCAGGGCAGCAACTTCGGCGCCGGCCAGATGGTGGCTTCCGACTACGGCCTCTCGCCCGAAATCGTCTTCAGCAACCAGAACGCGGGCGGCGTCGGCGGCGCGCTGGGCGGACTCGTCGGCGGCCGCTACAGCGGCGTGCTGTCCGCGGTCGGCGGCAGCATGCAGACCAAGGAGGCCAGCGCATTGCTGACGCTGATCGACAACCGTTCGGGCGTGCAGGTCGCGGCCTCCGAAGGCAGCGCCTCGAAGACCGATTTCGGCGCCTTCGGCTCGGTCTTCGGCGGCAGCGCCGGGGGCGCCCTGGGCGGCTACACCAACACGGCCCAGGGCAAGGTGATCAGCGCCGCTTTCATGGACGCCTTCAACCAGATGGTCATCTCGCTGCGCAACTACAAGGCGCAGGCGGTCCAGGGCCAGGGCCTGGGCGGCGGCGGCCGCCTGGGGGTAGATGGCGGCGCCGCGCCGTCGCAGACCTCGGCACCGAAAAAGAAGTAGTAGCTCGCCCCCAGGTTGGGCTCACTTCGTGTAGCCCGCCCACCCCCTACCGGGGGCGCAGTCAGCGGCCCGGCGAAGCCGGTTCCGCGACTGCCCACGAACGGGCGCGCTGCGCGCAGCCGTGGAACAACCACAGTGCCGATCGCTTATGGCCGGTGCAGCCAGGCCCGTTGGTGAAACACCGCGGAACCGGCTTCGCCGGGCCGCTGGTGTTGCCCCCGGCAAGGGGTGGGCGCCCCGACACGAAGTGCGGGGCAACCTGGGGGCGAGTCACACCGTGAATATCTTGCCTGGGTTCATGATGTTCTTCGGGTCCAGCGCGCGCTTGATCGTGCGCATCATGTCGACCGCGCCGACACCGGCCTCGGTCACCAGGAAGTCCATCTTGTGCAGGCCGACGCCGTGCTCGCCGGTGCAGGTGCCTTCGAGGGCGAGCGCCCGGCTCACGAGGGCGTGGTTCAGCTTCTCGGCGGTCACGCGCTCCTCGGGCACGTTGGGGTCGAGCAGGTAGCCGAAGTGGAAGTTGCCGTCGCCCACATGGCCGACCAGGAAGTAGGGGATGCCGCTGGCGTCGGCCTCGGCCACGGACTCGAGCAGGCAATCGGCCAGCCGCGAGATCGGCACGCAGGTGTCGGTCGAGATCACGCGGCAGCCCGGGCGCGACTGCACCGCCGCGAAGTAGCTGTTGTGGCGCGCCGTCCAGAGGCGGGTGCGCTCCTCGGGCGTGCTGGCCCATTCGAAGGCCTTGCCGCCATGGCCGCTGGCCAGTTCCTGCACCGTCTCGGCCTGCTCCTTGACGCCGGCCGGGGAGCCGTGGAACTCCATCAGCAGCATCGGTTCCTCGCGCAGGCCGAGCTTGGCGTAGGCATTGACCATGCGCACCGTGTTGACGTCGATCAGCTCGACGCGCGCGATCGGGACGCCGAGCTGGATGATCTCGATCGTGGTGCGCACCGCCGCCTCGATGCTCGGGAACGAGCAGATCGCGGCCGAGACGGCTTCGGGCAGCGGGTAGATGCGCAGCGTGACCTCGGTGATCACGCCCAGCGTGCCTTCGCTGCCGACGAACAAGCGCGTCAGGTCATAGCCGGCGGATGACTTCTTGGCCCGCGTGCCGGTGCGGATCACCTCGCCGCTGGCCGTGACCAGTTCGAGCGCCAGCACGTTCTCGCGCATGGTGCCGTAGCGCACCGCGTTCGTCCCGCTGGCGCGCGTGGCGGCCATGCCGCCGATCGAGGCATCGGCGCCAGGGTCGATCGGGAAGAACAGGCCGGTGCTCTTGATCTCGTCGTTGAGCTGCTTGCGCGTGACGCCGGGCTGCACCGTCACCGTCAGGTCGTCGGCGTTGACGGAGAGCACGCGGTTCATGCGGCTGACGTCGATGCTGATGCCGCCCTGGACCGCGAGCAGGTGGCCTTCGAGCGAGGAGCCGACGCCGAAGGGGATCACCGGCACGCTGTGCTCGCTCGCGAGCTTCACCGCGTCGGCGACGTCCTGGGTGCTCTCGGCAAAGACCACTGCGGAGGGCGGCGGCGCATCGAAGGACGATTCGTCGCGGCCATGCTGCGTGCGCACCGCCAGCGCGGTCGAGCAGCGGTCGCCGAAACGGGCCTTCAGGGCGGCGATCAGCGCGTCGGGCACCTCGCGCAGCGCGATCTCCGGGGTCAGGTGGGAGGGGGCGGTGGGAGCATTCATGGGGCGCGGTCTCCTGAAGGGTCTAACATTCTAAGAACCTCATTCTCAACCGAACCCGAAAGCACCTCATGGGCAACCGCTTGACACAGATCGCGACGCGCACCGGCGACGACGGCAGCACCGGCCTCGGCGACAACACGCGCGTCCCCAAGGACCACCTGCGCGTGCACGCGATGGGCGACGTGGACGAGCTCAACTCGCACATCGGGGTGCTGCTCTGCGAGCCGATGCCGGCCGCCGTGCGCGAGCTGCTGGTCGATGTGCAGCACCAGCTCTTCAACCTCGGCGGCGAGCTCTCGATGCCGGGCTACACGCTGCTCAAGGCCGAGGCGCTGCTGCAGCTGGACAACGCGCTGGCCGAGCACAACGCGGCGCTGCCGCGGCTGGCCGAGTTCATCCTGCCCGCGGGCACCCGCGCCGCCTCGCAGGCGCATGTCTGCCGCACGGTCGCCCGGCGCGCCGAGCGCGCGGTGGTGGCCCTGGGCGCGCAGACCGAGATCAACGCCGCGCTGCGCCACTACCTGAACCGCCTGAGCGACCTGCTGTTCGTGCTGGCGCGCGTGCTCAACCGTGTCGATGGCGGCGACGACGTCTACTGGAAGAGCGAGCGCATGGCCCGGGCCGCAGGCGAGGGCGGTCCCGCCGCCTGAAACGACAACAAGGAGATTCGACGAATGCCCCCGATCCGGACACGAACCACCCGCCTTGGCGCCGCCTGCGCCGTTCTGGGAGCGGCCGCCTTTTTGCTGCCCTTGGCCGCGCACGGCGCGCAGAGCCCCCCGGCGAAGCAGCAACCGGTCAGGGCGCCCGCCCACGACAGCAAGGTGCTGGGCGGCATCGAACGCGGCGCCGACGCCACAGGTCGCGGGATCGCGCGCGGTGCCGATGCGACCCGGCGCGGCGTGGACCACACGGCCGAGCGCGCCAGCGCGCCGGTGCGTCGCTGGGGCGAGGCCCTGGGCCGCAAGATCACGCCGCACGGCGGCAGCAGGCCGGCCGCCCCGGCGGTCGGCCCGCAAGGCAACTCGCCCTGACCGGCGCCGGGCCGGCTTTACCTTGCTTCACATCGCCTCAACATGGGCGGGGGGTGCGCGACACACGCGCCTTCCACACTGGACTCCTCATCAACGCAGAAGGAGTTCCGACAATGATCAAGTCAAAGCGCATGGCCGTTGCCGCCGCAGCGCTCGCAATGGGCATGGTGGGAAGCGCCTTCGCGCAGGACACCCGTTTCGATCGCGGATCCGACCGCAATGACCGCTTCGGGCCGCAGCAACAGCAGCAGCGCCATGACGGCCCGGGCTACGACCGTGGTCGCCCCGATGACCGCTCCGACGACCGCTCCGGCGACGGCGCGGGTCGCCGGTTCGACCACCGGGGCCATCCCCACCCGTATGCCGAATGGCGCCGCGGCGGCCGCGTGCCGAGCGAATACCGGGGCCGCCAGTACGTCGTGGACGACTGGCGCGGGCGCCGCCTGCAGCAGCCGCCGCGCGGCTACCAGTGGGTCGGCGTGGGAGGGGACTTCGTGCTGGCCGCGGCGGCCACCGGCCTGATCGCGCAGATCATCATCGGCCGATAGACAGGCTCAGGCGGCGGAGGGTGCGAGCTGCGCGCAGACGTTGCGGCCGGTGATCGTGAGCCGCAGCCCGCCACCGTGCCATTCGAGCCAGTTCAGTCTCACGTAGGCCTCGATGTCGCTGTCGTCGATCCGGCCGGCCTGGTGCTGCTGGAGGTGGTCGACCGTGGCGGGCAGTGCCTGCCGCAGCCGTTCGCGGGCCGCAGCTTCGCTGGCCTCCCTGGCTGAAATGCGCGTCTGAGAATTCGATGCCATGGCTGATTCGATCCAATCGCTGAGGAAACCGTACCAATGTACGCTTCCTGTCGATCGAGTCACGGACCTTTTTCTCGTTATCGCGCAGGACAAACACCGATCCCGCCCGGCGGCGTCTTTGTCCTACTTGCGCGGCTGCAGCAGCTTGCTGACCTCGTCCACGTTGTCCCGGATCCGCTGGCGCACCACGTCGAAGGCATCGGCCTGCGACTTCGCCGCCATCTCCGACAGTTCGCGGATATCGTCCAGCGCCTGCTTGAAGGCGGCCTTGCCCATGGCATCGAGCTTGGCGAGGCCTTCGCGCGGATCGGTGCCGGGCAGACCCTTGACGGTACCCTGCCACTCCTCGATCGACGTCTTGAGCATCTCGGTCTGGCGCTGCACCACGGCCTGCAGCCCCTGGTAGGACTTCTCGTTGGCCTTCACCAGCGCCTGCAGGTCCTTGCGTCCGCTCTCGACGATCGCGCCTGCGGCGCCCGCCAGCGGCAGGTTCTGCAGCCGCTCGGCCATGCCCTTGAGCGGCTTGACGAAAGCCTCCTGGACGTCGGCCGGCGTGGGGATGCCCCCCGAGCGCGTCTTCTTGGCGGCGGTGGTGCTCGACTTGCTGGTGGCCATGTGCGGTATCTCCAGATTTGAGGTTGGGGTTGCCACGATACGCCCAGTGGGGCGTTTCATGAAAGCCCTTCGCTTACTTGACGAGTGTGAGCGTGCCCTTCATGAGCGACGAATGCCCGGGGAAGGAGCAGAAGTAGGTGTAGCTGCCGCCGGCGGCGAGCTTCGCCGGCGAGAAGGTCACGCTGCCGCTTTCGCCGCCGCCGATGATCTTCGTGTGGGCCACGACGCGCGCATCGCCGGCCTTGACGTAGTCCTGCGGCAGGCCGGCGGCGATGCCGTCGGTGGCGACGGCCTGCACGTCGGCGGTCTTGGTCAGCACCCAGTTGTGCCCCATGGCCTGCTTGGGCATCTTGCCGCTGTGCTTGAGCTTGACCGTGAACTCCTTGCAGCTCTGGCTCACCTCGATCGCGGGCTTGTTGAATTGCATGGCGTCGTTGCCTTCGATCTCGACCGTGCATTCGGCGGCAAGCACGGGGGCGGAAGCGAAGGCCAGAACGGCGATGGCGGCGAGACGGTGACGAAGCATGGAAAGAACCTCAAGGAAAGAAACACACACACGCCGCGCACCTTGCGCAGCGCCGGCCTCATTGTCGAGCGTGGTCGGCAGCGTTTGTTGACCAGGGTCAATCTCGCCGCGATGGGCCTGCACTTCGGCGCCGCGCCGCGGCGCGCGTGTTGCCCTGGGTCAAGGACACGGGGAGCGAGGCCCGCCCACACTGCCTCCAGTGCCGACGCCCATGCGTCGGCCATCACAGGAGAAGCAGAAAAAACATGGTTAGCAGCAGAAATCTCACGCGCACACTGATCGGTGCCATCCTCGGCACCTTGTGCGTCTTGCCCGTGGCGGCGCAGGAGGCGCAGGGCAACTGGCTCGTGCGAGCCCGCGCGGTGCGCATCGACACGGCCAACAAGTCCGATCCGATTCCTTCGCTGGCCGTGCCGGCCGATGCGATCACGGTGAGCGACAAGACCATTCCCGAAGTCGACATCACCTACTTCTTCACGCCGAACATCGCCGCCGAGCTGGTGCTGACGGTGCCGCAAAAGCACACCGTGACCGTGCAGCAGAGCGCGCTGGGCGGGCCGGTCGACATCGGCACCTTCAAGCAACTGCCGCCGACGTTGATGGTCCAGTACCACTTCAGGCCGAACGCGACGATTCGCCCCTATGTCGGCGCCGGCCTGAACTACACGCGCATCAGCTCGGTGCGGCTGGCCGTGCCCACCGTGGGCCGCCTGGACCTCGAGAACGACAGCTTCGGCCTCGCCGTGGGCGCCGGCTTCGACATCGCGCTGGCGGAGAACGTGTTCCTGAACTTCGACGTCAAGAAGCTGCAGATCCGCTCCGACGTGAGCCATCTGGGCCAGACGCTGTCGACGGTGCAGGTCGATCCGTGGTTGTTCGGCGTGGGCGTGGGGTACCGTTTCTGACCCCCAGGCTGTCTCACTTCGTGTAGCCGCCCAGCCCCTTGAAAGGGGGCGTTGCCAGCGGACCGGCGCAGCCGGATCCGCGGCAACCCACGAAGAGACCGGGCCTCCTCTTGATCTGGGTCAACTCTTGCCCGGCTGCGCTCGCTAGGCTCGGGGCATGGAAGCTGCGCTCTCTTTCGCTCCCGGCTTGCCCGCCGCGCCGCAGTCGGCCTGGTCGCTGCTGGACGATCCGGTCGAATGGCCGGCCTTCGGGCGGCGCTTGGGCGAGGGCGACGCGGCGCGCTGGGAGTCCCAGGTCGTGGTCGAGGGCATGCATTGCGCGGCCTGCGCGTTCACGGTGGAGGCGGCGCTGATGCAGGTGCCGGGCGTCGTCTCGGCCGAGGTCAATGCGGCCAGCCGCCGCGCGCGCGTGGTCTGGTCGTCGGCGGCCGTGAAACCGTCGCGCTGGTTCGAGGCCTCCGAAGCCGCGGGCTACCGTCTGGTGCCGGCCGGCGACATGCTGGCGAGCGCGCGGCGCAAGCGCGAGTCGCGCCTGGCGCTCTGGCGCTGGCTGGTGGCGGGCTTCTGCATGATGCAGGTCATGATGTACGCCTACCCGGCGTACATTGCACAGCCCGGCGACATGACGCCCGATGCCGCGCAGTTGCTGCGCTGGGCCTCGTGGGTGCTGACGCTGCCGGTGATGCTGTTTTCCTGCGGCCCCTTCTTTCGCAGCGCCTGGCGCGACCTGCGGCAGCGCCGCATCGGCATGGACCTGCCGGTCGCGCTCGGCATGGCGATCACCTTCGTGGTCAGCAGCGCGGCCACCTTCGATCCGGAGGGGCCGCTCGGCCACGAGCTGTACTTCGACTCCCTCACCATGTTCGTGTTCTTCCTGCTGACCGGCCGCTGGCTGGAGGCACGGCTGCGCGACCGCACCGCCGGCGCCCTCGATGCCCTGATGAACCGCCTGCCCGACAGCGTGCTGCGGCGCAACGCCGGCGGCTCGTTCGAGCGCGTCGCGGTCCGGCGGCTGGCGGTCGGCGACCTGCTCCGCGTGCTGCCCGGCGAGGCCTTTCTGGCCGATGGCACGGTGGCGGCGGGCGACACCTCGGCCGACGAGGCGCTGATCACGGGCGAGTCCCGGCCGGTGCCGCGCCCGTGCGGCGCGCGGGTGCTGGCGGGCAGCCACAACGTCGGCGCGGTGGTGGAGGTGCGGGTCGAGGCGCTGGGGCCGGACACGCGCTTCGCCCAGATCGTGGCGCTGATGGAAAGCGCCTCGCTGCAGAAGCCCCGGCTCGCGCAGCTGGCCGATCGCGCGGCCCGGCCGTTCCTGCTCGCGGTGCTGGTCGCGGCGGCCGCGGCGGCGGCCTACTGGTGGCCGGTGGATTCGGGCAAGGCGCTGATGGTCGCGGTGGCGGTGCTGATCGTGACCTGTCCCTGCGCGCTGTCGCTGGCGACGCCGGCCGCGATGCTCGCGAGCGCCGGCACGCTGGCGCGCGGCGGGGTGCTGGTGCGCAACCTGCAGGCCCTGGAGGCGCTGGCCGCGGTCGACACCGTGGTGTTCGACAAGACCGGCACGCTGACGCGCGACACGCCGCGGCTCGACCGGGTCTACAGCCGAAAGGGCGTGCGGCCGGGCGATGCGGTGGAGCTGGCGGCCGCGCTCGCCGCACAGTCGCTGCATCCGGCGTCGCGGGCGCTCGTGAAGGCCTGGCGCGAGCAGCACCGCGTGGCGCCGGACTGGCGGGTGTCGAGCCTGGCCGAACGCGCGGGGCAGGGGCTCGAAGGCCGGGTCGGTCGCGGCGCTGGTGCACCCGAGCGTGGCCTGCGCCTGGGCTCGGCCGCGTTCTGCGGCGTCCAGCCCCTGCCGGTCGAGGCGGCCCAGGTGCATCTCAGCGACGACCAGGGGTGGATCGCGAGTTTCGTGCTGGCGGAGGATCTGCGCGAGGATGCCGCCGCCGCCGTCTCCGCGCTGGGTGCGCAGGGCGTGGCGGTGTGGCTGCTGTCGGGCGACAGTGCCGGCGCCGCGCGCGAGGTCGCGGCACGCGCCGGCATTGCCATGGCCTTGGGCGACTGCACGCCCGAAGACAAGCTGCGGCGGCTGAAGGATCTGCAGGCCCAGGGCCAGGCGGTCGCGATGGTGGGCGACGGCCTCAACGACGGGCCCGTGCTCGCCTATGCCCATGCCTCCTTCGCCTTCGGCCGCGCGGTGCCGCTGGCGCAGGCCCGGGCCGACTTCGTGGTGCTCGGCGATGCGCTCGGCGTCGTGCCGCGCGCCATCGCGCAGGCCCGGCGCACGCTGCGGGTGGTGCGGCAGAACCTCTGGTGGGCGGCCGGCTACAACGCGGTCTGTGTTCCGCTCGCGATCGCCGGCTGGCTGCCGCCGTGGCTCGCGGGGCTGGGCATGGCGGCGAGCTCGCTGGCGGTGGTGCTCAATGCCGCGCGGCTGGCCCGCCAGCCACTGCACCTCGAGGCGGCCTGATGGACATCCTCTTCCTGCTGATCCCGTTCTCGGTGGTGCTGGTCCTGTTCATCCTCGCCGGCCTCTGGTGGGCCGTCGACCGTGGGCAATTCGACGACATCGACAACGAGGGCGAGCGCATTCTTAAGAACGATTGATCTGAATCAACCTCGATCGCACGCCGCGCCGGGACACTGGGCCAGTTTCATAAATGAAGGCTCTGCGATGCATGCTCCGAATTCTCCTGCGCCGGTCTACAGCGACACGGTGGTGCGGCAATTCGCTCTCATGTCGGTGGTCTGGGGCGTGGTCGGCATGTTGGTGGGGGTCATCATCGCCTCGCAGCTGGCCTGGCCCGAGCTCAACCTCGGCATCCCGTGGCTCAGCTACGGACGGTTGCGGCCGCTGCACACCAATGCGGTGATCTTCGCCTTCGGCGGCTGTGCGCTGATGGCGACCAGCTTCCACGTGGTGCAGCGCACCTGCCAGGTCCGGCTGTTCGCGCCGGCGCTGGCTTCGTTCGTGTTCTGGGGCTGGCAGGCCGTGATCGTGGCCGCCGCCATCAGCCTGCCGATGGGCTACACCAGCGGCAAGGAATACGCCGAACTCGAATGGCCGATCGACATCCTGATCGCGCTGGTCTGGGTGGCCTACGCGATCGTGTTCTTCGGCACCATCGGCATGCGCAAGGTTCGCCACATCTACGTCGCCAACTGGTTCTACGGCGCCTTCATCATCGCGGTGGCGCTGCTGCACATCGTCAACAGCGCGGCCATCCCCGCGGGCTGGATGAAGAGCTATTCGGCCTACGCCGGCGTGCAGGACGCGATGGTGCAGTGGTGGTACGGCCACAACGCGGTCGGCTTCTTCCTCACGGCCGGCTTCCTCGGGATGATGTACTACTACGTGCCCAAGCAGGCGGGCCGGCCGGTGTACTCGTACCGGCTGTCGATCGTGCACTTCTGGGCCCTGATCTTCACCTACATGTGGGCCGGCCCGCACCACCTGCACTACACGGCGCTGCCCGACTGGACCCAGTCGATCGGCATGGTGTTCTCGCTGATCCTGCTGGCGCCCAGCTGGGGCGGCATGATCAACGGCGTGATGACGCTGTCGGGCGCCTGGCACAAGCTGCGCACCGACCCGATCCTGCGCTTCCTGATCGTCTCGCTGTCCTTCTACGGCATGTCGACCTTCGAGGGTCCGATGATGTCGATCAAGACCGTCAACGCGCTGTCGCACTACACCGACTGGACCGTCGGCCACGTGCACGCGGGCGCGCTCGGCTGGGTCGGGCTGATCTCGATGGGCTCGCTCTACTACCTGATCCCGCGCGTGTACGGGCGCACCGAGATGTTCAGCGTGAAGGCGATCGAGCTGCACTTCTGGATGTCGACCATCGGCATCGTGCTGTACATCGCCGCGATGTGGATCGCCGGCGTGATGCAGGGTCTCATGTGGCGCGCGGTCAATCCCGACGGCACGCTGACCTACACCTTCGTCGAGAGCGTGAAGGCCACCTATCCCTACTACGTGGTGCGCATGATCGGCGGCCTGCTGTACCTGGGCGGCATGCTGGTGATGGCCTGGAACGTCTGGATGACGGTGATCTCGGGCTTCAGCAAGCCGTCGCCGATCCCGCAGACCGCCATTGCCCACGCCTGAGGAAACGCCATGAGTTCGAATACCCCCGAATCCGGCTTCTCGCACCAGAAGATCGAGACCAACAACTTCCTGATGATCGTGCTGATCCTGCTGGTGATCGCGGTCGGCGGCCTGGTCGAGATCGTGCCGCTGTTCTTCCAGAAGTCGACCACCGAGGCGGTCAAGGGCGTGGAGCCGCTGACGCCGCTGCAGCTCGCGGGCCGCGACATCTACGTGCGCGAGGGCTGCTACAACTGCCACTCGCAGATGATCCGCCCGTTCCGCGCCGAGACGCTGCGCTACGGCCACTACTCGGTGGCCGGCGAATTCGTCTACGACCATCCATTCCAGTGGGGCAGCAAGCGCACCGGGCCCGACCTGCACCGCGTGGGCGGCAAGTACAGCGACGAGTGGCATCGCATCCACCTGAACAATCCGCGCGACGTGGTGCCCGAGTCGAACATGCCGGCCTACGGCTGGCTCGAGAAGGCGCCGCTCGATGGCGCGGAGGCATCCGCCCACATGACGGCCCTGCGCCGAGTGGGCGTGCCCTACACCGACGCCCAGATCGCGGCCGCACCGGCCGAGGTCAAGGGCAAGACCGAGATGGACGCGATGGTCGCGTACCTGCAGTCGCTCGGCCTGGCACTCAAGTAAGGAGCGCAGCGATGGACACCGTCACCACCCTGCGGATCGCCGCCACGCTGGCATCGTTCGCCACTTTCATCGGCATCCTGGTTTGGGCCTTTTCGCGCCGCAACGCGACGGCCTTCGAAGAGGCCGCAAGACTCCCCTTCGAAGAGGACCCCTCATGAGCGACTTCACCACCAACTTCTGGTCGCACTTCGTGACCGCCATCGCGCTGGGCGGCATCCTGGCCTGCGCGCTGCTGCTGTGGTGGACCGCGCGCTTCCGCGGTCCGGCCGGCGACGACAACACCACCGGCCACGTCTGGGACGAGGACCTGCGCGAGATGAACAACCCGCTGCCGCGCTGGTGGATGGGCCTGTTCGTGCTGACCATCGTGTTCGGGATCGGCTACCTGGTCGTCTTCCCGGGCCTGGGCAGCTACCGCGGCACGCTGGCCTGGACCACCGAGGGCGAGTACGCGAAGGAGGTCGACAAGGCCAACGCCGAACTGGCCCCGGTCTATGCCGCCTATTCGGCCCAGCCGGTCGAGCGGCTGGCGGGCGACGCGGGCGCCATGGCGATCGGCGAGCGCCTGTTCCTCAACAACTGCGCGCAGTGCCACGGCTCGGACGCGCGCGGCAGCAAGGGATTCCCGAACCTGGTCGACGGCGACTGGCTGCATGGCGGCACGCCCGACAAGATCCACGAGACCATCGCGCTCGGCCGCATCGGCACGATGCCGCCGATGGCCGAGGCGGTCGGCTCGGCCGAGGACGTCAAGAATCTCGCCAACTATGTGCTGAGCCTGTCGGGCAGCCCGCACGACTCGGTCCGCGCCGGCCTCGGCAAGAGCAAGTTCACGACCTGCGCGGCCTGCCACGGCATCGGCGGCGTGGGCAATACCGCGGTCGGCGCGCCGAACCTGTCCGACAGGATCTGGCTGCACGGCTACGGGCAGGAATCGATCATCGCGATGATCAACGGCGGCAAGGTCAACCAGATGCCGGCGCAGCAGGGCCGCCTGACCGAGGCCCAGATCCACGTGCTCACGGCCTACGTCTGGGGACTGTCGAACAAGCCCGCCACAGGGGCCCAGTGAGCCCGACGCCATGACCGATCGCATGCCCGCGCCGAAGCCGGCCCCTCGCACGGTGATTCCGATCGTGGCGGCCGAGAAGAGCGTCGGCCTCTACGCGGCACACGAGAAGATCTATGCGCGCAGCGTCAGCGGCTACTTCGCGCGCTGGCGCTGGGCGCTGGTGTTCGCGACGCAGCTCGTGTTCTACGGACTGCCCTGGCTCGAGTGGGGCCAGCGCCAGGCGGTGCTGTTCGACCTCGGCGCGCGGCGCTTCTTCATCTTCGGCCTGGTGCTCTATCCGCAGGACCTGATCTACCTCACGGGCCTGCTGGTGATCTCGGCCCTGTCGCTGTTCCTGTTCACCGCGGTGGCGGGCCGGCTGTGGTGCGGCTATGCCTGCCCGCAGACGGTCTACACCGAGATCTTCATGTGGGTCGAAGAGAAGATCGAAGGCAGCCGCATCGCGCGCATGCGCCTGGATCGCGGCGGCATGTCGGCCGAGAAGCTGGTCAAGAAGTGGTTCAAGCACGTGGTCTGGATCTCCATCGGCCTGTGGACCGGCTTTACCTTCGTGGGCTACTTCACGCCGATCCGCGAGCTGGGGATGTCGTTCCTGCACACGACGATGGGTTCCTGGGAAATCTTCTGGGTGCTGTTCTACGGCTTCGCGACCTACGGCAACGCCGGCTTCATGCGCGAGCAGGTGTGCAAGTACATGTGCCCCTATGCGCGCTTCCAGAGCGCGATGTTCGATCGCGACACGCTGATCGTGAGCTATGACGCCGCGCGCGGCGAGCCTCGCGGCGTGCCGGCGAAAGGGCGCGCATCGACCGCGGCGCCGCTGGGCCACTGCATCGACTGCCATCTGTGCGTGCAGGTCTGTCCGACCGGCATCGACATCCGCGAAGGCCTCCAGTACGAGTGCATCGGTTGCGGCCTCTGCGTGGATGCCTGCAACATCGTGATGGACAAGATGGACACGCCGCGCGGCCTGATCCGCTACGCCACGCAGAACGGCATGGCCGGCCGCTGGACGCCGCGGCAGGTGCTGCGGCGCGTGCTGCGGCCGCGGGTGCTGATCTACACCGGGGTGCTGGCGGCGCTGTGCATCGGCCTGCTCGCCAGCCTGGTGACGCGCACGCCGCTGAAGGTCGACGTGGTGCGCGACCGCGCGTCGCTGGCCCGCATCGTCGAAGGCGGCCAGCTCGAGAACGTCTACCGCCTGCAGATCATGAATGCCACCGAACAGGTGCAGCGCTACCGGATCGCTGCGGGCGGCCTCGAGGGGCTGAAGGTGTCCTCGGAGCCCGTGGTCGAGGTCGCGCCGGCGGAGTCGCGCTGGGTCGCGGTCCGGTTGCAGCTACCCTATGGGGCGGCAGCGGCGGGTTCGCACAAGGTGCATTTCGACGTCCGCGCCGAAAGCGGCAATGCCAGTGTCTCGGAGCCCGCGGTGTTCCTGGTACCGCGCTGATCAACCCAAGGACCAAGAGATGACGCACGACAACGACGCGATGAAACCCTGCCCTCCGTGGTACCGCTTCCCACTGGTGTGGATGGTGATCGGCGGGCCGGGCGTGGTGGTGGTCGCGAGCTTCGTCACCCTGTGGCTGGCGATCGCCACGCCCGACCCGGTGGTGGACCAGGACTACTACCGCAAGGGCGTGGAGATCAACCGCACCCTGGCCGACAAGAAGCTGATGCCGGCCGTGGCCGGGCGCAACCACGCGGCGACACCGGGCAGCGCCGTGCCGCTGCCGAAGGAGTGAGTGCATGCAGACGCGCCGCTGGATGTGGATTCTCTGGCCGGCCTTCCTGCTGGCCTGCGCGCTCGAGGTGCTGGTGTTCGCCCTGGTCGACCCGGGCGACCTGAACTGGCGCGGCGAGGCGCTCGGTGCTTCGCGCCAGGCCGTCTACACGGTCGGCTTTTTCGTCTTCTGGCTGCTGGCCATGGGGGCGGGCGCGCTGACCCTGCTGCTGACCCTGTCGGCGCGCGAGATCAACAGCCCGGCGGATTGACGATGCGGCGCAGCGCCTCGGGATCGACGATGCGCACGTTGCGCTGCTCGACCTCGACCATGCCCTCGGCCGCGAACTTCGACAGGGTCCGGCTCACGGTCTCGAGCTTGAGCCCGAGGTAGCTGCCGATTTCCTCGCGGGTCATGCGAAGCACCAGCTCGGAACGCGAGAAGCCGCGCGCGTGCAGGCGCTGGACCAGGTTCAGCAGGAAGGCGGCGAGCCGCTCTTCGGCCCGCATGCTGCCCAGCAGCAGCATCACGCCGTGTTCGCGCACGATCTCGCGGCTCATGATCTGGTGCACGTGGCGCTGCAGCGCGGTGATCTCGCGCGACAGCTCCTCGATGCGTTCGAAGGGCATCACGCAGACCTCGGAGTCCTCCAGCGCCACGGCGTCGCAGGTGTGCTGGTCGTTGACGATGCCGTCGAGCCCGATGATCTCTCCCGCCATCTGGAAGCCCGTGACCTGGTCGCGGCCGTCCTCGCTGGTGACGCGGGTCTTGAACACCCCGGTGCGGATCGCATAGAGCGAGGTGAAGGCCTCGCCGTTGCGAAACAGCGTCTCGCGCCGCTTGATCTTGCGCCGCGTCGCGACGATGTCGTCGATGCGCTGCAGCTCGCCCGGATTCAGGCCCACCGGCATGCAGAGCTCGCGCAGATTGCAGTTGGAACAGGCGACCTTGATATTTTCGGGTTTCATTGATGCAGTCGAGGTCATGGAGGGATTGTCCGACGGGGAGCGGGGTGGATGCTTGATGCAGGTCAATGATTGCAGATCGTGACGGCGGCATAGTGACACACCACAGCCCTTGCCGCCGCCCGCGATGCTCCCCCCCTCCGCTCCCGCCCTCACGCCGGCCCTGGCGCCGCCGTCCACCGTGCTGCGCCGCTTCGACTGCGCCGGCCCGCGCTACACGTCCTATCCCACGGCCGATCGCTTCGTCGACGCCTTCACGGCGGACGACTACGCGCAGGCCCTCGAGCAGCGCGGCGGGGCCGGCGCGAGCGCGCGGGCGCTGTCGCTGTACGTGCACATTCCGTTCTGCGAATCGCTCTGCTACTACTGCGCCTGCAACAAGATCGTGACCCGGCACAAGAGCAAGGGGCGCGAGTACCTGGACTACCTGTCTCGCGAGATTTCGCTGCAGGTGGAGAAGCTCGGCCGCGGCGCGGTCGTCCGCCAGCTGCACCTGGGCGGCGGCACGCCGACCTTCCTCGACGATGCCGGCCTGCGGGAACTCATGGCCATGCTTCGCGGCGCCTTCACGCTGTCGCCGGACGGGGAGCATTCGATCGAGATCGACCCTCGCACCGTCGACCGCGAGCGCCTCGTGACGCTGGCCGAGCTGGGCTTCAACCGGCTGAGCTTCGGCGTCCAGGACTTCGACCCGGAAGTGCAGAAGGCGGTGCACCGGATCCAGCCCGCCCGGCAGGTGTTCGACCTGATGGCGGTGGCCCGCGGGCTGGGCTTCGATTCGGTCAACGTCGACCTGATCTACGGACTGCCGCGCCAGAGCCCCGCGTCCTTCGACCGCACGCTGGAGCAGGTCTGCGCGCTCCGGCCGGACCGGATCGCGCTCTATGCCTACGCCCACCTGCCCGAGCGCTTCAAGGCCCAGCGCCGCATCGCGACCGAAGCCCTGCCCGATGCCGGCGCCAAGGTCGAGATGCTGTCGCGCTCGATCGCCGCGCTCACCGCCGCGGGCTATGTCTACATCGGGATGGACCATTTCGCGCTGCCCGGCGATGCACTGGCGGTCGCCCGGCGGCAGGGCCGGCTGCATCGCAACTTCCAGGGCTACAGCACGCAGCCGGACTGCGACCTGGTGGCCCTGGGCGTGTCGGCGATCGGCCGCATCGGCGCCACCTACAGCCAGAACGCGAAGACGCTCGAGGAATACTACGACCTCCTCGACCAGGGCCGCCTGCCGGTGGTGCGCGGCCTGGCGCTGACGCGCGACGACGTGCTGCGGCGCGCCGTGATCATGGCGATCATGTGCCAGGGACGGGTGGATTTCGAGGCCGTCGGCGCGGCCCACCTGATCGACTTCGAGCACCTCTTCGCAGCCGAACTGACCGCGCTCGAACCGCTCGCGGCGCAGGGCCTGGTGACCCTGGGCGATCGCTCCATCGAGGTCACGCCCCTGGGCTGGTTCTTCGTGCGCGCGATCGCCATGGTGTTCGACCGCTACCTGCAGGCCGACCGCAATCGCACGCGCTTCTCGCGCATCGTCTGAAGTGAAGCCCACCCCCGATAGCGCCTGCGGCGCCCCCCTCGAGGGGGCGATACCAGCGGCCCGGCAAAGCCGGTTCCGCGGTATCCCTGGCATTGGGCTGCGCCGGTTTCATGCGCTGTGGGTGGCGCGCAGCGCCATGGACAACTGAGCCATGCAGGCGGCGCTGCTGGCCTCCGCGCTGGTGATGGGGCTGGTGGGCGGGCCGCACTGCGTCGCGATGTGCGGCGCCGCGTGTGCGGGGGTGATCCGCATCGTGCGCGCGCCCGCCGGCGGCGTCGCCGCGCTGGCGCCGGCGGGCCGCTCGCTGCCGGCCGGCGCGCTGTTCCACGCCGGGCGCGTGGCGGGCTACGCGGCGGCCGGGGCCGTGGCGGCCGCCACGGTGCAAGGCCTGGCGCTGGCGAGCGAACAGGTGGCCGCACTGCGCCCCGCATGGATCCTGCTGCACGTGGTCGTGCTCGCCTGGGGCGTGCTGCTCGCGGCCTCGGGCCGGCAGCCGCTGTGGGCCCACCGCATAGGACGCTGGGCTTCGGCACGACTGCAGCCCATGACCCGCAGCGCCTTCGGGGTGCTGGCCACCGGGGCGCTCTGGGTCGCGATGCCCTGCGGCCTGCTGTATTCGGCGTTGATGCTGGCGGCCTTGAGCAACGGCGTGCTCGAGGGCGCGGCCGTCATGGCGCTGTTCGCCTCGGGCAGCGCGCTGTCGCTGCTGCTGGCGCCGTGGCTGTGGCGCCGCCTGCGCTCGGGTGCGGGCGTGGTGTCGCAGCAATGGGGCACGCGCCTGGCCGGCGCGCTGCTGGCCGCGGTCGCGTTGCAGGCGCTTTGGATGGATCTTGCGCACCAGATCGAGATCTGGTGTGCATGAATGTGGCCCCCACGCTCCCCACTTCGTGTGGTCGCTGCCCCCCGAGGGGGCCGCAGGCCGCCTTGGGGCGGCCCGGCGCCGGCCTGGATGGCCCCCACGCTCCCCCACTGCGTGTGGGTCGCTGCCCCCCGAGGGGGAAGTCGCAGGCCGCCCGTCTGCGCGAAGCGCGGACTTCGCCGCGCCAGCGGCCCGGCGCCGGCCTGGGCCCGCACGCCGGACATCCGACGCAAGCTTGATCCCAGTCAATCCGCGCCGCGCGGGTCTGGCCGAGACTGGAGGCCTTCCCATCTGGAGACCTCATCATGTTCAAGCGAATCCTGGTCGCGACCGACGGCTCGCCCCTTTCGGAGAAGGCGGTCGAGACCGCCATCGGCCTGGCCCGGCAGCATGGCGCCGAGCTGGTCGCCTTCACCGTGGCCCGCAGGCAACCCAAGAGCTACATGGACGGCACGATGCTCCATGAGGGGGCCGAGAGCGAAAGCATCGAGAAGAAGCGCTTCGAACATGCCCAGGCCATGGTCGACGCGATCGGCGAGCGCGCGGGCGCGAGCGGCGTGCGCTGCGAAGCGCTCGTGGCCCATTCCAGCCAGGTTGCCGAATCGATCATCGCGGCCGCGCAGAAGCATGCGAGCGACCTGATCGTCATGGCCTCGCATGGCCGCCGGGGCATCGGACGCCTGCTGCTGGGCAGCGAGACCCAGCATGTGCTCACGCATTCCGCCTTGCCGGTGCTGGTGCTCCGATAGCGCCGCATGAGGGAAGAAGTCAACCAGGCGGATGCGGCCGCCATGGCCGATGCGCTGCGGGCGCTTGCCGCCGGATCGGGCCTGAGAAGCTGGCAACTGGCCGGCCGTGAGCTGTTGCCGGTGGTGCAGGGCGGGATGGGGGTCGGCGTCTCGGCCGGCGGCCTGGCCGGCACGGTCGCCGGCCTCGGCGGCATCGGCACCGTGTCGTCGGTCGACCTGCGGCGCCTGCACCCGGACTTGTGGGCGCAGACCTCGCACCTCGAGGCCGAGCCCGACGCCGGCCAGCGTATCGACGCCGCCAACCTCGAGGCGCTGGGCCGCGAGATCGCGCGGGCGCGCCGGCTCGCCGGCGGACGCGGCCTGATCGCCGTGAACGTCATGAAAGCCCTGACGGCCTATGAGTCGCAGGTGCGGCACGCGCTGGCTTGCGGGGCCGATGCGCTGGTGGTCGGCGCCGGCCTCCCGCTGGACCTGCCGGACCTGGCGCGAGAGCACCCGCAGGTCGCGCTGATCCCGATCCTGTCGGACGCGCGCGGCGTGCAGCTGATCGTGCGCAAGTGGGAGAAGAAGGGGCGCCTGCCCGATGCCATCGTGATCGAGCATCCGCGCCTTGCGGGCGGCCATCTCGGCGCCGCCAAGGTGGGCGACCTGAACGACCCGCGCTTCGAATTCGATGTCGTGCTGCCGCAGGTGCAGGCCTTCTTCAAGACCGCGGGCATCGAAGGCCGCATCCCTCTCATCGCCGCCGGCGGCGTCGAGAGCCTCGACGACATCCGCCGGCTGCAGTCGCTGGGCGCCTCGGCGGTCCAGCTCGGCACCGCCTTCGCGGTCACCGCCGAATGCGATGCCGACCTGGCCTTCAAGCGCGTGCTCGCCGATGCCAGGCCCGAGGACCTGGTCGAATTCACCAGCGTGGCGGGCCTGCCTGCGCGCGCCGTGCGCACGCCCTGGCTGGCCAAGTACCTGCGGCTCGAGCCGCGGCTGATGGCCAAGGCGCACCGCGAGACCGAGTGCACCATGCGCTTCGACTGTCTGGCCCATTGCGGCCTGCGCGACGCCACGCCGGGCTGGGGCAAGTTCTGCATCGACAAG
This sequence comes from Variovorax sp. P2_H12, assembly GCF_056403395.1. Classification (NCBI taxonomy): domain Bacteria; kingdom Pseudomonadati; phylum Pseudomonadota; class Betaproteobacteria; order Burkholderiales; family Comamonadaceae; genus Variovorax; species Variovorax sp. P2_H12. Next base: position 38,396 of record NZ_JBFUFO010000023.1, on the reverse strand, counting down.
ATGCTGGGCCATGCGCTCGCGGGACACACCGAGCAGGGGCTGTTCTTCCGCGGTGCGGGCCGGTTGCCCTTCGGCAACCAGATCCGGCCGGTGCGGGACTTGATGCGATGGCTTCTGGGCGGGCTGCTGCCCGCCGCCGAGCCCGGCACGCCTTGCGCCGCCTGATTCCGGTCTGGCGCGGGGCCCTCAACGGCCTGCGCCTCGGCCTCAACACGCTGATGGGCGTCGCCCTCATGGTGCCGCTCGCCGCCGTCAAGCTGGCCGTGCCGGCAGCCCCGGTGCGCACGGCGTGCGACCGGGCGCTGAACGCGCTGGCCACGGGCTGGGTCGCGCTCAACAACCGCTGGATCGCGACGGCCTGCCCGGCACCGTGGACCTTGCACGGCCTCGACGGGCTGAAGCCGCGTGGCTGGTACCTGGTGTCCTGCAACCACCAGAGCTGGGTCGATATCCTGGTGCTGCAGCGGGTCTTCCACGGCCGCATTCCCTTCCTCAAGTTCTTCCTGAAGCGCGAGCTCATCTGGGTGCCGGTGATCGGCCTGGCCTGGTGGGCGCTCGATTTCCCGTTCATGAAGCGCGGCCGAGGCCGGGGCGCGCGGCGTGGCGACCTTGCGGCCACCCGCAAGGCCTGCGAGAAATTCAGGCGCATTCCCACGGCGGTCATCAATTTCATCGAGGGCACGCGCTTCACGGCGGCCAAGCATGCCGGCCAGAACAGCCGCTACCTGCATCTGCTCGAACCGAAGATCGGCGGCCTCGGCGTGGCGCTGGAGACCATGGGCGAGCAGTTCGAATCGATGCTCGACGTCACCATCGTCTACCCCCAGGGGCCGCCCGATTTCTGGACGCTGCTGTCCGGCCGGCTGGAGGCGGTGACCGTCGACGTGCGGCGGCGCGAGATTCCGCCGGCGCTGCTCGAAGCCGATGCCCTGGGCGACAAGGCGCATCGTCAGCGCCTGCGCGAATGGACCGAAGGGCAGTGGGCGGAGAAGGATCGGCTCATCGCCGCATTGTTGAAAAAGGAGCAGATGCATGTCGCTGGACCCTGAAGTCCTGATCGTCGGCGCGGGCCCGACCGGCCTGGCCATGGCCATCGCGCTGGCCGATGCCGGCTTCGCTGCGACCGTGCTCGACCAGCAGTCGCGCGACGCGCTGGCCGCACCCGCGGAGGACGGCCGCGAGATCGCGCTGACGCATTCCAGCGTCGAGACCTTGCGCGCGCTGGGCCTCTGGCAGCGGCTGCGGCCCGAGGAGATCGGGCGCATCCGCGAGGCCCGGGTGACCGATGGCGGCGGGCATGACGCCGCCCTGCATTTCAAGGCCCGCGACCCGCTCGGCTGGATCGTCCCCAACCATGCGCTGCGACGCGTCAGCTTCGAGGCCGCGACCGAACGGCCCGGGCTGAATCTGCGCACCCGGTCGCGGCTGCTGCGCGTCACCACCTCGGCCGCGCAGGTCGAGCTGGAGGTCGAGCACGGCGAGGAGGCGCTGCCGGAGTCATTGCACGGGCGCCTCCTCATCGCTGCCGACAGCCGCTTCTCGTGGGCCCGCCGCCAGCTCGGCATCGCTGCCGACATGCAGGACCTCGGCCGCACCATGATCGTCTGCCGGATGCGCCACACGCTGCCGCACCGCGACGTGGCCCATGAGTGCTTCGGCTACGAGCGCACGCTGGCCATCCTGCCGCTGGCCGGCGACATCTGCTCCGCCGTGCTGACCACCGACACCGCGGCCGCGGCGTGGCTGATGGACTTGCCCGGCGGCGAATTCGCGGCGCTGGTCGAGGCGCAGTTCGGTGGCCGGCTGGGCTCCATGAGCCTGCTCGGCGATCGCTATCCCTATCCGCTGGTCACGGCCTTCGCGCGCCGATTCAGTGCCACGCGCAGCGCGCTGATCGGCGACGCCGCGGTCGGCATGCATCCGGTCACGGCGCATGGCTACAACCTCGGGTTGCAGAGCGTCGCAACGCTGGCCCACGCGCTGTGCGATGCGCGTGCGGCCGGGCTGGACATCGGCGACGCCGGCGTGCTGGCCGGCTACGGCCGCAAGCACCGTCGCGATGCCGCCGTGATGTACCACGGCACCAACGCCGTGGCGAAGCTCTATGCGAACGACGGCGCGCCGCAGCGGCTGGCGCGCCAGCTGATCCTGCGTGGCGCACAGCACCTGCCGCCGCTGAAGGCCGCGATCACGGCACGGCTCACCGGACGCGGCGGGCTCCGGCTGCCGACACTCAGCGGCGCAGCAGTTCGTCGCTGATGATGATCTTGCGGACCTCCGTGGTGCCGGCGCCGATTTCGAGCAGCTTGATGGCGCGATAGAGCCGGTTGACTTCGGATTCCCAGATGTAGCCCGTGCCGCCGTGGATCTGCATCGCCTCGTTGAGCACCTTGTTCATGGTCTCCGAGGCGAACATCACCGAGGCGGCGGTGATCATGTGGATGTCGCCGCGCCCGCCGCCGCCGATCTCGAGATCGTTGGCCGCGCGCAGTGCCTGGTAGGTGAAGACGCGCATCGATTCGATCCACACGTACATGTCGGCCAGCTTGGCCCGGATCATCTGGAAGTTCGAGATCGGCTGGCCGAACTGCTGCCGGGTGCGCGCATAGTCCAGCGCCAGTTCGAGCGCGCGCTCGCAGATGCCCAGGCAGATCGGCGCGATCATGGCGCGCTCCAGGTCGAGCCCGCTCATCACCACCTGCACGCCGCGGTCCTCCTCGCCGACCCGGTTGCGCGCCGGCACGCGGCAATTCTCGAACACCAGCTCGGCCGTCTGGCTGCCGCGAAATCCCATCTTGGTGAGCTTCTGGGCGACCTTGAAGCCCGGGCTGCCGGTCTCGACGATGAAGGCCGAGATGCCCTTGGCGCCGCGCTCCCTGTTGGTCTTGGCGTAGACCAGCACCACATCGGCCACCGTGCCGTTGGTGATGAAGATCTTGCTGCCGTTGAGCAGGTAGTCGTCGCCGTCGCGCGTGGCCGTGGTGCGCATCGAGCCCAGCGCATCGGAGCCCGCGCCGGGCTCGGTCAGGCCCAGTGCGCCGATGCTCTTGCCGCTGCACAGGCCCGGCAGGTAGGCCTTGCGCTGCGCCTCGTCGGCGTTGCGGTAGATGTTGTAGAGGCACAGGTTCTCGTGCGCCACCCAGCTGAGCGCAAGCGCGTGGTTCCAGCGCGAGAACGCCTGCACCACCAGCCCGCTGGCGAAGAGATCGAGGCCGGCGCCGCCATAGGCCTCGGGCACCGGAATGCCGAAGTAGCCCGTGGCGCCGATCTGCGCGAAGGCCTCGGGCGGCCACCACTCCTCGTTGTCCATGCGGCTGGACAGGGGGTAGAGCTCGTTGCGCGCGAAGCGATCGGCCTGGTCGAGGACCTGCTGCTCGTCGTCGGACAGGCCCGAGAAGCGCTGGGCGGCGCCTGGAGCGGAAGCGGTGGTGTTCATGGGTCTCCGGGGGATGGAAGAAAAAAGGAGGGGAGGCGGTTCAGGCGGCATGGCCGCCACGCTCGGCGAATGCGGCGACACGCGCGGCGAAATCGGCGCTGGCGGCGCAGCGCAGGAAGGCGGCCTTCTCGCACGCCAGCTGCGCCTGCAGGCCTTCACGCGACTGGACGGCGGTCAGTTCCGTCAGCTCGCGCACCGATTGGGCAGGCAGGGCCGCGAGCTCGCGCGCGTAGCGCTGCGCCTGGGCGTCGGCACGCTCGGCGTCGACGATGCGGCTGATCAGCCCGAGCGCCAGCGCTTCTTCCGCATCCATCGTGCTGCGCAGCGTGAGCAGATCGAAGGCGCGCGCGGCGCCCAGGCGCTGCGTCAGGCGGAAGCTCAGGCCGCCATCGGCGGGCGCGCCGAGCTGCGCGTAGGCCGTGACGAAGCGAGTGCCGCGCGCCGCCAGCACCATGTCGCAGGCCAGCGCCAGCGAGATGCCGCCGCCGGCCACCGCGCCATGGACGCTGGCGATCACCGGGACCGCGATGCGATTCAATGCCATCACGCTGGCGTGGAAGCTGTCGATCATGCGGGCGATGAACGCAGGCAGCTCGGACCGGTGCGCATGCATCGCGGCCACGTCGCCGCCACCGCAGAACGACCGGCCTTCGCCACGCAGCACCAGCGCCCGCACGCCCGGCGCGGCAGCCACCGTCTCGATCGCGCGATGCAGCGCCTCGGCGGCTGGAAAGTCCAGCGCATTGAGCGCATCGGCGCGGTTCAGCGCGATCGTCGCGACTTCGCCATGGAAGTCGATGCAGACGGGATCTTGCGTGTCCATGTGTCTCCGGAGGTGTTCCGCATCAAGTTGACCTTGACTCAATAATGTCCGTTGATGCGGTGCCAATGAGACACCGGTTGGCTTCGTTTGAGAAGGGAGGAAATGCTAGGTTTAACCCTAAGACAGTGAAGAGAGGCGGAAGATGTTCCGGCGGAGGAATTCGAAGAACAAAAATTGAGTCAGGGTCAGAAAACTGTTGACAGGTGGAAATCGACGCCGCAATATCCGCCCCACAACCAGACGCCACGACCGGCACGGAGACAAGTCTTGGAATCTCACCAACCCTCGTTCGGCCGGGGCCGTTGCCCATGTTGAGCATCACCAACCTGCAGGTGTTCTACGACCGTGCGGTCGAGGCCGTGCGCGACGTCTCGCTCGAACTCGACCAGGGCCGCATCGTCGCCTTGCTGGGCAGCAACGGTGCGGGCAAGTCGACCGTGCTCAAGGCGATCAGCGGCGTGCTCTATCCGGAAGACGGCGAGATCACGGGCGGTGCGATCCGCTACGACAACGCCTCGCTCGAACGCTGCGCGCCGCACGAGATCGTTCGGCGCGGGCTCGTCCAGGTGCCCGAAGGCCGCAGGCTCTTCGACACGCTCACGGTCGAGGAGAACCTGCGCATGGGCGGCTACCTGCGGCCCGGCACCGACGAATCCCAGGCGCTGGCCAGCATCTACGCCTTGTTCCCCGCGATCGAAGCCCATCGGCATCGCGTGGCCGGCTACCTGTCCGGCGGACAGCAGCAGATGGTGGCGATCGGCCGCGCGCTCATGGGCGAGCCGAAGCTGCTGCTGCTCGACGAGCCCTCGCTCGGACTCGCGCCGCAGATCATCGCGGAGATCTTCGACATCATTCGCCGGCTGCGCGACGAGCGCGGCCTGACGGTGCTGCTGGTGGAGCAGAACGCACAGCTGGCGCTCTCGCTCGCCGACTACGGCTACATCATGGAGCGCGGCCGGATCGTGCTCGACGACACGCCGGCCAAGCTGCTCGCGAACGACGACGTGAAGGAGTTCTACCTCGGCGTGCAGGCCGGCGGCCAGCGCCGCAGCATGCGCGAGATCAAGCACTACAAGCGGCGCAAGAGGTGGCTCTCGTGAGCGCGGCGTTGCTCGAGCTGCAGGGCGTGGGCAAGCGCTTCGGCGGCCTCGAGGCCTTGTCGGGCATCGACCTGCAGGTGCAGCGCGGCCACATCTTCAGCGTCATCGGGCCCAACGGCGCCGGCAAGACCACGCTGTTCAACCTGATCTCGTGCCTGCTCGCGCCCAGCGCGGGGCGGATCGTCTTCGACGGCGAGGACATCGCGGGCGCGGCGGCCCACAGCCTCTCGAAGCGCGGCATCGCACGCACCTTCCAGAACCTCGCGGTCTTCAAGCATGAGACCGTGATCGACAACATCCTGACCGGGCTGCACGCGCGGCTCACCACGGGCGTGCTGGGCGCCGCCGTGTTCTGGGGCTCCGCACGCCGCGCCGAGATCGCGGCCCGCGAGACCGCGGAGGAGATCGTCGAGTTCCTCGAGATCGAGACCATCCGCGACCTGCCGGTCGGCACGCTGTCCTACGGCCTGCAGAAGCGGGTCGAGCTGGGGCGCGCGCTGGCGATGCAGCCGCGCCTGCTGCTGCTCGACGAAATGGTGTCGGGCATGAACCAGGAGGAGACCGAGGACATCGCCCGCTTCATCCTCGACATCCGCGAGGAGCGCAACGTCACGGTGATGATGATCGAGCACGAGATGGGCATCGTGATGGACATCTCCGACCACGTCTGCGTGCTGAACTTCGGCCGCAAGATCGCCGATGGCACGCCCGCCGAGGTGGCGGCCGACCCGGCCGTCATCGCGGCCTACCTGGGCGTTGCCGCGCCCGTCGCAGCATGAAGCCGGCGCAGACCTCCGACCACCGCGTGCTCGCCGATGCCGCACTGCCGCCCGGCGTGGCCGAGGGCCGGGCGACGATGCCGGGCCTGCTGCGCCATCGCGCGCGCCAGACGCCCGAGCGCATCGCCTTTCGCGAGAAGACGCGCGGCATCTGGCAGGGTACGACCTGGTCCGGCTACTTCGAGCGGGTGCGCGCCTTCGCGCTGTTCCTGCAGCAGGCCGGCTTCGGTGCCGGCGACAAACTGGTCATTGCCTCCGACGGCACGCCCGAGTGGTTCATCGCCGATCTGGCGGCGCAGTCGCTGGGCGGCGTGACGGTCGGCATCTATCCGACCAACCCCTGGCCCGAGCTGCAGTACATCGTCCGCCACTGTGGTGCCAAGGTGGCGGTCTGCGGCGACCAGGAGCAGACCGACAAGGTGCTCGAGGCGATGCGCCGCGACGGCGGCCTGCCGGACCTCGAGCGCGTGCTCACGGTCGACTGGAAGGGCCTGCGCCACTACGACGAGCCGATGCTGATGCCGTTCGCGCAGGCGCTCGCCGAAGGCCGCGCGCTGGCGCAGCAGGAGGGCCGCAGCGCCGCCTGGGAGGCCGTGCTCGATGCGCTCGATGCCGGCCAGGATGCGCTGATCGTCTACACCTCGGGCACCACCGGCATGCCCAAGGGCGCGCGCCTCTCGCACGCCGGCATCCTGTCCGACGCCGCGGCGCTGGGTGCGGTGCAGGGCTTCGCCGGCAAGCCGCTCACGGTGGTCTGCTACCTGCCGCTGTGCCATGTCGCCGAGCGCCTGATGTCGCCGGTGATGCAGCTGGTCTACGGCTCGATCGTCAACTTCGCCGAGTCGATCGACGCCGTCACCCACAACCTGCGCGAGATCGGCCCGAGCTTCTTCTTCGGCGTGCCGCGCATCTGGGAAAAGCTGCAGTACGAGATCCTCATCAAGTCGCGCGATGCGCGGCCGATCGCGCGGCGCGCCTTCACGAAGGCGATGGCCATCGCCACGCCGATCGCCGAACGCAGCATCGCCAACGGCGGCCGCGCGGTCAGCCGGCGCGACGCCTTCGTCGCCTGGCTGCTGCGGGTGACGGTGTTCAGCAACCTGCTGGCCGGCGTCGGGCTCGACCGCACCTGGGTCGCGATGACCGGCGGCGCGTCGATCTCGCCCTCGGTGATCCTCTTCTTCCGCGCGCTGGGCGTGCCGATCTACCAGATCTACGGCATGACCGAGACCAGCGGCGCCAGCCATTCGCAATCCGTCGCGCTGTCGCGCCTGGGCTGGTGCGGCCCGCTGCTGCCGGGGGTGGTCGAGCAGCGCGTCGCCGCCGACGGCGAGCTGCAGCTGCGCGGCGCGATCGTCTTCAACGGCTACCTGCACGACGAGGCGGCCACCTGCGCCGCCTTCGACGACGGCTGGCTGCGCACCGGCGACATCGTCGAGCTCGACGAGGCCACCGGGCAGGTGCAGATCGTGGACCGCAAGAAGGCCATCCTGATCACCAGCGGCGGAAAGAACATCACGCCCTCGCTGATCGAGAACGCCTTGAAGGAAAGCCTCTACATCAGCGAGGCCGTGCTGCTCGGCGACGGCAGGCACTTCGTCTCGGCCCTGATCCAGATCGACCTCGACACGGTCGGCAAGTGGGCGCAGGAGCGCGGCATGGCCTACACCACCTACGAGACGCTGGCGCAGCTCGACGCGGTGCGCGAGCTCATCGCCGACGACGTCAAGCGCGTCAACGAACGCTTCTCGCGGGTCGAGAGCATCCGCAAGTTCGCGCTGCTGAAAAAGCAGCTCGACCACGACGACGGCGAGCTCACCGCCACGATGAAGGTGCGCCGGCGGGTCATCGAGCAGAAGTTCGCGGCCGAGGTCGCGCACATCTACGGCGCCGAGAAAGCGACGGCCTGATGAACTACTTCCTGAACCTCGTCACCTCGGGCCTGGTGATCGGCGCGCTCTACGGCCTGGTCGCGATGGGCTTCGCCATCGTCTACCGCGCGACCGGCATGGTGAACTTCGCGCAAGGCGAGGTGATGATGCTGATCGCCTACATCAGCTTCAGCCTGGCCACCATCCCGGGCATCGGCTTCGGCCCGCTGCTGGTGGCGGTGCTCGCGGTGTCGGTGCTGCTGGGCCTGGCGATCGAGCGCATCTTCATCCGACCGATGCTCGGCGAGCCGATGTTCTCGCGCGTGATGGTGACCATCGGCCTCGCGGTGGTGATCCGCTCCACCGTGATCCTGATCTGGGGCGTCGAGCCCACGGCCTTCCCGCGCCCCTTCGGCAACGCCGTGATCCGGTTCGCGGGCCTCGCGCTCTATCCGGGCCAGATCTTCGCGCTGGTGTCGCTGGCCGTGCTGTGCGCCCTGATGTGGCTCTTCTTCTCGCGCTCGCGCATCGGCATCGCGATGCGGGCGACCTCGAACAACGAGACCACCGCGCTCCTGATGGGCATCAACGTGAAACGCATCAGCGCCGTCGCCTGGGCGCTGTCGGCGGTGTTCGCGGCCTTCGCCGGCCTGGCGTTCTGCCTGATGTTCAGCCTCGAGCCCGAGATCTCGCAGATGGGCCTGCGCGGCTTCCCGGCGACCATCCTCGGCGGCCTCGACTCGGTGGTCGGCGGCGCCTTCGGCGGGCTGGTGATCGGCGTGTTCGAGAACCTCGCCGGCGGCTACCTGGGGCGCGGCCTCAAGGAGATCGCCGGCTTCGTGCTGATCATCGTGGTGCTGATGGTCAAGCCCTACGGCCTGTTCGGCCAACGTGAAATCGAAAGAGTCTGATGCGCAGCAGAACCTACCAGACCTCCTATGCCGGCCTGGTCGCCCTGGCTCCCCAGCGCGTCACCTGGTGCTGGGCGCTGGCCGGGCTCGGCCTGCTGCTGATCGCGCCGGCCTGGTTCGGCGCCCACGGGCTCAACATGCTGACCAGCATCTTCGTGGTCTCGGTCGGCGTGCTCGGGCTCAACCTGCTGTCGGGCGTGGCCGGCCAGATCTCGCTCGGCCATGCCGGCTTCCTGCTGATCGGCGCCTACGCGCAGGCGATCCTGACGACCGACTACGGCGTGCCGTCGCTGCTGGCGATTCCGCTGGCGGGGCTGGTCGCGGCCCTCGCCAGCCTGATCGTCGGCGTGCCCTCGCTGCGGCTCAAGGGCCTGTATCTGGCGATCACCACGCTGGCCTTCACCTTCATCGTGCGCCACGTGGTGCTGTTTGCCGAGGGCATCACGCGCGGTTCGTCGGGCATGCCGGTCGAGCCGCTCAGCGTGCTGGGCGTGTCGTTCAAGGGCGACCAGCGCTTCTACTACGCGGCGCTGTTCTTCCTGGTGCTGGCGGTGTTCGCGACGCTGAACCTGATGCGCTCGCGGATCGGCCGTGCCTGGCTGGCCCTGCGCGACCACGACATCGCGGCGCGCGCGATGGGCATCGACCTGATGCGCTACAAGCTGCTGGCCTTCATGGTGAGCGCCTTCTACACCGGCGTCGCGGGCGCGCTGGTGGCCTTGCAGACGCGCTTCGTCAATGTCGACACCTTCAGCGTCCTGATCAGCATCGAGGCGCTGGCGATGGTGATCGTCGGCGGCATGGGCCGCATCCATGGCGCGATCCTCGGCGCGGCGCTGATCCTGCTCTTGCCCGAATTGCTGAGCTTCGGCTTCGAAGCGGCGGGCGACGGCGTGCGCATGCTCATGGCCGACCGCATCTACGAGGTCAAGGGCCTGATGTACGGCGTGGTGATCCTGCTGTTCCTGCGGCTCGAGCCCGAGGGACTGGCCGGAATCTGGCGCAAGGCCAAGCGCTTCTGGGTGCAGTGGCCGCTGTCCCAATGACAACCGAATCACAACAGGAGACGACGATGGGCAAGCAAGAAGGCAAGGCGATGGTGGTGCGTGCGTTGGCGGTGTTGGGCATGCTCGCGGCCACGGCCGGCGCGCAGGCGCAGGACGTCGGCGTCACGGCCAGCGAGATCCTGATCGGCGAGGTGCAGCCGATGTCGGGCCCGGCCTCGCTGATCGGCAAGGCCGGCGCGGCGGGCTCCAAGCTCGCCATCGCCGAGATCAACGCCGCCGGCGGCATCAACGGCCGCAAGCTGCGCGCCATCTACGAGGACGACGGCTACGTGCCGGCGCGCTCGGTGTCGGCGGTCAAGAAGCTGATCGACACCGACAAGGTGTTCGGCATCACCGGCACCACCGGCAGCTCGCACATGGTGGCGATGCTGCCGGCGATCGAGGAGGCGAAGATCCCGACCATCGTCCACATGGCGCCGAATCCGGCCGTGGTGTCGCCGCGGCGGCCCAGCGTCTTCATGATCGGGCCCGACTACGACTATGCGGGCTACGTGCCGGTGCGCTACATGGTCGAGAAGATGAACAAGAAGGGCGCCAAGTTCGGCATCCTCTACCAGGACGACGACTTCGGCAAAGCCCTGCTGTCGGGCTACCAGAAGGCGGTCAAGGAATTCGGCCTCTCGAGCGTGGCCGAGATCTCGTTCAAGCGCGGCGCCAAGGACTTCTCAGCCGAGGTCCTGACGCTCAAGGACAAGGGCGTCAATGCGCTCTACCTCGGCACGCTGACCACCGAGTCGGCCTCGATCATGTCGGAGCTGCGCCGCCTCGACATGGACATGACGCTCGGGACGCTGTGGGCCGGCCAGATGCCGGCCGCGGTCAAGCTGGCGGCACCGTCGGGCTACCAGTACCTGATCCCCGACTACTACGCCTCCAACTACGACCCGGCGGGCGCGGCGCTCATGGGCTCGGCCAAGAAGTACCTGAGCGCCGACGACTACGCCAACTTCAACCGCTACACCGTGAGCGGCTACGTCGGCACGATGGTCTTCGCCGAGGGCGTGCGCCGCTGCGGCGCCAACGTGACGCGGGCCTGCGTGATCGCGCAGCTCGACAAGCTGCACGACTACAAGGTCGGCGGCTTGAGCGGCCCGGTGTCCTTCGACAACCCGAAGGGCCAGGCCGTGATGCCGATCAAGCTGTTCCAGACCGAACCGCAGAGCGGCACCGTGAAGTCGCTGACCGACTTCGTCGCCTACTGAGCCCTCAGTCGATGCCGACCGCCGCCTCTTCTTCCGCCAGCACCGAGCGCTACCGTTCGGCCTTTCGTCCCGGCCTGTTCGACGGCCGCACGGTGGTCGTCACCGGTGGCGGCAGCGGGCTCGGCCGCTGCACCGCGCACGAGCTCGCGAGCCTCGGCGCGCACCTCGCGCTGGTCGGGCGGCAGTCGGGCAAGCTCGAGGCGGTGGCGGCCGAGATCGCCGCCATCTACCCCGAGCGCGCAGGCGACGTCACGACCCATGTCTGCGACATCCGCGACGAGGCGGCGGTCCAGGCGACGGTGGCTGAGGTCATTGCGACGCACGGCCGGCTCGACGGGCTCTTCAATTGCGCCGGCGGGCAGTTTCCGGCCCGGCTGCGCGACATCTCGCTCAAGGGCTGGGATGCGGTGGTGCGCAACAACCTGCACGGCACTTTCCTGTTCTCGCGCGAATGCTTCGTGCAGTGGATGGAGGCGAACGGCGGCAGCATCGTCAACATGCTGGCCGACATCTGGGGCGGCCTGCCGGGCATGGGCCATTCGGGCGCGGCGCGCGGCGGCGTGCTCACGCTGACCGAGACCGCGGCCTGCGAGTGGGGGCATGCCGGCGTGCGGGTCAACGCGGTCGCGCCGGGCTGGATCGCCTCGGCCGGCATCGACACCTACGACGAGGACTATCGCAATGTGCTGCGCGGGCTGCGCGACAAGGTGCCGCTGCAGCGCTTCGGCACCGAGGCCGAACTGTCCTCGGCCGTCGTCTATCTGCTGTCGGAGGCCGCGGGCTTCATCAGCGGCGCCGTGATCCGCGTCGATGGCGGCGTGCCGACGGCACGGCCGACCTGGAAGCTGGAACCGGCGGCGCGCAGCTTCGCCTACGACGGCTTCCCGCAGTACCAGCCGCCGGCCACCTTTGGCGACCTGCCGGGCGGGGACGAGGAAACCACATGAGCATGAACACGAATCCGATACAGCCACAGGTCAAGGTCGAACGGCAAGGCGCCGCCTGCCGCATCACCATCGACCGTGCCGAGGCGCACAACACGATGACCGACACGGTGATGGTCGCGCTGACCGAGGCGCTGCGCCAGGCCGAGGCGATGGAAGGCGTGCGCGCCATCGTGCTCACCGGCGCCGGCGACAAGACCTTCTGTGCCGGCGGCCAGCTCAAGCCGACCGCCGACGGCTCGCCGTTCGCGCTGGAGCCCGGCCGCTTCGACAATCCGGTGACCGAGCTGTTCCGTGCGCTCGATCGCTGCAACCTGCCGATCATCGCGCGCGTCAATGGCGGCGCCTTCGGTGGCGGGCTGGGCCTGGTCTGCGCCTGCGACTTCGCGATCGCCGCCGAGGGCGCGATGTTCGGCACCACCGAGGCCCGCGTCGGCGTGTTCCCGATGATGATCCTGCCGCTGCTGATGCGCGTGATCCCGCGCCGGCGGCTGCTCGAGATGTGCTTCCTCGCGCATCGCTTCCCGGCCGGCGATGCCGAGCGCTTCGACATCGTGAACCGCGTGGTTCCGGCCGCAGCGCTCGATGCCGCGGTCGACGAACTGGTGGCCAAGCTGGCGGCCAACTCGCCGGTCGCGCTGCGCATCGGCCGCCGCGCCATCGGCGCGATCACCGACCTGTCGTTCAACGATGCCTTGAATCTCGCGCAGGCCATCCTGCCCGTGCTGTCGCAGAGCGAGGACACGCGCGAGGGCATGAAGGCCTTTGCCGAACGCCGCGCGCCGGAGTGGCCCGGACGATGAACACCTTGCCTGAACGCCGAACCCGCCCGCTGCGCATCGGCTGCGCCAGCGGCTTCTGGGGCGACTCCGAGAGCGGTGCCTCGCAGCTCGTGCGGCTTGGCGAGATCGACTACCTGGTCTTCGACTTCCTGGCCGAGATCACGATGTCGCTGCTGGCCCGTGCCAAGGCCAAGTCGGCCGACGCCGGCTATGCGCCGGATTTCGTGCGGGTGGTGGCGGCGCTTGCGCCCGAGCTGAAGGCGCGCGGCATCCGCGTGGTGTCGAACGCCGGCGGCGTGAATCCGGCCGCCTGCCGGCTGGCGCTGCAGAAGGAACTCGAAGCCCAGGGTATCGCGCTGCGGATCGCGGTGGTGGAGGGCGACGACCTCTCCGGCCAGGCCGATGCACTGCGCGCGGCCGGCACGCGCGAGATGTTCAGCGGCGCACCGATGCCGGCCGAGCTGCTCAGCATCAATGCCTACCTCGGCGCGCAGCCGATCGTCGCCGCGCTGGCGGCCGGGGCCGACATCGTGATCACCGGCCGCGTGGTCGACAGCGCGGTCACGCTGGCGCCGCTGGTGCATGAATTCGGCTGGGGCTGGCAGGACTGGGACCGGCTCGCGACCGGCAGCCTGGCCGGCCACCTGATCGAATGCGGCGCCCAGGCCACCGGCGGCCTCTTCACCGACTGGGAGCGGGTGCCCGGCTGGGACGACATGGGCTTCCCGATCGTCGAATGCCCGCCCGACGGCCGGAGCTTCGTGCTGACCAAGCCGCCCGGCACGGGCGGGCTGGTGATCCCCGCCACCGCGGCCGAGCAGATCGTCTACGAGATCGGCGACCCGCGCGCCTACCTGCTGCCCGACGTGTGCTGCGACTTCTCCGAGGTGCGGCTCGAACAGGACGGGCCCGATCGCGTGCGCGTCAGCGGCGCGCACGGCCGGCCGGCGCCGCTCAGCTACAAGGCCAGCGCCACCCATGCCGACGGCTGGCGTCTGCTGGGCACGCTGATGATCGGCGGGCCGGAAGCGGCACGCAAGGCGCAGCGCGTGGGCGAGGCGATCCTGGCGCGCTGCCGGCGGCTGCTGGCCGAGCGCGGACTGGCCGATTTCAGCGAAGCCCACATCGAGGTGCTGGGTGCGGAGAGCACCTACGGCCCGCATGCGCGCACGCGGCACAGCCGCGAGGTGGTGCTGAAGCTGGCCGCGCGGCATGCATCGCGCGCCGCGCTCGAACTGCTGGCGCGCGAGATCGCGCCGTCGGCGACGTCCATGGCACAAGGCATCACGGGCTTCGCCGCGGGCCGGCCGTCGCCTTCGCCGGTGGTGCGGCTGTTCTCGCTGCAGGTGGACCGCGCGGCGGTGCCGGCACGGGTCTCGCTCGACGGGCAGGCGCTGCCGTTCGACGAGCTGCAGGTCGGCCAGCCGGTCGCCGCGCTCGATGGCGCCGAGGAGCAGCCGGCCGCCACGCCGGTGGCGGGCACCGTGCGCGTCCCGTTGATCCGCATCGCCCATGCGCGCAGCGGCGACAAGGGCGACATGGCCAACATCGGCGTCATCGCACGCTCGCCCGAAGCCTACGCATGGCTGCTGCGCGCGCTCGACGCCGACACCGTCGCGGCCTATTTCGCGCACGTGGCCAAGGGCCGCGTCAGGCGCTACCCGCTGCCCGGCTTTCACGCGCTGAACTTCACGCTCGAGAACGCGCTCGGCGGCGGCGGCATCGCCTCGCTGCGCTACGACCCGCAGGGCAAGGCGCTGGCGCAGATGCTGCTCGACCTGGAGCTCGACGTGCCGGCCGACTTGGTACAAAGCCTTCCATGAAAACCACTGTCACAAAGTCCAAAGCACCTGCCAGAAAAGGCACTTCGATCGCGGCCGGTTCGCCCCGCGCGATCCCGGGCGAATCCCCGGCTCCCATCGCGGCCGGCAAGCAGACGCCACGCCGGCTGCGCCGCGCGGCCGAGATCCTGGCCGCGGCGCGCGAAGTGTTCCTCGAGAAGAGCTTCGAGCGTTCCTCGGTGGCCGAGATCGCGGCCCGCGTCGGCGTCGTCGAAGGGCTGGTCTACACCTATTTCCCGACCAAGCGCGACCTGCTCAACGAGGTGCTGCGCGGCATGTACGAGCCGCTGATCCAGGACATCGCCGATGGCTTCGCGCGCATCCACGGCTTCCGCAGCCGGCTGCGTTTCCTGGTCTGGCGGCACCTGCGCGTGTACGTCGAGGAGCCCGGGCTCTCGCGCATCGTGCTGCATGAGGTGCGCACCAGCCCGGACTACTTCCAGTCGGTGCTGCACGACCTGCAAGTGCGCTACACCGCCTTCCTGGTGCGCACCGTGCGCGAGGCGGTGGAGGAGGGCGAACTGCCCGCCGACACCGACGTCGAGCTGATCCGCAGCATGCTCTACGGCGGCATCGAGCACCGCATGTGGTCGCAGCTGTACGGCCGCGGCAGCATCGACATCGAAGCCACCGCCGACCGCTGCACGGCCATGCTGCTGGGCGGCATGCTGATGACGCGCGAAGCCGCGCTCGACCTCGCGCCCGGCACCACCGCTTCGGCCCAGCGCGCGAGCGGCGACATCGAGGCCCGTCTCGCGCGGCTCGAACGGATCGTGGCCGGCGGCGTGCTGCCGCCGGCTCCCGCAGCCCCTGCAGCGAAGCGACGCAAAGACCCCCCATGACCCCGATCCGAAAGCTCTTCATCGCCAACCGCGCCGAGATCGCGCTGCGCATCGTGCGCACGGCCAGCCGTCTCGGCATCGAGACCGTGGTGCCCTGGCACCGGCAGGACCGGGCCGGCCCCGCGCTGCTCGCCGCCACCGGGTCGGTCGAAGTCTTCGGCGAGCCGCCGGTCGCGGCCTGGCTCGATGCCCAGGCCATGATCCGTGCCGCGCGCCAGAGCGGCTGCGACGCCATCCATCCGGGCTACGGCTTCCTGTCGGAGAACGCGGCCTTCGCGCAGGCCGTGGCGGATGCCGGCCTGGTCTTCGTCGGTCCGCCCGCGGGCGTGATCGAGCTGATGGGCGACAAGATCAGCGCGCGCCGCTTCGCGGTGCAGCACGACGTGCCGGTCACGCCCTCGGCCGACGAGGCCGACGACCCTGCGAGCTTTGCCGAGCGCGCGCGCAGCATCGGCTTTCCGCTCCTGATCAAGGGCGCCGCGGGCGGTGGCGGCAAGGGCATGCAGATCGTGCGGCGCGAGCAGGAGCTGGCCGCCGCCATCGACATCGCGCGCGCCGAGAGCCAGCGCTATTTCGGCGACGGCCGCCTGTTCGCCGAGCGCTTCGTCGAGCGGCCGCGCCACATCGAGGTGCAGGTCTTCGGCGACAGCCACGGCCACGTGATCCACCTGGGCGAGCGCGAGTGCTCGATCCAGCGCCGCTTCCAGAAGCTGATCGAGGAGTCGCCGGCACCCGGGCTGCCGCCGGCGCTGCGCGAGCGCATCTGCGCCGCGGCCGTGCGCCTGGCGTCGGCGGCAGGCTACGTCAACGCGGGCACGGTCGAATGCATCGTCTCGCCCGAGGGCGAGTTCTTCTTCCTCGAGATGAACACGCGGCTGCAGGTGGAGCATCCGGTGACCGAGATGGTCACCGGCCTGGATCTCGTCGAACTGCAGCTGCGCGTGGCGCAGGGCGAAGCGCTGGGCATCGCGCAGGCGCAGGTGACCAGCGCGGGCCACGCCATCGAATGCCGCATCCTGGCGGAAGATGCGGACGCCGGCTTCGTGCCGGACACCGGCCGCGTGCTGCTGTTGCACGCGCCGCAGGGGCCGGGCGTGCGCTTCGACGCCGGTGTCACCGAAGGCGCGCCCGTGACCGCCGATTTCGACTCGATGCTCGCCAAGCTCGTGGTGCACGGCGCCGACCGCCGCCTCGCGATCTCCCGCATGCGCACGGCGCTGGCCGAGACCACGATGCTGGGCGTCACGATCAACAACGACTTCCTGGCGCGGGTGCTGCAGCATCCGGCCTTCGCACAGGGCGAGACCGACACCGGCTTCCTCGAACGGCATCGCGATGCGCTGGCACCGGCCGCGCTGACCGATGGCGAGCGCCACGCGCTGCTGGCGGTCGCCGCATCGGCGGCGCCCGACCGCGCCGCCCGCACGGTCCCCGAGCCCTACGCCTCGATGGGTGCCTGGCGCAACTGATCTTCACTAGGCCTCATTCATGACCACCTTCCTGTTCAGCCATGCCCCCGCGGTGCGGCACCGCGTCCACGCCCACGCCGAAGCGGTGCAAGTCGACGATGTCCGGCTCGCGGTGCGCGCCGCCGGCGGCGGCAGCTTCGTCACCACGGTCGACGGCCGCAGCGAGCGCCTGAATGCCGTGGCGCACGGCGACTCGGTCTACGTGCAGCTCAAGGGACGGGCCTGGCGCATGGACCGCGTCGACCCCGCCCGCTCGACCAACGGTGCCGCGGCCGGCGTTGCGGGCGCCTCGCTGGCGCCGATGCCGGGCGTCGTCGTCTCGCTGCAGGCCACGCTCGGACAGGCGGTGCGCCAAGGCGATGCGCTGCTGGTGATCGAGAGCATGAAGCTGCAGATGACCATCGGCGCCGCGGCGGACGGCGTGGTGGCCGAACTGCCCCTGGCGGTCGGCCAGACCTTCCAGCGCGGCGCGGTGCTGGTGCGCACGGAGGAACCATCGCAATGAGCCGCATCCAGAGCCAGATCGACACCGGCAGCGCGAGCTTCCGGCAGAACCACGCGGCCATGGCCGAACGCGTCGATGCGCTGCGCCGCAAGCTGCACAGCGCGCGCTACGAGCGCCCGGAACGCGACATCGAGCGCCTGCACCGGCAGAAGAAGCTGACCGTGCGCGAGCGGCTCGATCTGCTGCTCGACCCCGGCACGCCGTTCCTGGAGATCGGCGCACTGGCCGCCAACCGCTCGTACGAGGGCGAGGTGCATGGTGCGGGGCAGGTCTCGGGCATCGGCATCGTCCAGGGCCGCGAGGTGATGATCCATGCGGACGATCCGAGCATCAAGGGCGGCGCCTGGTATCCGCTGTCGATCAAGAAGATCGTCCGCACGCTCGACATCGCGATCGAGAACCGGCTGCCGGTGATCCACCTCTGCGACAGCGCGGGCGGCTTCCTGCCGCTGCAGTCGGAGCTGTTCCCCGACCGCCATGCGGCCGGCCGCATCTTCCGCAACCAGTGCACGCTGTCGAAGATGGGCGTGCCGCAGATCGCCGTGGTGCTCGGCCATTGCACCGCGGGCGGCGCCTACATCCCGGCGCTGTGCGACTACAGCGTGATCGTGCGCGGCAACGGCGGCGTGTTCCTCGGCGGCCCGCCGCTGGTCAAGGCGGCGACCGGCGAGGTGGTCACGGCCGAGGCGCTGGGCGGTGCGCAGATGCACACCACGGTCTCGGGCACCTGCGACTACGCGGCCGACGACGAGCCGCATGCGCTGTCGATCGCGCGCGACATCCTGGCCCAGACCACGCCCGGCCGCAAGCAGGCGATCGACCGCACCGAGGCCGAGCCGCCGCACTACGACCCGCAGGAGCTCTACGGGATCATCCCGACCGACTGGAAGACCGGCTTCGACATGCGCGAGGTGATCGCGCGCATCGTCGACGCCAGCCAGTTCCACGAGTACCAGCCGGACTACGGCACCACCATGGTCTGCGGCTATGCGCGCATCTGGGGCTGCAAGGTCGGCATCCTGGCCAACAACGGCGTGCTCTTCAACGACAGCTCGCTCAAGGCCGCGCACTTCATGCGGCTGTGCGACCGCGACCGCACGCCGCTGGTCTTCCTGCAGAACATCACGGGCTACATGGTCGGGCGCGAGTACGAGGAGCGCGGCATCACCAAGGACGGCGCCAAGATGATCATGACGCAGGTCGGCTGCACGGTGCCCAAGTTCACCGTGATCGTCGGCGGCTCCTTCGGCGCCGGCAACTACGGCATGTGCGGGCGCGCCTTCGACGGCCGCTTCCTCTGGATGTGGCCGCAGTCGCAGATCGCGGTGATGGGCGCCGAGCAGGCGGCCAACACGCTGGCCGACGTGAAGGTGCGCCAGCTGCAGCGCAACGGCCATGCGCTGTCGGACGAGGAGATCGCCGCGATCCGCGACCCGGTGCTCAAGAGCTTCGAGGCCGAGAGCGATGCGTACCACTCGACCTCCGAGCTGTGGGACGACGGCATCCTCGATCCGGTCGACACGCGCAATGCGCTCGGCATGGCGATCGCGGCCTCGCTGAACGCGCCGTTCAGCGACGACGTGGGCTACGGCGTGCTCAGGCTCTGAGCCGCGCGCGGCGAAGAAGGAGACGACGGAACATGATCGCGATCGACGACCACAGCACCATCGGCGACACCTTCTCCAGGGCCGCGGACACCTACGCGGACAAGACCTTCCTGGCCGTGCCCGCCAACCCCGCGCGCGCCTACGCGGCCGCAGGTGTCGAGATCAGTTACCGCGCCGCGGCGCAGGCCGTGCAGGCGTTGACGCGAACCTATGCCGCCGCGGGCTACGGCGTCGGCCACCGCATCGGCCTGCTGCTGGAGAACCGGCCCGAGCACCTGCTGCACAAGCTCGCGATGAACGCGCTGGGCGTGTGCTGCGTGCCGCTCAATCCCGACCATCGGGCGGGCGAGCTGGCCTTCGTGATCGACCATGCGAAGGTCGACCTGGTGGTCGTCGTTGCGGGACTCGACACGCTGCTGCAGGCCGCGCTGGCCGAGGCCGCGCAGCGGCCGGGCGTGGTGCGCCTCGATGCCTTCGAGCAAGGCCTGCCGCGTGCGGCGCGAGCCGCCGCATCCACCACGCCCGACGGCCAGACCCCGGCGAGCGTGCTCTACACCAGCGGCACCACGGGCCGGCCCAAGGGCTGCGTGCTGTCGCACCGCAGCGAGCTCGCGTTCGGCGCCTGGTACGCAACGCGCGGCGGCCTGGCCGGCTTCGGCGAGGGCTGCGAGCGGATCTACAACCCGCTGCCGCTGTTCCACGTGAACGCGTCGATCTTTTCCTTCTACTGCGCGATGCTCAAGGGCAACTGCCAGGTGCAGACCGACCGCTTCCATGTCTCGCGCTGGTGGACCGAAGTGCGCGAGTCGCGCGCGACGGTCGTGCACTACCTGGGCGTGGTGGTGCCGATGCTGCTGAGCCAGCCGGCGAGCCCGCTGGACCGCGAGCACGCCGTGCGTTTCGCCATCGGCGCCGGCGTCGAGCCGCAGCGGCATGCGAGTTTCGAGCAGCGCTTCGGCTTCCCGCTGATCGAGATCTGGGGCATGACCGAGATGGCGCGCGCGCTGGTCGACAACCAGGCGCCGCGCCGCGTCGGCACGCGGGCCTTCGGCCGCGCGCAGCCCGGGCTCGAGGTCCGCGTGGTCGACGATGCCGACATCGACGTGGCCGACGGCACCGACGGCGAGATGCTGATCCGCCATTCGGCCACGACGCCGCGGAAGGACTTCTTCAGCGGCTACCTCGACGATCCCGGCGCCACCGAGCAGGCGTGGCGCGGCGGCTGGTTCCACACCGGCGACATCGTCCGGCGTACGCCCGACGGCATGCTGCACTTCGTCGACCGGCGCAAGAACATCATCCGGCGCTCGGGCGAGAACATCGCCGCGGCCGAGGTCGAGGCGCTGTTGCAGACGCATCCGTGGGTCGACCAGGTGGCGGTGCTGGCATTGCCGGACGAAGTCCGCGAGGAGGAGGTGCTCGCCTGCGTCGTGCTGCGCCCGGAGGCCGGCGCGGATGTCGATGCCGCGGTGCGCGCCCTGTTCGATCTCTGCCACGCGAAGCTGGCCTACTACAAGGCGCCGGGCTGGGTCTGGGTGACCGACCGCATCCCGACCACCGCCACGCAGAAGATCCAGAAGCACCAGATCTTCCCGCCGGGCGTCGATCCGCGCGGCCTGGCCGGCATGCGCGACCTGCGGGCCCTGAAGAAGCGCGGTGCCACCCCCGGCCCGAGTCCGGCGCTGGCCGGGACACCGACATGAGCGCGCCGGCACCGATCGACTTCTGGTTCGACTTCGTGTCGCCCTATGGCTATCTGATGTCGGAAAGGATCGGTGCGGTCGCTGCGCGGCACGGGCGCAGCGTTCGCTGGCGGCCGGTGCTGCTGTTCGCGGTGTTGCGGGCGCTCGACCTGCCGGCGCCGCTGGCCAGCGAGACCAAGCGCGCCTACATGTGGCGCGACTTCGAACGCTCGGCCAGCTTGCTCGGTGTGCCCTTCCGCTTGCCCGATGGCTTTCCGGCGATCGCGCCGCATGCCGCGCGCGCATTCCATCTCCTCGACCGCAGCGAACCCGCCGCCGCCGTTCGCTTCGCCCAGGCGGCCATGCGCGGCTACTTCCGTGACGGGGCGGCACTCGACGACGCCGGCCAGGTGGCGCGCTGGGCCTGCGAGGCAGCGCCCGCCCTCGGCGATGCGAAGGGTTTCGAGCATCGGCTCGGAGGCGCCGAAGCGAGGGAGCTGCTTCGCCAGGAGGTCGAAGAGGCCGTGCGCCAGCGTGTCTTCGGCTCGCCCTTCATCGTGATCGATGGCGAAGCCTTCTTCGGCGTCGATCGCCTGCCGCAGATCGAAGCCTGGCTGGACGGCCGCCTGTCGCCGGCGCCGCACGCACGAGGCGCCTGATCGCATGTCCGATCCCGTACTGATCCATGTCGACGGCGCCGTCGGCGTCATGCGCTTCAACCGCGGCCAGTGGCTCAACACGCTGGACCTGCCGATGCTGCTCGCCATGGAGGCGGCATTGACCGCGCTGGAGGCCGACGATGCGGTGCGCGCCATCGTCGTCACCGGGGCCGACGACCGGGCCTTCGTCGCCGGCGGCGACATCAAGGACCTGAACAGCCGGCGTGGGCTGGCGCACTACCAGGAGTTCGGCGCCGTGGTGCAACGCGTGTTCCGCCGCTTCGAGTGCTGCCCGAAGCCGACGCTCGCGGCCGTCAACGGATGGGCGCTCGGCGGGGGCATGGAGCTGATGCTGTGCATCGACATCCGCCTGATCGGCGAGGGCGTGCGCATCGGCTTGCCGGAGATCAAGCTCGGCCTGTTCCCGGGCGGCGGCGGCTCGCAGCGCCTGATGCGCCAGCTGCCCCTGTGCCAGGCCAAGCTGCTGATGTTCGCGGGCGATCCGATCGAGGCGCGCGAGGCGCTGGCGCTGGGACTGGTCAACGCGGTGGTGGCGCCCGAGCGGCTGCAGGCCGAGACGATGGCGCTGGCCCGGCGCATTGCCGAGCAATCCCCGGTGGCCTTGCGCCTGCTCAAGAAGTCGATGCTGCACGGGGCCGACATGCCGATCGACGCGGCGCTCGAATACGAGCGCGCCATGATCAGCCTGGTGTTCGACAGCGACGATGCGCACGAGGGCTGCGAAGCCTTCATCGGCAAGCGCAAGCCGGTCTTCAACGGGTCCTAGGCGCCCTCAGGCGCGCGCCGCCGCCAGGCTGCCCGGCCCCCGATCCCCGTTCGCGGGGTCGAAGCGCACGCCGCGCAGGTGGAGCGCCAGCGCGGCGTCCATGGTCTGCACGTGCTTGCTGTGCCAGTCGCGCAGCTGCCACACCATCTGCCGGACCTGGAGCAGGCGGCCCTCGTCGGCCTGGACGATGCCTTCGCGCATCACCTCCAGCACCACCCGGTGCTGGAGCATGTGGTCCTTGCGCGAGGAAAAACCGGTGGACTGCATCCAGAGATCCTCGCGGGCGAAGTTCTCGGCGGTGCAGGCAACCACCTCGCGCCAGGCCGCCGGCAGTTGCGCGTCGTCGGCGGCGTCGGCGATCGCCAGCCGCGCGACGAAGGCCTCGCGGGCCTGGTCCATGAAAGGCAAGTCGAGCGACAGTGCGCCGGACCGATCCGAGGCTGACATGTGTTCTCTCCTGGATGGAAAGACACAAGGCTAGCCCGCCCGCGCGAGGGACTCATTGACCTGCGACAAGCATCGCTGCAGATCGCGGATGAAGGCCTAGCTGCGCAAGGTGAAGACGATGGAGAGGTACGACACCGGCTGCGTGCCGAGGTCCTCGATGCCGTGCAGCGCGGTGGCATCGAAGAGCAGCGAATCACCGACGCGGAGTTTCACGCGCCTCGGGCCATAGCGATAGGTCACGGCGCCCGATAGAAGATATAGAAATTTCAGGCCCGGATGCTGAAAAGTCACTTGGGGTTTGGCGTCGGCTTCCAGGATGACCAGGTATGGCTCGACGAACAGGTTGCCCGAGAGCACATGGCCGAGCAGCTCGTAGCGGTAGTCCGCGACGGCGCCGAGGCGCTCCACCCGAAGGCCTTTGCCCGAGGGCACATGGCTGAAGTCGGTGCGGTAGCGCTGCTCGGCGAAGAACCGCGACAGCGGAACGTCCAGGGCCTTGGCCAGCCGGTCCAGGGTCTCGACGGAGGGCGATACCTGGCCGTTCTCGATGCGCGAGAGCATGGAGCGCGACACGCCCGAGCGCTTTGTGAGCTCCACGGCCGAGACTCCGGCAGCCACGCGCAGGCGGTGCACCTGGGTTCCGACAAGGGCAGCGGGTTGGCTGCGCGTGGGCTTGGCCTTGGGGGTCGGCAGGTAGAGCGACGGCCGCAGCCTGAGGGGGCGCGCGGTCGGGAAGGGGGAGGGGACTTGTCGGGTCTTCATGGCTCGGGCGTCCCTGTCCGAGCCTTGTCGTTGCAAGGCATTTGATCTCCTCCCCAAAAACCAAAGTTCTGCTGACGGTCGCGACGTCCAGATCGTTGCTGGTCGTCTGACCGCTAGACCGAATTTTAACTTGGATAGGCTAAATTTAGCCATCTCGGGTGAATGATAAAAATCAACTGCTTCTGACAATCGTCGGGTGGTAGCCCGAATCAAAGAATCTGAAGCCTTTACCGATCGCTTGCGTATCGCGATGGCGCAGCGCGGATACAAGAAATTCGGAGGGACGGCGCTCGCCGAAGCGCTCGCGCCAGTTTTTCGTTCCGGAGTCAGCGTTCAGACCGCTCACAAGTGGGCGACGGGTCGGTCCATACCCCGCGTGGACAGCATCGAGCGAATTGCGAAGTTCCTCGACGTGTCGCCGCACTGGCTGCACTACGGGCCGGATCCGCAGGGCAATCGCAAAGGATCAAGGGTGTCGGGCGAGGAGATCAGTGGGAAGGCGTTCGCTGAGCGATTTCACGCGCTGACGGCAGAACAGCGCCGGATCATGTTGGCGTTGTTGCATGAGTTTGAGCGTGGGCGGTCTAGATGAGCCACGGCGAGAGCGTGGAGTGCCGAGAGGTGATGGCATCGTTCGCCGATCGATTCGTTGCGTCGGACCTCTGCTGAGCAAGCGAGAGCGGACGTTGAGCCTATGTTCGCGTACTACCGTAGTCGGCCAGTTGCTGTCACTCGCAAGTGGCGGCAATGGACCACTGCACCCGCAGAAGCTCGGTCTTGAGCGGACGTTCGGCTTCCGCTGAGATCAGTCATTCTGCGCAGAACTGGCGATGCGACTACAAGGTCGGGGATGAATCGATTATGAGATCGAAGATCTTTCTTCACGTGGGAAGCGATACCCGCCACGATTCGACAATGCCCTATCATCATATTGCTTGGTTGCAGCTATCGTTGGAGCCTAGCCCGGTGTTCCCAGGGCATTCCACGAGTCTCACCCATGCCCGATTTCAACCACGAAGATTTCAGCCGCCAGCTTCGCACGCTCATTGGTCAGGGAGTCTCAGACGAGGAATTAAATTCATTCGGCGATCAGGTTCTGCTGAACTCCTCACAAGGTGAGAGTGCGGCCGCTTGCGCTGACGTCGCCGTTGCGCTTTTGACGGAAGCACATCGGCCTCTCGCGCTCGCCCATGCACTCGGCACGGCCATCAGTATTTGCTGCGCGTGTAGCAATACCGCTGATGTCAGGAGGCATCTCGAGCAGCTTGTAGACATCACCCGCGAACATAAGACCATCGCTGCGGCCGCGCGTGCCGCCGAAATTGTTAGGAATGAGCTTCCCGGGCGTGTCGGCGCCGACCGCGTGCCTGACGTACTTCACCAAGTCGTGCGCCTCCATCTGAGCGCCGATGCGGTTGATAGGGCGATTGAGACTTTGATCGTCGCTGCCGGGCTGTTTGCCGACTTCGGTGCGTTTCAGACCGCGTATCGCACGCTTGTAGATGCGGAGCGTCTTGCTCGTGAGCACCGGCTACCGAAAGAGCTCGCGGACGTGCTGACATCGCTTCATGCTGTAAGCATGACTGAGGGGGATTTAAAGTTCGCCGATAGGGTTTGGGAATCGTTGCGGGATGCGTTCACCGGACTCGGCCAGCCGATTCCTGCGCATCTGGATTTCAATCGGGCAACGAGCTTGTTTTGGGTGGATGAACTGGCAGCAGCCAAGCAGGCGTTCGAAGAGGTAATCGCGCGAACAGACATCTCAAAGGCCATGCGTGCCAGCGTCTTAGCGACGCTTTCAGCCTGCCTGCGAGACCTTGGTGATCTCCAATCAGCCGCTGTTCGGATGACGCAGGCGCGCGCGCTCATGCGGACAATGCCCGAAATCGATCCCGAGCAGCCGTTGGAACTTGAACTCATCGCAGCCAAGACCGCCGTTTCAGACAAGAATCTTTCGGAGGCAAGTGCGTGTCTACGGCGTTCGATTTCGTGGCTTGACGCGGCGGTTGGTTTGGTGGAGAAGCTCCACTATCGACGCGGCATTCGCGAGCGATACATTCCGCGAATTGAAGAACTTCTCGTCGCCCTTCCGCGTTCGGGCCAATCGGCTGATGTAGTCCCCATCATCGCGGGTACACGCGCAAACAGGCTCTCAGACTGGCTCCACTTCTTGGCCTGGACCCGGCAGTTGGCAAAAAAGCTATCGTCTGAAGAGTGCCGCGAATTGAACGATCTGGTCTTTAGCTTGGCGAACCATGGCGCTCCGCACCTCATGGGCTTTCGTGAGAAGTACGACGATCCAATGGGGGCTGGTATGTTGCCTGACCCTTGGCGTAACGTCGCCGAGTACGCCGATCGGATGTGTGCCATCCATGGAATCGATCGCCCCTTCGCCGCGGCAAGCGCTCCCGAGAGCGCGCTGCTCATCAAGCAACGTCTCGAAGAAGGTTATGCGCTGCTCGTGAACCTTCTGACGGCTGGCAAGAAGGCGCTCTTGCTGTTTGGCGAGCGCTACATACTCTGCGATCTTCCGGAGGCGGAAACAGTTGCCTTCGCCAATGCTCTTTATACGCAGAGACAGAACCCCGAAAAAAGCAAGGACTTAGCTATTTCAGTCAATGCCTATCAAGGCGCTCTTTTGAAATCCCTTGGTAAGGCTTTGGACGAAGTGACTTCATTAGCCTGCAAAGGCTTGCTATTCTTTCCGGATCGAATTGATCTGACGCCGATCAGTCTGCTCACGCTCGGCCACGAACCAATCCGCAAGAGGATGGCGACAGGCTCGTTCTCAGTGAGTACGTGCCTGGCACTTTATCCAGCGACAAACGAGCACTTACCTCCGAGCGTCGCGCTAGGAATTCTGGAAGGCGATTCTGGCCTTGCCTATGACCGCGCCGATCTTGAGGCATTTTTCGAGGGATCTGGTACCCGAGGAACGACTTTGAATAAGCCCAGCTGGGCGAAGTTCTCGGAGCAGATGGCGCACTCCGACGTGCTGGTCTTGGCACACCACGGCATCTCTGTCGGAATCTTTACCGATCCACATTTCGCGGACATGGGTGGCGCCATTCAGCACACCGCCATGAGTCTGGCAAACCTGCAAGAGGCTGCGTATACGTGGCCGCATCGACTTGCCGTGCTAGGGACGTGTCACAGCGGCAGCCTCGTCAATCGCAACTTTCAGAGCCAGTTCAAGTCACACGATTTGATAGGATTTCCGTCGGTTTTCCTGCTAAACGGTGTGGCCGAAGTCGTCGCAGCATCCTGGGCGATCGTTGATCGCTTCAATCTCATGTTCACGACACTCTTCGCGCCCGCGCTGCGCGAGATGCGCCCTGCGGCGGCCGCCTGCACTGCTCTCGCCAAGTTAATCGAAATGGCTGACGAGGATCTGCCAGCCCTCCTGAGTCGTGCGCTTCCAGTGGACGATGTGGCACTGCAAGCATCAGTCAATCAGCTCAATTTAATTCGTCGCCAGCCCTACTGCTATGGTGCTTATCAGACCTACACCCTTCTCTGATAAGGCAATCAACGCAACAGCAATGAGGCCGACGAGAAGAATCGTGTCGACGCAAACTTGCGCCTGCGTTATGTGCGTCTGCTGAAGCTCATTGACATTGGGTTTTCTGAATGACCCCTTTAGAAAAATCTTGTCCTCCACTTCGTCGATGACGAACCTCGCCTAGACCTCTGGATCAACGGTCTCACGCCATCTTCAAGATGATTGGATCGTCACCAGACTGACTTTTCGAAGGTCATCTTTTTGATGATCAATTCGACGCAGACGAAGTCCGCAAGGTCCCTTCTTGAAGGTCTGCGAAACGTAGCTGTCTAGGAGGGACACGTAGCGACTGAACTCGCCAAAATCCTCCGCATGGGCCTGAACCGCCGCCGAGTTGCCCTCGGCCTGCTGGTAGAAATGCGTTCTGATTCCGTGGACTAGGCTGATCCGTTGTTGGCGTTTGGATGCTGTTTGAGCGCTGCGATGATCTGCGCGCCGAGCTTGAGCGCCTCATCAGCCTGTTCGGAAGAGACGAGTTGACCGTGAATGGCTGCGTTGCAAACTCGGTTTACATACTCGAACGGACGCCGGAGATACTCCCACGCTTCCTCCATCTGGACGAGTGAATCGAACAACTGACGAGCACTGGCAAGTTTTATGTTGGTGTTCGGTACGGGGCCGATTCGCTTACCAACGATAGTGCGTAGCAGTCGCTCGATGTCGATGCGAACCTTGGCGAGAACATACGCAACGTCGTCTGACTCCTGAGACTTGACGGTCTCTTCGTACTTTGCGACCGTGGACTGTTCCGTGGAATCCAACTTGGTCGCTATCGCCGCCTGCTGCTCGCGAAGCTGGGCAGCGTTCGGCGCGCCATTGACGTAGACGTTGGTCCTTTGTGTCGAAACGACGTTCAACGTGTTACGAACCTCAATCTTGAAATCAGCCAACTCCTGCGTGGCGGCCGTCGCCTCCTTCTTCGCTTCCTTGATTTCTCGCTCAAGTTCAAGCCACGACCCGACCTTGATCTTGTTGAAGAAGGGCAGGAACAGAAAGAACAGAAACAGCCCAACGAAGAATGCGTCACCGATCAACAAATCGGTTTTCGGCGGGAGGCCAGCCTTAGCGATGAAGCCGACGCCGAAGTAGGCGGCGACGATCCAGGAGAACGGGTAAAGCAACTTGCTCATACGGTCTTGAAGCCGCTGCGCTCCAGGCGACGCAGAAGCAGCGAGGCGAAAGCGAGATGATCGAGGCAAACGTCCGGGTCATCGCTCAACTCGATCTCGTGCCCGCCAGGATTCCGAATGCCTTGAACCGCGCCTGAGAACATGAAGCGATACCCCTCCTGCTCGTCCTGCTCGGATTGCGTTAGAAGCGGATTCAGCTTGATCAGCGGCTTGGTCTTGTCGAACACCGCCAACATCAGCTTCTGACCGCTCTCCTGCTTTCCGGAGTGCTGTTGCACCACTTTCTCGACGAACTTGAACGCGTGGAAAGTGGCCTCAGCGCAGTGCGAGTCGTCGAAGAGATTCTTGACTTTTGGAGGGAAGGCCGGATGAACGTTTCGAAGTTCGAACGGATGCGGAGGCTTGTCGTTTGACGCTGCGCTGTCGCCATCCTTTGCATCCGATGCGAAGGACCGACGAACTATGAGCTCGAACAGGTCAAGCGCCGTTGCCATTCAAAAGATTCTCGCGAATGCTCTTGAAGATCGCGTCATACGTCGCCTGATCGCCGCCGGGAGGCAGATTGATCTCGACGCGGACGGTGAGGGCCATCCCCGTTGGTTGTTGACCGTTGCCTGCGCCTGCTCCGGGGCCGAGAGGTGTATTGACTGCTGGTGCTGCTGGCGCAGCGCTGGCGGCTGCTGTCTTCTTGGCTGCTGGCTTCGTTTTCGTGGCGGCCTTGGGCTTCGGTACGGCTGGCTCGGCGCTACTGCCTTTGCCGGAGAACTTCGCGAGTGCCCGAAACGTCGCCGCCTGCCGCGTGCCCACTACCTCGCTCGTGTCGTCGTGAGTGCGAAAGAACGCGATGAGCTTCGAGGTCGGTGTGTCCCAAGCATTCTCTCCATACGTCTCGAAGACTTGCGCATACGCGTCGCGGACCAACTTAGCGAGCCCCGGCTCAAACTCATCATCGTTCTTGTGGAAGAGCGGAGCCACCGAGGTGTTCTTCTTCCCCTCGGCGTCAATGACCTTGAGGAACTTCAAGATGTTCAGAACGTATGTCTCATTGTTCGGGGCAATTTCGAACTTCTTGAGCGTCTCCGCGTTGACGACGCTTGGAAAAGCTTTGCGAAGCTGAGCAAGCGTCGCCGCGATATGACCAGGGGCACTGGTGTATGGGTGTTTTTCTGCCAAGGACGCCTCCATTGAAGTCCGCGCGGATTCTCGTCGATCTACACACATTTCCTCACAAAACGCGGCGCAGTTTTCACCTTCCGTCTTGTGGAATGTGCATAAGCACACGCCAAGCCCATGTCGATCTGCCCGTGCGGGGTCGAGGTGCGCAATGACCGGCCCTGGCAAGGGCACTCGTCGCGAGCTTATGGCTTGCGGTTCAGTTGCTCAGCGAAAGCCAAAGAGAACGCGGCGCACCATTCAAAGGCGCGGCTCCTTCTGGCCGCCGCCGCTGCGCCGTTGGGCGCGCAGTTCCGCCAAAATCTCGCGAAGGATTGGCTTGGTGCCGATGATCGCGAACGGCACGATGATCCATGCGATCGTCAGAACGATGCTGAAGACGATCAGAGAGATGGCGAGCACAGGCCCAAGCATGGGAACGAGGTTCTGAAGATTCACGAGATGCCCCCTCTGGGTTGTTGTTGGTGCGCTGAAGTCTAGTGCCGCGCGGACTTGTTTCAAACGCCACGCCCATCCTCGCTCGCATACTGCTGTCGCACAGGCTTGCTCCAAAGTCGTGTTCGGCGCGGGACTTTCGGAGGGGAGTTCAGCGAGATACCTTGCAAAGCACATTGCCGCCTGAAGTCATAGGTTCGAGGGATTAACGTCAGGCGCAACGCCTTGCGGCAGAACGCGCGGCAACAAAGCGAGGGCAATCCGATGAAGCTTGCCGTCGCCCTTTGTACCGCCGTGCTAAGAGTCGGCGGGTGCACCCGATATCTTTTCTCCGGCTAGTCCTTGACCAGCTTGGCGACCTCGGCGCGTAGCTGTTCTCCGACCTGCTTGCCGCGCCGGTAGCGGCCCCGCGCGAGGGACTCATTGACCCGCGACAAGCATCGCGGCAGGTCGCGAACGAAGGCCTAGGCGATGCCGCCAGTCACGGCAAGGCTCGCAAGCCCATGAGTTCGGCGGGAAGGTCCGCGTGGCGGTCACGCACAAGCAGGGCTTGATGGTTGGGGCGCGCAGCTTCACGGGCAATCCGTATGACGGGCATACGCTGGCCGAGCATTCACCGGGGCCGGATCAAGACGACGACCGATCAACAAAGACGCTGGCTCAAACGAAGACAGGCGGTCGAGCCCGCCATCGGGCACCTCAAGCGACAACGGAATGGATCGGTGCTGGCTCAAGGGGCAAACGGGCCATGCGCTGTACGCGGTGCTGTGCGCCATGCCATCGCGCGGCAGTGGCCCGAGTGGCTGAACCTTGTGTTAGTAGGCACCCATATAGTCGCGCTTACCGATCTCAATACCGTTGTGGCGCAAGATGGCATAGACGGTGGTCACGTGGAAGAAAAACTGCGGCAGACCATAGTGCAAAAGATATGCGCTGGCGGTCAGCTTCTTTTCCTTGGGCGTGCCGGGGCGCAGTACGATCTCGCGGCTCTCGCTTGAATCAAATTGCTCGGACTTGAAGGATTCGATATGGGCTAGAGCCTTGGCAATCAACGCTTGCAGGTCGGCGAAGCTGACCTCGGTGTCGGGCCAGGATGGCACCTCGGCACCAGCCAGTCGGGAGGCAATGCCTTTGGAGAAGTCCGAGGCGATCTGTACCTGACGTATTAGCGGAAACATGTCGGGGAATAGTCGCGCCTGCAGCAGAGCATTCGGATCGATATTTTTTTGTGTCGCGTGGTCTTCGGCCTTCTTGAGTACATCGGACAGGGCGCGCAGCATCTGCTGCATGACGGGAACGGAGGCGTTGTAGAGCGGGCTGGTCATGGTGAATTCACTTTTAAATTGGGCACGATGGCCGGGGCTGGTATGGCAGAGGCCCTGCCGACCATGCAAGGCATTGCTCCGGGCAAGACGGCAGTTTCCTGCCATCCACGCGAGGCTGCCATGTGTGATCTCCTCAAGGAAAGACACAAGGCCAGCCCTCCCGCGCGAGGGACTCATTGACCCGCGACAAGCATCGCGGCAGGTCGCGAACGAATGCCTAGCTGCGGGCCGCCAGTGCGTCCGGCAGCTCGATCTTGACCTCGAGCACCTCGAGGTCGTCCTGCTTCTCGAGGTGCACCTTGATGTCCTCGGCTTTGATCGACACGTATTTCGAGATCACCGCGATCAGCTCGCGCTGCAGTTCCGGCAGGTAGTTGGGCCGCTTGGCGCCCAGGCTGCTGCGCTCGTGCGCGAGGATGAT
Organism: Variovorax sp. P2_H12; assembly: GCF_056403395.1. Classification (NCBI taxonomy): domain Bacteria; kingdom Pseudomonadati; phylum Pseudomonadota; class Betaproteobacteria; order Burkholderiales; family Comamonadaceae; genus Variovorax; species Variovorax sp. P2_H12. The sequence goes on along the minus strand of NZ_JBFUFO010000023.1, from coordinate 6,834 downwards.
CTGCAGCCGTTCCTTGGCGACGCTCGCCGTCTTCTTCTTCTCGCCGAGCAGAAAGGAAAAAAGAGACATGGCTACCTTCCGAAGATTCGTTTGAAGAAGCCCGGCTTCTCGGCGTCGACGAAGCGCATCGCCTTGTCTTCGCCCAGGAAGCGCGCGACCACGTCGCTGTAGGCCTGCGCCACGTCGGTGTCGGTGTCGTGGATCGCGGGCACGCCCTGGTTGGAGGCCTGCAGCACGGTTTCGGACTCGGGAATCACGCCGATCAGCTTGATGCGCAGGATGTCCTGGATGTCTTCGAGCGACAGCATCTGGCCGCCGGCCACGCGGTTCGGGTTGTAGCGCGTGATCAGCAGGTGCTCCTTGATCGGCTCGCTGCCTTCCTTGGCGCGCTTGGTCTTGGAGCCCAGCATGCCCAGGATGCGGTCCGAGTCGCGCACCGAGGAGACCTCGGGGTTGGTCACGATCAGCGCCTCGTCGGCGAAGTGCATCGCCATCATCGCGCCGGTCTCGATGCCCGCGGGCGAGTCGCAGACGATGTAGTCGAAGCCCTGTTCGGCCAGTTCCTTGAGGATCTTCTCGACGCCATCCTGGGTCAGCGCCTCCTTGTCGCGGGTCTGCGAGGCGGCCAGCACGAACAGGTTGTCGCACTGCTTGTCCTTGATCAGCGCCTGGTGCAGGTTGGCCTCGCCCTGGATCACGTTGACCAGGTCGTACACCACGCGCCGCTCGCAGCCCATGATCAGGTCGAGGTTGCGCAGGCCGATGTCGAAGTCGATCACGGCCGTCTTCTTGCCTGCCAATGCCAGTCCCGATGCGAAGCTCGCGCTCGTGGTCGTCTTGCCGACGCCGCCCTTGCCCGAGGTCACCACCACAATTTTGGCCATGCCATTCCTTCTTCGTTTGTTCGTTTCAGTTGTTTGGTCGCCGTGCGCGAGCGCCTCTTCGCTCACCGGATCGGATCCATGACGATTTTCTTGCCGTCGAGCGAGATCCGTGCCGCCTGGCCGGCGATCTCGGCAGGCAGCGCCACTTCCGAGGTGCGGTAGATGCCCGCGATCGCCACCAGCTGCGCTTCCATGCAGGTCGTGAAGATGCGCGCCGTGGTGTCGCCGCGCGCTCCGGCGATGGCCTTGCCGCGCAACGGCGCGTAGACGTGGACGTTGCCGTCAGCGATCACTTCGGCGCCGAAGCTCACCACCGCGGTCACGATCACGTCGCCACCGCGCGCGTAGACCTGCTGGCCCGAGCGCAACGGCTTGTCGATCACCAGCGTGCCGTTGGCCGGCACCGGCACTTCGCGCACGATCTGTGGCGCTTCGGCGACAGCTTCGGCGGGCGGGGCGGCGGGGCGCGGGGCCGGCGCCACCGGCATCGCGGTGATCGACAGGCCGGCGGCGCGGGCCGCGGCGTGCTGCGCATCGCTGCCGCCGCGCACCGCCACCGGCTGGGTCTGGTGGCGCGCCAGCAGGCTGCGCAGCGCGGCGAAGTCGAGCGTATCCCCGGCGTCGGACTCTTCGTCCTGCAGTTGCGAGAGGTCGATGACCACCGGCTCCTGTTCGAAGAAGTCGGGCGAGTCCGCCAACTGGGCGTCGAGCGCTTCCGCCAGCACCCCGAGATCGGCCGTCTTGAGGATGACTGCGATCAGCGGCAGCGTGGCGCTCTTGAATTCGAATACCGCCCTGGTGCGCGCGGCGGATGCATCTGCCATGGAAAAGCTTGTGCGAAAAGCGTTGGAGTCTAACGGGCATGGGGCCGGACGTTGCAAAACGTCGCCGCAATAGGCCGGCCGGACAACACTTCTTGCACCAGGTTGCACTTCGCGCGCGCCGCGGCGTGATTTCCCTCACGCTCGCGGGCCCGCGCCAGCGCTCGCTTAGTGCAATTGCACTATTCATCGCGCCTCGGCCCACGGAGAGACTCCTTTCACCGCTGTAACAGTTCGTTAGCGGTCCGAATTACCGAGGAGTTTGATTTTGTTGCGCATTCATCCAAAGAAGACGAGATTTGCCCTTTCGACGGCGCTTGTGCTGTCGCTCGCCGCCTGTGGCGGCGGCGGCGGTGGCAGCGGGGGCTTCCTGCCCACCGGCGGCACCAGCACCGGTGGCAGTAGCAGTGGCGGTGGCGCCGGCGGCGATACCGCCACGCCGGCGGCCGCCAAGCTGAGCGGCATCGCCGCCACCGGCGCCGCCTTCGCGGGCGCCAAGGTGACGGTGATCGACCAGCGCGGCGTCACGGTGTGCAGCACCGAGACCGACGCCAAGGGGGCCTACGAATGCGCCTTGCCCGCGGGCACCAAGGCGCCGCTCGTGATCACGGCCGCGCGCGACGACCTGACCCTCTACAGCACCACTTCGAGCGCAGCGGGCGGCAACGTCAACGTCACGCCGCTGACCACCATCATCGTTTCCCGCCTCGCGCCCAATGGCGATCCGGCGAACCTGGCCGGCGCCATCGCGACCCAGCCCGACGTGGTGACCGACGCCACGGTCAAGCAGCAGGTGGCCGAACTGATCGCCGCGCTGCAGCCGCTGCTGACCCTGATCGGCGACGCCGTCGACCCGATCAGCGGCAGCTTCACGGCCGACGGCTCCGGCCACGACCGCCTGCTCGACTCGATCGCCGTGAGCGTGCGGCCCGACGGCACGGCCGCCAACATCGAGATCACGGTCAAGAGCGTGCCCGCCACCGAAGGCGCTGCGCCGGTCTCGATCGTCTTTCGCAGCAGCGATGCGACGCCGCCGGCCCTGCCGCAGTCCGTCGCGACCGCGACGCTGGCACCGGCCGGCGCCTCGCTGGCCGTGGCTGCGCTGTTCGAGCGCCTCACGCAGTGCTACGCGCTGCCGCTGTCGAAGCGGGTCAACGCACCCAACGACACGGCACCGGTGAGCGGCGGCGCGGCCGACGTCATCGCGCCGGAATGCAAGACCCTGTTCGCGAACGACGATCCGGCCAGCTTCCTCAACAACGGCAGCAAGGTCGGCAACCCCGGCGCGTTCTCGTCGCTCTTCAGGCCCGGCGCCACCGGCCTCAAGTTCGACCGCGGCGTGCAGCAGTTCTTCCGTCCGAACGGCGACATGGTGCTGAGCTACCGCAGCGTCGACAGCACGGGCGCGGAGCAGAACCAGAATCTCGTCGCCAAGAGCGTCGACGGCGTGCTCAAGCTGATCGGCAACCAGTACAACTACAACGTCAACGTCCTGCCGACCGTGCAGGACCGCGATTTCCTGAATGCGCCGGCGTCCAGCTATCTGAACGTGGCGTACAACGTGACGATTCCCAAGGGCCAGATCAAAGGCGCCGGCAATCCGCTGGTCCAGGCGGTCGTGACGATCCCCAACGGCGCCTCCTACACCTACAAGCCGGGCGCGGGCAACGCCAACCTGGTGGTGGACAAGCCGAATGGTCTGACCGGGAACACCTCGCTGCTGCGCATCGCCGGGGGCTACCGGGATGCTGCCCGCCCGGGCCATCCGTCGGCGGCGGAACCCAACGCCTTCTTCCTGCCGCAGCTCAGCGACGAGGAGCTGCGCCAGCTGCCGGAGCAGGGCGTGTTCACGGTGGTGCTGACCTTCCAGGACAGCAGCACCGTGACCCAGACGCACCGCCTGACCGCGCGTGTGCCGACCATCGCCGAGGCCAGGCAGCGGAAGTTCGCCGAGATGACGCCGGCGCTGCGGGCCGAGGTGGTGTCGGGGACCGCGTCGACCGGCGCCATCGTCTTCGATCCGCCGAATGCCAACGAGCCGAGCCTGATCGACTTCAGCGCCGAGGGCGACGTGGACGGCTGGACGGTCCCGGCCGGTGCGGTCTCGCCGACCGCGCTGACCGCCTACGGCAAGTCGTTCAGCGGGGTGGACTTCGAAGACCGGGTCGATGTCTCCGCCAGCGCACGCAAGGCCAAGATCTATTGCAGCGCGGAATCCAGTGGCGACGACCATTGCGGGACCATCAACGGCAACTCGGTCTACGCCGGCGGCACCAAGGTCACGCTGTTCCAGCTGTCCGGCACGGACGCCCAGCAGGTGCTGTTCCTCAAGGGCTTCGCGACCTACATGCCCGCCAACTGAAGCAAGTCGCGGCGGAATCCTTGCGATTGCGCCGCGTTGAGGCCCCGCTCGCGCGGGGCTTTTTTTTGCCTGGCCGCGCCTCAGTCCCGCGAACGCGCGAGCAGCGCGTAGAGCAGGATCGCGCCGAAGGTCGCGGTGCCGATGCCGCCGAGCGCGAACTGGCCGAACTTGAGCGTGAAATCGCCGGTGCCGAGGATCAGCGTGATCGCGGCCACGATCAGGTTCTTGTTCTGCGAGAAATCGACCTTGTTGTCGACCCAGATCTTGGCGCCCGCGACCGCGATCAGGCCGAACACCACGATGCTCACGCCGCCCATCACGGCGAGCGGGATCGCCTGCACCAGCGCGCCGAACTTGGGGCTGAAGCCGAGCACCAGCGCGATCAGCGCGGCGACCACGAACATCGCGGTCGAATAGATCTTGGTCGCGGCCATCACGCCGATGTTCTCGGCGTAGGTCGTCACGCCGGTACCGCCCACGGCGCCGCTCACCATCGTGGCGACACCGTCGCCGATGAAGGCGCGGCCCAGCCAGGGATTGAGGTCGCGGCCGGTCATCGCGCCCACGGCCTTCAGGTGGCCGAGGTTCTCGGCCACCAGGATGATGGCCACCGGCGCGATCAGCAGCATGGCGTTGACCTCGAACACCGGCCTGGAGAAGGTCGGAAGGCCGAACCAGGGCGCGGTCGCCAGCGGCGCGAGGTCGATCGGCTTGCCCAGGCCCATGCCGTTGGTCAGCACCGCATAGATCAGGCTGGCGGCGATCAGGCCCATGAGAATCAGCAGCCGCTGCACCATGCCGCGCGAATAGACCGCGATCAGGCCGACGCACAGGAAGGTCAGGACCTGGATCCAGGTGTCGAAGCCGGTCGGCGCCATGTTCTTGATCGGCACGCTCGCCAGGTTGAGCCCGATCACGGCGACCACCGCGCCGGTCACCACCGGCGGCATCAGCCGCTCGATCCAGTGCACGGCCACGTCCTGCTCGACCTCCTCCACCTCGATGCCCTCCAGCCCCTTGACCGGCGCCGACTTGGTGTGGCGCTCGTTGGTGAGCGCCACCAGCACGCCGATCAGCGCGTAGATCAGCCCGCAGGCGATGATGCCGCCGAGCGCAACGCCCAGGTTGGCGTTGGGCCCGCTGCCCGAATAGCCGCTGGCCGCGATCACCACGCCGATGAAGGCGAAGCTCGAGCCCAGGTAGCTCGGCACGCGCCCGCCGGTGATGAAGAAGAACAGCAGGGTGCCGATGCCGCTCATCAGGATCGCGATGTTGGGGTTGAAGCCCATCAGGATCGGCGCCAGCACGGTGGCGCCGAACATCGCGATCACGTGTTGCACGCCCATCGCGGCCGTCTGCGGCCACGACAGGCGCTCGTCGGGTGCGACGACGGAGCCCGCGGTGGTGGCGACCTTGCGCCAGCGGGGCAGGTAGGAATTGCTCATGGTCTTCTTCTCCTCGGTTGTTGTTCTTTGCCGGCGCGCACGCGGTGGCGCTCAGCCGGCTTTCGGGGCGAGCACCGCCATGGTGATGCGCGAGACGCAACTCAGGTCGCCGGCGTCGTTGGTCATGTCGATCTGCCAGACCTGCGTCGTGCGGCCCAGGTGCACCGGCCGCGCGGTGGCCGTGACCCAGCCCGAGGTGGCCGCGCGGATGTGATTGGCATTGATGTCCAGCCCCACCGCGCCCTGGCCTTCGGGCGCCGAGTAGTAGGCGCCGCAGGAGCCCAGCGTCTCCGCCAGCACCACCGACACCCCGCCGTGCAGGAGGCCGAAGGGCTGCACCGTGCGCCGGTCGACCGGCACGCGGGCCCGGATGAAGTCGTCGCCTACTTCGAGGAATTCGATGCCCAGCAGCGACACCGTGGTGTCCACGTGGCTCAGGGTCAGTGCCTCGATCGAGATCTCTTTTTTCCAGATGCGCATTGGGGCTCCATGTCAGGGTGGTCAAAACTATAGCGACTGGCGGCGCAAGCCGGCACGGCAAAAACGCGGCCGGTGGCTGACAGCGCGCGCCGTTCCCGCGATGATGACGCGCCCGGGACGATGATTCCCAGTCAGCTCAGCCGGAGACAGATGCCATGCACATCAGCGATTCGGTCTTCACGGAAGCGAGCTTCTGGCTGATGGTGGCGGTCTCGGTGGTGCTGCCGTTCTGCATCTACGGCGTGATGATCGTCAAGCAGGCGATCTCGCGCCGGACCGTGCTGGTGCTCGGGTTCTCGCTGGTCGCGATCGCGGCCGTGAACGTCTACTTCCTGCAGCGGCTGGCCACCACCGCCGCGACCACGCCCTCGCTGGCGGACGATGTGCTCTTCGTCTCGGAGTTGCGGGTGGCGCTCTACCTGCTGCCGGCGCTGTTCGCGGGACTCGGCATCAACGTGATCTCGCACGTCCTCACCACGCACCTGGCCGAGGCCGAGAAGCGCTTCGGCGAGCAGCATCCCGACGACGGCGACGACTCGCAGAATGTCTAGCGACGGGGCGCCGCTGAATCGACGCCGTGGAACCGGCGCCGTCGGGGACCCGGGGCGTGCCTAGGCCTGCAGCTTGAAGGCGCCGACCACCTGCGACAGATTGCCGGCCTGCTCCTGCAGCGACTGCGCGGCCGCCGAGGCCTCCTCCACCAGCGCCGCGTTCTGCTGCGTCACCTGGTCCATCTGCGTGATCGCCTGGTTGATCTGCTCGATCCCCGAGGTCTGCTCCTGGCTCGCCGCCGTGATCTCGCCCATGATGTCCGTCACGCGCTTGACGCTGTCCACGATCTC
>NZ_JBFUFO010000022.1:142500-249762 GCF_056403395.1 Variovorax sp. P2_H12 | reverse complement strand
GATGACTACTGCTTCTTGGTGGCCGGCGGCGTGTCGCCGCCCTCGAACAGGCTCTTGGGCGGGTTCTTCTTCATGTCCTCGGCCACCTCGACCTGCTTGGCCGCCTGGCATTCGTCGGCCAGCCGCAGGCCCTGCTTCTGGCTCATGAGCATCGACTTGTTGCCCAGCTGCAGCCACATGGCCTCGCGGACCGGGTCTTCGAGCCGGACCGCGCCGGTGCGGCTGGTGACCGGGTGCAGGCGGTACTTCACGTTGGCATGCGTCAGGATGAAGAAGCCGGGCTTCTTGGGGTCGGCCTCGATGTTCACGCTGGCGCCGAGTTCGCACTTGATGGTGCCGGTCAGGATGGTCTCGGCGACCTTCAGGTCCTGCTCCGAGAGCGTGATGTCGGTTTCTTCGCTGATGGGCTTGGCCTCTTCGACCTTCTTGATGATGCGCTTGGGCACCACCTTCTGCACGACCTTCTTGCCGGTCGTGTTGGCTGCCGGCTGCTTCGCCGTGGTGCTTGCAGCATTGTTCTGTGCCATTGCCGCCAGCGGCAATGCGAGGGCGGCGGCGATCAAGGCAATCGTCTTCATGGATGAGTTTCCTTCGGGGGATGGGTTTTCAGGGGATAGCGGGAGCGAACCAGGCCTGTGCCTCGGAAGGCAGGTTGCGGCCGGTGGCGTGCGCCCGTTCGAGCACCTGCCAGAAATGGCGGTAACTGGCGCGGTCATGCAATGTGCCATCGATACTGACCGGCGCCCACGCCACGGCCGCCGCAGCAGCCATGATTTTTGTAGCGATTTGAATCTGCCGCTCGTCGGGCGCGAAGGCCTCGAGGATCGGACGGATCTGGTTCGGATGGATGCTCCACATCCGCGTATAGCCGAATTCGCCGGCCGCCTTGCGGGCCGCGGCGCGCATCGCATCGATGTCGTTGAACTCGGTCACGACGCAATGCGAAGGCACCTTGCCATGCGCATGGGCGGCGGATGCGATCTCGAGCTTGGCGCGCACCACCAGCGGGTGCGTGAATTGCCCGGCGGCGGCCATGCCGTCGGCCGGAATGGCGCCGCCGTGCGCCGAGACGAAATCCATCAGCCCGAAGCTCAGCGACTGCACCCGGGGGTGGGCCGCGATCTCGAAGGCATGGTGCACCGCCAGCGGCGATTCGATCAGCACATGCAGCGGCAGTGCGTCGGCATCGGCGGCATCGAGCGCCTGCACGGCCTCAAGTACGTCGGCGATGGTTTCCACCTTGGGCACCATCAGGTGGCTCAGGCGCTGGCCGGCCCGGCCGGCGATCGTCATGACGTCGCCCGGGAACGAAGGATGGTCGACCGGATGGACCCGCGCGCCGACCCGCATGCCCGGTGCGGCGGACAGCGCGAGTTCGGTGACCAGCGCCGCATGCTCGGCCTCGCCGCCGATCGGGGCTCCATCCTCGCAGTCGAGGGTGACGTCGAACACGCAGGCGCCGAATTCCTGGGCCATCTCGGCCTGCAGCGCCAGGCTCTTGCGCATGCGCGCTTCGACGCCGCTGTAATGGTCGCAGACCGGCAGCGCCACCGAGCCGGCCTGGGCGCCGAGCAGCACCTCGCGCGGATGAGGAGTCGAGTGGCTTGCGCTCATGCTTTCTTCTGCGCCACGATGAACATCCGGGGAAAAGCCAGCAGCAGCCGGCCATCGGTGCGCGCCGGATAGGCCCGCGCGATGCGGCGTTCGTATTCGGCCAGGTAGCTGGTCCTGAGTTCGCTGGGCAAGGGGTCGACGAAGGGCTTGAGGCCCGTGCCGCTAACCCACTCGACGATCGCCGCCGCGGAAGCCATCGGATGCTGGTACGCGGTGCGCCAGACATCGACCGCCGCAGCCTCGCCCGCGAGCAGGTCGTAGTAGCCGTCGATCGCCAGCAGTCGGGTGCGGAGGCGGTCGGGATTGCCGATGGCCTGCGCCCAGGGCGCCTCGGCCGCCACCTCGCGCATCAGCCGATGCGTGGGCTCCTCGCGGTTGTCGGGCATCTGGATCGCCAGCACGCCCCCGGGCGCCAGGGCCGCGAAGAGCCTGGGAATCAGGGCCTCGTGGTCGGGCACCCACTGCAGGGCGGCATTGGCATAAATGAGGTCGGGCGCCGCTTCGGGCGCCCAGGTCGCGATGTCGCCGAGTTCGAAGCGGGCCTGCGGCAACCGCTCGCGCGCGCTCGCGAGCATCGCCTCGGAGTTGTCGGTGCCGACAACGGCAGCGCCCGGAAAGCGCTGCACCAGCAGCTCGGTGGAATTGCCCGGCCCGCAGCCGAGGTCGAACACGCGTGCCGCCTCGGCCAGCGGCACGCGCGCCAGCAGTTCCCGGGCCGGACGCGTGCGCTCGTCCTCGTAGCGGCCGTAGAGCGCGGGATTCCAGTCGAGCATGCAGCGGGCGGCTTACAGCAGGTGGGCGACGCCGGCCTGCTCGTCCTGCAGTTCCTTGAGCGTCTTGTTGATGCGCTCCTGGCTGAAGGCGTCGATCTCGAGGCCCTCGACCAGCTTGTACTCGCCGTTCTCGCAGGTGACCGGGAAGCCGAACATGGTGTCCTTCGGAATGCCGTACTGGCCGTCCGACGGGATGCCCATCGTGACCCACTTGCCGTTGGTGCCGAGGGCCCAGTCGCGCATGTGGTCGATCGCTGCGTTGGCGGCCGAGGCGGCCGACGACAGGCCGCGCGCCTCGATGATGGCGGCGCCGCGCTTGCCGACCGTCGGCAGGAACACGTTGGCGTTCCATTCCTGGTCGTTGATCATCTTGGCGACGCTTTCGCCGTTGATGGTGGCGAAGCGGTAGTCGGCGTACATCGTGGGCGAATGGTTGCCCCAGACGGTGAGCTTCTCGATGTCGGCCACGGCCTTGCCGGTCTTGGCGGCGAGCTGGCTGGCGGCGCGGTTGTGGTCGAGGCGCAGCATGGCGGTGAAGTTCTTGCGCGGCAGATCCGGTGCGCTCTTCATCGCGATGTAGGCGTTGGTGTTGGCCGGGTTGCCGACCACCAGCACCTTCACGTTGCGGCTCGCCACGGCGTTGAGCGCCTTGCCCTGCGCGGTGAAGATGGCGCCGTTGACGGCCAGCAGCTCGGCGCGTTCCATGCCCGGGCCGCGCGGACGCGAACCGACCAGCAGCGCGTAGTCGGCGTCCTTGAAGGCGGTCATCGGATCGCTGTGGGCTTCCATGCCGACCAGCAGCGGGAAGGCGCAGTCGTCGAGCTCCATCATCACGCCCTTAAGCGCCTTTTGCGGGCCTTCGACGGGGACTTCGAGCAATTGCAGGATGACCGGCTGGTCCTTGCCAAGCATTTCGCCGGAGGCGATGCGGAACAGCAGGGCGTAACCGATTTGGCCAGCGGCACCGGTGACGGCAACGCGAACAGGCTTTTTGCTCATGGGATAACTCCAGGAAATGAGTGAAAACGGTGCGTGACCGCAAGGTGCGGCCACAAGGTCGGGCCGGACGATGGCGCCCAGGCTTCGGACGTCTTCGATTTTATGCCGATTTGCGGTTTCGGTGGCGCCTGTCTTATGTCTTATATAAGATGTCGCCCGGAAAGCACCCGCCGCGGTGCGCCGACGCACCCATGACCACCTCTCCCACCGCCGTCGCCGAGCTCGCCACGCCGTCGTTCAGTCCGCTCTACCAGCAGATCAAATCGCTGATCCTGCAGAGCCTGCACGCCGGCGAATGGAAGCCGGGCGAACCCATTCCGAGCGAAATCGACCTCGCGGCACGCTTTCGGGTCAGCCAGGGCACGGTGCGCAAGGCCATCGACGAACTTGCGGCCGAAAACCTCGTGGTGCGTCGCCAGGGCAAGGGCACTTTCGTCGCCACCCACGCCGAGCAGCACGTGCAGTACCGATTCCTGAAGCTGGTGCCGGACAGCGGCGATGTCGACAGCGACGGACCCGCCCAGCGCACGATCGTCGATTGCCGGCGCCAGCGCGCCAGCGCCGACGTCGCCCGCGCATTGGCGCTGCGCACCGGCGACGCCGTGCTGCAGGTGCGCCGCGTGCTGGCCTATCGCGGCACGCCGACCATCCTGGAGGAGCTCTGGCTGCCGGGAACGCCGTTCAAGGGACTCACGGCCGAACGGCTCACCGCGTGGCGCGGCCCCATGTACGCGCTGTTCGAGACCGAATTCGGCGTGCGCATGGTGCGCGCCGAGGAAAAAATCCGCGCCGTCCTGCCCGACGCGGCGCAGGCCGAGCTGCTGGCCGTCAGCACGGCGACGCCGCTGCTGAGCGTCGAACGCCTGGCCCTCACCTACCATGACACGCCCATGGAATTGCGCCGCGGCCTCTACCGCACGGACACGCACCACTATCGCAACGAGCTGGGGTGAACAGGCCCACCCAAACCATTGCGGGAGCTCAAGCATCCGAGTGCCCCAGTGCGATGACCTATCCTCCCCGAACGGCACGATGGTGCATTGCAATAGAATTTTGAGTTGTTTGCATTTTCTTGCTTCAGAACAAGCCGCCCTCTAAAAAATACCGAAAGCCCCCCATGACAGAGCTGGCCAACCCTCCCCGACCGCCGCGGCGCGAGTTCCGCAACATCAATCCGCTCTCCGATCTGACGACCTATCGGCTGCCGCCGGCGGGCATCGTCTCGATCCTGCACCGCGTCAGCGGCGTGCTGATGTTCCTGCTGCTGCCCTTCATCATCTGGATGTTCGACACCTCGGTGTCTTCCGAGATTTCCTTCGCGCGCTTCACGGCCGCCTTCAACATCGGGGTCGGATTCCTTCCGGGCTGGTTCCTCAAGCTGGTCGCGCTGGCGCTCATCTGGGCCTACCTGCACCACTTCATCGCCGGCCTGCGCCATCTGTGGATGGACGTGAGCCACGCCGCGGTCGAAAAGAAGAGCGGCAACAGCACGGCACTCGCCACGCTGTTCCTGAGCGTCCTGCTGACCGTCGTCCTCGGCGCCAAGCTGTTCGGCCTTTATTGATTTCTTGCGGGTCGGATCTTCAGCTCTGACCCCAACTGAATAGGAAACTGACAATGTCCGTGAACTACGGCTCCAAGCGCATCGTCGTCGGTGCGCACTACGGCTTGCGCGACTGGCTGAGCCAGCGCATCACCGGCGCCCTGATGGCGCTCTTCACCGTGATCCTGCTGGCGCAGGTGATCTTCAAGCGCGGCCCGATCGGCTACGACCTCTGGGCCGGCATCTTCGCCGCCCAATGGATGAAGGTGCTCACCTTCGTGGTGATCGCCTCGCTGCTCTATCACGTCTGGGTCGGCATGCGCGATGTCTGGATGGACTACGTCCAGCCGGTCGGCATCCGGCTGCTGTTGCAAGTTTTCACGATCGTCTGGCTTGTCGGTTGCGCGGGTTGGGCCATTCAAGTGCTCTGGAGGCTCTAACCCAATGACTTACACCAAAGATCAAATCACCAAGCGCAAGTTCGACGTCGTCATCATCGGCGCCGGCGGCTCCGGCATGCGCGCATCCCTGCAACTGGCACGCGCCGGCCTCAACGTCGCCGTGCTTTCGAAGGTGTTCCCGACCCGCTCGCACACCGTCGCGGCCCAAGGCGGCGTCGGCGCCTCGCTCGGCAACATGAGCGAGGACAACTGGCACTACCACTTCTACGACACGATCAAGGGCTCCGACTGGCTCGGCGACCAGGATGCGATCGAGTTCATGTGCCGCGAAGCCCCGAAGGTCGTGTACGAGCTCGAGCACTTCGGCATGCCTTTCGACCGCAATCCGGACGGCACGATCTACCAGCGTCCGTTCGGCGGCCACACCGCCAACTACGGCGAGAAGCCGGTCCAGCGCGCCTGCGCCGCGGCCGACCGCACCGGCCACGCGATGCTGCACACGCTCTACCAGAAGAACGTCGAGGCCCGCACCCAGTTCTTCGTCGAATGGATGGCGCTCGACCTGATCCGCGACGCCGAAGGCGACGTGGTCGGCGTGACCGCGCTCGAGATGGAAACCGGCGACCTGCACATCCTGCAGGCCAAGACCGTGCTGCTGGCGACCGGCGGCGCAGGCCGCATCTTCGCGGCCTCGACCAACGCCTTCATCAACACCGGCGACGGCCTCGGCATGGCCGCGCGCTCGGGCATCCCGCTGCAGGACATGGAGTTCTGGCAGTTCCACCCGACCGGCGTGGCCGGCGCCGGCGTGCTGCTGACCGAAGGCTGCCGCGGCGAAGGCGCGATCCTGCTCAACAGCAACGGCGAGCGCTTCATGGAGCGCTACGCGCCGACCCTGAAGGACCTCGCGCCGCGCGACTTCGTCTCGCGCTCGATGGACCAGGAAATCAAGGAAGGCCGCGGCTGCGGCCCGAACAAGGACTACGTGCTGCTGAAGCTCGACCACCTCGGTGCCGAGACCATCCACAAGCGGCTGCCCTCGGTGTACGAGATCGGCGTCAACTTCGCCAACGTCGACATCACCAAGGAACCGATCCCGGTGGTGCCGACCATCCACTACCAGATGGGCGGCATCCCGACCAACATCAACGGCCAGGTCGTGATCCAGAAGGGCGAGGACAACAGCGCCGTGGTCAACGGCCTCTATGCGGTGGGCGAATGCTCCTGCGTGAGCGTGCACGGCGCCAACCGCCTGGGCACCAACTCGCTGCTCGACCTGCTGGTGTTCGGCCGCGCGGCCGGCAATCACATCGTCGAGTTCAACGACAAGCTGAAGGAGCACAAGGATCTGCCCGCAGACGCCGCCGACCGCACCCTGGAGCGCCTGAACCAGCTCGAGGCCTCGACCTCGGGCGAGTACGCGCAGGACGTGGCCAACGAGATCCGCTCGGTGATGCAGCAGCACGCGGCCGTGTTCCGCAAGCAGGCCACGATGGACGAAGGCGTGCAGAAGATCGCCGAGGTCCGCAAGCGCGTCGCCGCCGTCACCCTCAAGGACAAGTCGCGCGTCTTCAACACCGCGCGCATCGAAGCCCTCGAAGTCGACAACCTGATCGAAGTGGCGCAGGCCACGATGGTCTCGGCCGCCGCCCGCCGCGAATGCCGCGGTGCCCACACGGTCGAGGACTACGAGCGCCCGGCCGACGATCCGGTCGCGCCGCTGGGCCGCGACGACGCCAACTGGATGAAGCACACGCTCTGGTACAGCCAGGACAACCGCCTCTCGTACAAGCCGGTCAAGCTGCAGCCGCTGACGGTGGCCTCGGTGCCGCCGAAGGTCCGCACGTTCTAAGGCCCGGGAAAGCATCACAAGGACATCACGATGAAGCGCACATTCCAAATCTACCGCTACGACCCGGACAAGGACGCCAAGCCCTACATGCAGACCGTCGAGATCGAACTCGACGGCCACGAGCGCATGCTGCTGGACGCCCTCATGAAGCTCAAGGCGCAGGATCCGACGCTGTCGTTCCGCCGCTCTTGCCGCGAAGGCGTCTGCGGCTCGGACGCGATGAACATCAACGGCAAGAACGGCCTGGCCTGCCTGACCAACATGCTCACGCTCAAGGGCACGATCGTGCTCAAGCCGCTGCCCGGCCTGCCGGTGATCCGCGACCTGATCGTGGACATGACGCAGTTCTTCAAGCAGTACAACTCGATCAAGCCCTACCTGCAGAACGACACCGTGCCGCCCGAGAAGGAGCGCCTGCAGTCGCCCGAGGAGCGCGACGAGCTCAACGGCCTCTACGAGTGCATCCTGTGCGCAAGCTGCTCGACCAGCTGCCCGAGCTTCTGGTGGAACCCCGACAAGTTCGTCGGCCCGGCCGGGCTGCTGCAAGCCTACCGCTTCATCGCCGACAGCCGCGACGAAGCCACCGGCGAGCGCCTGGACAACCTTGAAGACCCGTATCGCCTGTTCCGCTGCCACTCGATCATGAACTGCGTCGACGTGTGCCCCAAGAACCTGAATCCGACCCGGGCGATCGGCAAGATCAAGGAACTCATGGTGCGTCGCGCCATCTAGCCCAAGTGACGGACCCCATGCAAGCCACCGACGACCCCTCCGAGCCGATCAGCGTGCGTGCGCTGAGCAAGCTCAAGTGGCGCTGCCGGCGCGGCCTGCTTGAAAACGACCTGTTCATTGCCCGCTTCTTCGAACGGCACGAGGCAAGCCTGACCCGCGGGCAGGCACAGGCACTGGAGACATTGATGGACCTGTCGGACAACGACCTGCTCGACCTCCTGCTCGCGCGAAAGGAGCCCGAGCCCGGATGGGCCGGGGCCGAGGTGGTCGAACTGCTGCGACTGATGCGCAGCGACGGTGCGCAATCCCTATCTTCCTGATCCATTCTTTGAAAGACACTCGAAATGAAAGCATCCGAGAACAAGGCCACGCTGTCGTTCAGCAACGGCGGACAGAACGTCGAGCTGCCGATCTACAAGGGGACCCTCGGCCCTGACGTGATCGACATCCGCAAGCTCTACGCCCAGACGGGCATGTTCACCTACGACCCGGGCTTCATGTCGACGGCCTCGTGCGAATCGGCCATCACCTACATCGACGGCGACAAGGGTGAACTGCTGTACCGCGGCTACCCGATCGAGCAGCTCGCGACCAACTGCGACTTCCTCGAGACCTGCCACCTGCTGCTGTACGGCGAGCTGCCCGACCAGGCCAAGAAGACCAGCTTCACGAAGCTCGTGACCAACCACACGATGGTCAACGAGCAGATGCAGTTCTTCCTGCGCGGTTTCCGCCGCGACGCGCACCCGATGGCCATCATGACCGGCCTGGTCGGCGCGCTGTCGGCCTTCTATCACGACAGCACGGACATCAACAATCCGAAGCACCGCGAGATCGCCGCGATCCGCCTGATCGCGAAGATGCCGACGCTGGTCGCCATGGCCTACAAGTACACCGTGGGCCAGCCCTACATGTACCCGAAGAACGACCTCAGCTATGCGGGCAACTTCCTGCACATGATGTTCGCGACGCCGTGCGAGGAGTACAAGGTGAGCCCGGTGCTCGAGCGCGCGCTCGACCGCATCTTCATCCTGCACGCCGACCACGAGCAGAACGCCTCGACCTCGACCGTGCGCCTGTGCGGCTCGTCGGGCACCAACCCCTTCGCGGCGATCGCGGCCGGCGTGGCCTGCCTCTGGGGCCCGGCCCACGGCGGCGCCAACGAGGCGGCGCTCAACATGCTCTACGACATCCAGAAGGCGGGCGGCGTCGACAAGATCGGCGAGTTCATCAAGCAGGTCAAGGACAAGAACTCGAACGTCAAGCTGATGGGCTTCGGGCATCGCGTCTACAAGAACTATGACCCGCGCGCCAAGCTGATGCAGGAAACCTGCAAGGAAGTGCTGGGCGAACTGGGCCTCGAGAACGATCCCCTGTTCAAGCTCGCCATGGCGCTCGAGAAGATCGCCCTGGAAGACGAATACTTCGTCTCGCGCAAGCTCTACCCGAACGTCGACTTCTATTCGGGCATCGTGCAGCGCGCGATCGGCATCCCGGTGCCGCTGTTCACCGCCGTCTTCGCGCTCGCGCGCACGGTCGGCTGGATTGCCCAGCTCAACGAGATGATCGGCGACCCGGACTACAAGATCGGCCGTCCGCGCCAACTCTTCGAAGGCTCGGTCAAGCGCGACGTCAAGCCGATCGCACAGCGCTGATCGCCGTCAGGCTCTCACACAGGAAAGCTGCCTTCGGGCAGCTTTTTTGCGTTTTGGCTGACAGGAAGCCAGACTGCGGGCGAATAACTTCATGGCGTCATCCACCCCAAGGAGTTCCGCCATGAAGCAACTTGCTGCCATGATCGCCGTCGTCTTCGCCTTCGCCGTGCCGCTGGCCGGCTGCAACACCATGAAGGGTGCCGGCCAGGACATCCAGAAGGGTGGCCAGAAGATGGAAGACGCCGCGACCAAGAAGCAATAAGCGCCATTCCCGCGGCGCTCATCGCGCCGCGGCATCGAAGCCATCGCCGATCGCGATGGCTTCGTCGTTGAAACTGAGAGAAAATGTGGTCTTCCATCTCTGAACGAGATGCCAAAGCCCCAATGACCTCTTCCGAACGCAGTTTCGCCCGCCGCATCGACCTCACGTCGCTGCAGTTGTTCGTGGCTGTCTGCGAACTCGGCAGCATCGGTCGCGCGGCGGAACGCGAGTTCATCGCGGCTTCGGCGATCAGCAAGCGGCTGTCCGACCTCGAAGCCACCCTCGGCACGCCCCTGCTCTACCGCCACGCGCGCGGCGTCGACCTGACGCCGGCCGGCGAGAGCCTGCTGCACCATGCGCGATCGGTGCTCTACAGCCTCGAGAAGATGCAGGGCGAACTCAGCGAGTACGCCGATGGCGTGCGCGGGCATGTCCGGGTGCACGCCAACATCTCGGCCATCGTTCAGTTCCTTCCCGAGGATCTCGGCGCCTTCACGCGCGAGCACGACGCGATCAAGATCGACCTCGAAGAGCACTTGAGCAGCGAGGTCGTGCGCGCCGTTTACGAGGGCGCGGCCGACCTCGGCGTTTGCCACCTCGCCGACGGCGCGGCCGACCTGCAGAGCCTGGCCTACCGCGACGACGCGCTGGCGCTGATCGTGCCCGCCGGCCACGCACTGGCGTGCGAACGCGCGATCGATTTCGTCGACTCGCTGGACTACGACCACGTCGGCCTGCACACCAACAGCTCGATCTACGTCGCAATGCACCAGGCCGCGCTGGCCGCAAGCCGCAGCATCCGCCTGCGCATCCACGTGACGGGCCTCGACGCGATGTGCCGGATGATCGAGAACGGACTCGGCGTCGGCGTGATGCCGCTGCGCGCCTTCGAACTGATGCAGGGCGGCATCGGCCGCGGCCTGACCAGCGTCGCGCTCAGCGACGCCTGGGCCGCGCGCCAGATCCGCCTGATCGCACGCGACTTCTCGACCCTGCCGGTTGCCGCCCGCATGCTCGTCAAGCACCTGCATACCCCTACTGACGCGACGCCCGCGCAGCTCGCCGCATAAGACAATTACCCTCCCACGAAAGAGACCCATGGCACGCACGCTCTACGACAAACTCTGGGACGAACACGTCGTCCACACCGAGGAAGACGGCACCTCGATCCTCTACATCGACCGCCACCTGGTGCATGAAGTCACCAGCCCTCAGGCTTTCGAAGGACTGCGCGAGGCCGGCCGCAAGCTCTGGCGCATCAGCTCGGTGGTCGCGACGGCCGACCACAACACGCCGACCACCCACTGGGAACTGGGCTACGACGGCATCACCGACCCCGTCAGCAAGGAACAGATCACCACGCTGGACACGAACATCAAGGAATTCGGCGCCGCCGCCTTCTTTCCGTTCCTGAGCAAACGCCAGGGCATCGTGCACGTGATCGGGCCCGAGTCGGGCGCCACCCTCCCCGGCATGACCGTGGTTTGCGGCGACTCGCACACCTCGACCCACGGCGCTTTCGGCGCGCTCGCGCACGGCATCGGCACCAGCGAGGTCGAGCACGTGATGGCGACCCAGACCCTGCTCGCCAAGAAGGCCAAGAACCTGCTCGTGAAGGTTGAAGGCAAGCTGCCGCTGGGCTGCACCGCCAAGGACATCGTGCTCGCGATCATCGGCAGGATCGGCACCGCCGGCGGCACCGGCTACACCATCGAGTTCGCCGGTTCGGCGATCCGCGACCTGAGCATGGAAGGCCGCATGACGGTCTGCAACATGGCGATCGAGGCCGGCGCCCGCGCCGGGCTGGTGGCGGTGGACGACAAGACCATCGCCTACGTCCAGGGCCGCCCGCTGGCGCCGACCGGCGTCGAATGGGACCAGGCCGTCGCCTACTGGAAGACGCTGCAGTCCGACCCCGGCGCGCACTTCGACCTGGTGGTCGAGCTCGACGCCGCGCAGATCAAGCCGCAAGTCACCTGGGGCACCTCGCCCGAGATGGTGGTGTCGGTGGACGGCCGCGTGCCCGACCCGGACAAGGAAAAGGACGCCAACAAGCGCGGCGCGATCGAGCGCGCGCTGGCCTACATGGGCCTGGAGCCGAACAAGCCGATGAACGACATCCTGATCGACAAGGTCTTCATCGGCTCCTGCACCAACAGCCGCATCGAGGACATGCGCGAGGCCGCGGCGATGGTCAAGCGGCTGGGCCAGAAGGTGGCCAAGAACGTCAAGCTCGCCATGGTGGTGCCGGGCTCGGGCCTGGTCAAGGAACAGGCGGAGCGCGAAGGCCTGGACCAGATCTTCAAGGCGGCAGGCTTCGAATGGCGTGAACCCGGCTGCTCGATGTGCCTGGCGATGAACGCCGACCGGCTCGAGCCGGGCGAGCGCTGCGCCTCGACCAGCAACCGCAACTTCGAAGGCCGCCAGGGCGCCGGTGGCCGCACCCACCTCGTGAGCCCGGCCATGGCCGCCGCAGCCGCGGTCCATGGCCACTTCGTCGACGTCCGCCAGTTCTCATGAAACCTTGCGGAACAGACCAAGAATTGCGAAGCAATTTTTGCTCTGTTCTCAACTGACCAGATAGACATCACCATGCAGAAATTCACCGTGCACAAGGGCCTCGTGGCACCGATGGACCGCGAGAACGTCGACACCGACGCGATCATCCCGAAGCAGTTCCTGAAGTCGATCCGCAAGACCGGCTTCGGGCCCAACCTGTTCGACGCCTGGCGCTACCTGGACCCGGGCGAGCCGGGCCAGGATCCGAAGTCGCGCAAGCCGAACCCCGACTTCGTGCTGAACCAGCCGCGCTACGCCGGCGCCTCGGTGCTGCTGGCGCGCAAGAACTTCGGCTGCGGCTCGTCGCGCGAGCACGCGCCGTGGGCACTCGACCAATACGGCTTCCGCGCCATCATCGCGCCGAGCTACGCCGACATCTTCTTCAACAACAGCTTCAAGAACGGCCTGTTGCCGATCGTGCTGAGCGAAGCCCAGGTGGCGCAGCTGTTCGACGAGACCCTCGCCTTTCCGGGCTACAGCCTGACCGTCGACCTCGAGCGCCAGGTGGTCGTCAAGCCGGACGGCAGCGAGCTCCCGTTCGAGGTCCAGGCCTTCCGCAAGTACTGCCTGCTCAACGGCCTCGACGACATCGGCCTGACCCTGCGCCACAAGGACAAGATCGCGGCCTTCGAAGCCGAACGCCTGGCCAAGAAGCCCTGGCTGTCGCACCAACTCATCGCCTGAAATCCATTGTTCAATCTTCTCCGTACAAGCTCATGAAAATCGCAGTCCTCCCCGGTGATGGCATCGGCACCGAAATCGTTGCCGAGGCGATCCGCGTCCTCGATGTGCTCGACCTGTCCTTCGAGACCGAACAGGCGCTGGTCGGCGGCGCGGCCTACGAGGCCCACGGCCACCCGCTGCCCGAGTCCACGCTGAAACTGGCCAAGGAGGCCGACGCGGTGCTGTTCGGCGCCGTGGGGGACTGGAAGTACGACAAGCTCGAACGCTCGCTGCGCCCCGAGCAGGCCATCCTGGGCCTGCGCAAGAACCTCGGCCTGTTCGCCAACTTCCGACCGGCCATCTGCTACGAGCAGCTGGTGGACGCCTCGAGCCTGAAGCCCGAGCTGATCGCGGGGCTGGACATCCTGATCATTCGCGAGCTGACCGGCGACATCTATTTCGGCCAGCCGCGCGGCCGCCGCACCGCGGTCGACGGCCACTTCCCGGGGGCCGAGGAAGCCTTCGACACCATGCGCTATTCGCGCCCCGAGGTCGAGCGCATCGCCCACGTCGCCTTCCAGGCGGCGCGCAAGCGCAGCAAGCGCGTGACCAGCGTCGACAAGGCCAACGTGCTCGAGACCTTCCAGTTCTGGAAGGACATCGTGACCGAGGTCGGCCGCGAATATCCCGACGTCGAGCTCGACCACATGTACGTCGACAACGCCGCCATGCAGCTGGTCAAGGCACCCAAGAAGTTCGACGTGGTGGTCACCGGCAACATGTTCGGCGACATCCTGTCGGACGAGGCCGCGATGCTCACCGGCTCGATCGGCATGCTGCCCTCGGCCTCGCTGAACGCCAGCAACCAGGGCCTCTACGAGCCCAGCCACGGCAGCGCGCCCGACATTGCCGGCAAAGGGGTTGCCAATCCTTTGGCTACAATCCTGTCCGCTGCCATGATGCTTCGCTTTTCCCTCAACCAGCCCGAGGCTGCCGACCGGATCGAGTCGGCGGTCAAGTCCGTGCTGGCCCAGGGGCTGCGCACGGCAGACATCTGGTCCGCGGGCACGACCAAGGTCGGCACCCGCGAGATGGGCGATGCCGTGGTGGCTGCCATCACCAAAAAGACGATTACCGGCTAAACCAGCCCGCTTCGTCACGCCCTTCCCGGCTCTGACGAGCCGGGCGCAAAGAGAAGACAGTTTCTTTTTTCACAAGGGCAATTTGAAATGGCGAACGCAAATCAACCTCTGGTCGGCCTCGTGGGCTGGCGCGGCATGGTCGGCTCGGTCCTCATGGACCGGATGCAGGCCGAAGGCGACTTCGGACTGATCGAGCCGGTCTTCTTCTCGACTTCGAACGCTGGCGGCAAGGCCCCGGCGATGGCGAAGAACGAGACCACGCTGAAGGACGCCCACGACATCGAGGCACTCAAGAAGTGCGACATCGTCGTGACCGCTCAGGGCGGCGACTACACGACCGAGGTGTTCCCGAAGCTGCGTGCGGCCGGCTGGAAGGGCCACTGGATCGACGCCGCGTCCACGCTGCGCATGAACGACGACGCGATCATCGTGCTCGATCCGGTCAACCTGCCGGTGATCCAGAACGCGCTCGCCAAGGGCGGCAAGAACTGGATCGGCGGCAACTGCACCGTCAGCTGCATGCTGATGGGCGTGGGCGCGCTCTACAAGGCCGGCCTGGTCGAGTGGATGACCAGCATGACCTACCAGGCGGCCTCGGGTGGCGGCGCGCAGCACATGCGCGAGCTGCTGACCCAGTTCGGCACCCTCAACGCCGAAGTGCGCGCGCTGCTCGACGACCCGAAGTCGGCGATCCTCGAGATCGACCGCAAGGTGCTGGCCAAGCAGCAGTCGCTGAGCGCCGCTGAAACCGCGAACTTCGGCGCCCCGCTCGGCGGCAGCCTGATCCCCTGGATCGACAAGGACCTGGGCGACGGCATGAGCAAGGAAGAGTGGAAGGGTGGCGCCGAGACCAACAAGATCCTCGGCCAGGGCGCGGGCTTCGGCACCGCCGCGACGCCGGTCGACGGCTTCTGCGTGCGCATCGGCGCGATGCGCTGCCACAGCCAGGCGCTGACCTTCAAGCTCAAAAAGGACGTTCCGGTGGCCGACATCGAGGCGCTGATGGCGGCCGACAACGAGTGGGTCAAGGTGGTGCCGAACACCCGCGAGGCCACGGTCCGCGACCTGACGCCGGTGGCGGTCACCGGCACGATGACGATTCCGGTCGGCCGCGTGCGCAAGCTTGCGATGGGTCCGGAGTACGTGGGCGCCTTCACCATCGGCGACCAACTGCTGTGGGGCGCCGCCGAACCGCTGCGCCGCATGCTGCGCATCCTGCTGGAGGGATGAGCTCGGGAATGAGCTCGCCCCCAGGTTGCCCGCACTTCGTGTCGGGCGCCCACCCCCCACCGGGGGCAACACCAGCGGCCCGGCGAAGCCGGTTCCGCGGTGTTTCACCAACGAGCCTGGCTGCGCCGGCCAAAGCGAAGCGAGCCAACTGCGGGCGAGCGTTGCTCAACCGCAACGACAAATGCATGACGAAGTTTGCACGCACTGGGTAGATAAGCCTTGTCGCCTTGTCAGTGCAAGGTCTTGATGTTAACGTCCCCTTACACATTTGGGCCGAGCTGCCCCCCTACCAGCATGACACGACAACCGTTGCCTGCGGCCCGCCTTTCGGCCCTTCCTCCGAGTACGACGAACGCCGGTCGTGGCCAGCTCACCCTCCTCAGCGCTGCGGTCGGCTTGGCATTGGGCGCGTTCGCGGTCGACGCCGGCGCGTTGACGCTGGGACGGTTGAATGTTCAGTCGGCGCTGGGCGAACCGCTGCGCGCAGAAATCGAAGTCACCGAGATCACGCCGGCCGAAGCCGGTGGACTGAAGGTCAACATCGCCTCCTCCGAGGCCTTCCGCGCCGCCGGGGTTCCCTACAACGCGGCACTGTCGGATGTCCGGGCCGGCGTCCAGAAGCGTCCCGATGGCCGCTACGTCGTTCGCCTCACCAGCAATCGGCTGCTCAGCGAGCCTTTCGTCGACCTGTTGCTCGAAGCCAACTGGAACACTGGGCGCATCGTGCGCGACTACACGGTCCTGCTCGACCCGCCGGCCAGCCGCCAGGCTGCCGCCCCGGTGGCTCCGATCGCTGCGCAGATCAGCGCGCCGCCACCGCAGCGCGTCGCCCCGACCGTCGTCCAGGCGGCGCCTCCGAGCCGCCGCGAGCGCGCCGTCGCTGCGGCGCCTGCAGCGCCGCCCGCCCCGGCGGAAAGCGGCACGGTGCGCACCGGCGCCGGCGAACACGTGAAAGTCCAGGCCGGCGATACCGCCGGCAAGATCGCGGCCGCCTACAAGCCGGCCGAGGTCTCGCTCGACCAGATGCTCGTGGCCCTGCTGCGCGCCAACCCCAACGCCTTCATCGGCGGCAACGTGAACCGGATCAAGGCCGGCGCAGTGCTGGAGATGCCCGGTACGCCCCAGGCCGAAGCCATCCCGCCAGGCGAGGCGCGCCGCACCGTGACCGCGCAGAGCCAGGATTTCGGCGAGTACCGGCGTCGCCTCGCCGACAACGCGCCGACATCGCGGGTCGCCGATGCCGACCGCCAGGCCTCGGGCAAGCTGCAGGCCAATGTCGAGGACCGCAACGCGGCCAATGTCTCCAGCGACAAGCTCAAGATCTCCCAGGGCATCGCCCCGGGCCGGCCGACCGAAGAGCAGATTGCACAGGCGCGCCAGGCGCAGGCCAGCAACGCCCGGGTCGCCGAGCTGTCGAAGAACATCTCCGAGCTGAACAAGATCCAGGCCGCCAGCGGCACGACGCCAGCGGCAGCCAGTCCGGCGTCGGCCGCTGCCTCGGCCGCAGCCGCCAGCCCCGCACCTGCCGCTGCGCCAGTTGCAGCGGCAGTTGCAGCGCCAGTTGCTGCAGCAGCAGCTTCGGCCGCAGCAGGCACGCCCGCCGCCGCGACGCCGCCGGCCGTGGTTGCGCCCGCGGCGGCTGCGTCCGCTCCATCGGTTGCAGCCGCCACCGACGCGAGCAGCCCCAAGCCGGCCGATACCGCAGCGGCCGCGCCCGCTGCCACCCCTCCCGTGGCTGCGCCCAAGCCGGTCGCCAAGGCGCCCCCCCCGCCACCGCCCGAGCAACCCAGCTTCTTCGCCGAACTGCTCGACAACCCGCTGATGGCCGGTGCGGCGGCGCTGATCGCGCTGCTGATCGGCTTGCTGCTCTACCGCGTGCTCGGCCGCAAGCGCCGTGATGCCGGCGACAGCGTGTTCATCGAAAGCCGGATCCCCAAGGACTCCTTCTTCGGCGCCAGCGGCGGCGAGTCGGTGGACACCAAGAATCGGGGCAATTCGGTGGTGTCGTCGCTGTCCTATTCGACCAGCCAGATGGACGCGGGCGACGTCGATCCGGTGGCCGAAGCCGACGTCTACCTGGCCTACGGCCGCGACCTGCAGGCCGAGGAAATTCTGCGCGAGGCCTTGCGGGTCAACCCGGAACGCACCGCGATTCACCTCAAACTGCTCGAGATCCACGCCAAGCGCCGCGACCTGCGCGCCTACGAGGCCCTCGCCGCCGACGTCCACAAGCTGACCGGCGGCACCGGCGGCGACTGGAACCGCGTGGTGGAACTCGGCAAGGACCTCGATCCGGGCAATCCGCTCTACGAGACCGGCAGCCGTGGCGGTGTGTCCGCCGCCGAGGCGGCCGCCTTCGCCGGTACGCTCGCAGCCGCCAGCGCGCCCGTGCCGCTGGCGCCGGTGCCTGCTCCGGTGGTCGAAGCCCCGCCGCCGGCCTTCATGCCTTCGGTGGCACCGCTGGACTTCGACCTCGAGCTGAGCCACCCACCGAAAGAAACGCCTCAGACCACGATCACTGCCACGTTGCCGCCGATCCCGACGCCGAAGGCCTTCAAGCCGGCCGACAGCGCGCTGCCGAGCACCGTCGCCGCACCGCTCAACGGCAGCCACACGGCCAAGCCGGTCGCGCGCCTCGATCTCGAGAATGACTTCGACACCGCGCCCGGCGCCCTCGAGACGCTCACCCGCGCGCGGTCGCAACCGGACGAGGAGCGCACCCAGCCCGCGCCCCTGAGCGCCGGCCTGTCGGCGGACTCCGGCTTCATCGAATTCGACATGAGCTCCCTGGCCGGCCTTTCGGGCCGCAATCCACCCGACACCGAGCGCGGCCGCCTCGAGCCGATCGACGACAGCGGCGAGAACCCTCACGCGATCAAGCTCTCCCTGGCGCGCGAACTCAAGGCACTGGGCGACGTCGAAGGCGCCCGCTCGCTGGTCGAGGAAGTGGCCGCCGAGAGCGCCGGCGACGTCAAGGCCGAAGCCAAGCAACTGCTCGGCCAGTTGCGCTGAGCGGCCTTGCGGCCGCCGCCGATTCCCCTGTGAGGCTGGCTCTCGGCATCCGCTACAACGGACAGGCGTACGAAGGCTGGCAGAGCCAGCTTTCGGGCCGAACCGTCCAGGACAAGCTGGAGGCGGCGCTGGCCCAGTTCGCCGCGCAGCCGATTTCCACGCTCTGCGCGGGGCGCACCGACACCGGCGTCCACGGCCTGATGCAAGTGGTGCATTTCGATACGTCGGTCGAACGCACGCCCTTCTCCTGGGTCCGCGGCACCAATCGCTTCCTGCCCCCCGACATCGCGGTGCAATGGGCACAGCCCGTGCCCGACTCCTTCCACTGCCGCGCCAGCGCCCTGACCCGCCGCTACCTGTACGTGCTGTCGCAGTCGCCGGTGCGCCCGAGCCTGGACGCCGGACGCGTCGGCTGGTCCATGCACGCACTCGACGGGGATGCGATGCGGGCCGCGGCCGCGGTACTGGTAGGCCGGCACGATTTCAGTTCCTTCCGGGCCTCGGCCTGCCAGGCCCGCTCGCCTGTCAAGGACCTGCGCCGCATCGAGATCACGCGCCACGGCGAAGACGAGCGCTGCCGCTGGCATTTCGAATTCGAGGCCGACGCCTTCCTGCACCACATGATCCGCAACCTCATGGGCTGCCTGGTACGGATCGGCCGCGGCGACTCGCCGCCCGAATGGATGGCCGAGGTGCTGGCCGCGCGCAGCCGCGTGGTTGCGGCGCCCACCTTCTCGCCCAGCGGGCTCTATTTTCTCGGGCCGTTGTACGACGCCGGCTGGGGCCTGCCGGCCGAGGCGACGCTGCAGGCCGGCGGCACTGCGTATGATGGTCCGCCATGACCGCCCAAGCTTCCCCGGCCCGCACCCGCATCAAGATCTGCGGACTGACGCGTGAAGCCGACGTGGACGCCGCGGTCGAGGCCGGTGCGGACGCGGTCGGCTTCGTGCTCTTTGCCGCCAGCCCGCGGGCGGTGAGCGTCGAGCGGGCGGCCGTGCTGGCCGCGCGGCTGCCGCCGTTCGTGACGCCGGTGCTGTTGTTCGTCAACGAATCGGAGGCGGCGACCCTGGACGCGCTGTCGCGGGTGGCCGGCGCCATGGCCCAGTTCCACGGCGACGAATCGCCGGAGCAATGCTGGCAGGCCAGCGGTCGCGGCGCCCACCGGTTCATGCGCGCGGCCCGCATTCCGCTCGGCGCCGCCGGGGCTTCCTTCGACCTCGTAAAATACGCGTCCGATTACTCCCGCGCCCAGGCCATCCTGCTCGACGCCCATGTCGAAGCCTATGGCGGTGGCGGCAAGGCATTCGATTGGTCACTTCTTCCACCCGTCGTCGACGCTCACCTCGTCTTGAGTGGTGGGCTCGCACCTGCAAACGTGGGCGATGGCATTCGTCAGCTGCGGACGGCAGCCAAGTCGCTGTCCGTTGACGTGAGTTCGGGCGTCGAAGCCGCAAAGGGCCTCAAGGACGCCGCGAAGATTCACGCATTCGTGGCCGCCGTGCGTGCGGCCGATGCCTTCTCCCCAGTTCCCTAGCTCGCCGCGCCGCCTCGATCTCTCCGGGTGCCGGCCAGCCCAACGATCGAGACCATGGACACCTACCAGCAACCCGACGCCAGCGGCCACTTCGGCATCTACGGCGGCACTTTCGCCAGCGAGACGCTGACCCACGCGATCAGCGAACTGCGCGACGCCTACGCCCGGTACAAGGACGACCCGGAATTCCTGGCCGAATTCCACTACGAACTGGCCCATTTCGTGGGCCGGCCCTCGCCGATCTACCATGCGGCGCGCACCAGCCGCGAGATGGGCGGGGCCCAGATCTACCTCAAGCGCGAGGACCTGAACCACACCGGCGCCCACAAGGTGAACAACACCATCGGCCAGGCCATGCTCGCCAAGCGCATGGGCAAGCCGCGGGTGATCGCCGAGACCGGCGCCGGCCAGCATGGCGTCGCCACCGCCACCATCTGCGCCCGCTACGGGCTCGAATGCGTGGTCTACATGGGCAGCCAGGACGTGCAGCGCCAGAGCCCCAACGTGTACCGCATGAACCTGCTGGGCGCGACCGTGGTGCCGGTCGAGTCGGGCAGCAAGACACTGAAGGATGCGCTCAACGAGGCCATGCGCGACTGGGTCACGAACGTCGAGAACACCTTCTACATCATCGGCACGGTGGCCGGCCCGCATCCCTACCCGACCATGGTGCGCGACTTCCAGAGCGTGATCGGCACCGAGTGCATCGAGCAGATGCCGGCCATGCTGGCCGCGCAGGGCATCACGGGCGAAGCCGGGGGCCGGCAGCCCGACGTCGTGGTCGCCTGCGTGGGCGGCGGCAGCAACGCGATGGGGATCTTCCATCCGTACATACCGTTCGAGCGCACGCGCCTGATCGGCGTCGAAGCCGCAGGCGAAGGCCTGGACAGCGGCAAGCATTCGGCCTCGATCCTGCGCGGCAGCCCCGGCGTGCTGCACGGCAACCGCACCTACCTGCTGCAGAACGATGACGGCCAGGTGACCGAGACCCACAGCATCAGCGCCGGCCTGGACTACCCCGGCGTCGGCCCCGAGCACGCCTACCTGGCCGACATCGGCCGCGCCGAGTACGTGGGCATCACCGATGCCGAAGCGCTGGAGGCCTTCCACTACCTGTGCCGGACCGAAGGCATCATCCCGGCGCTGGAGTCGAGCCATGCCTTCGCCTATGCCATGAAGCTCGCCAGGACGATGCGCCCGGACCAGTCGATCCTGGTCAACCTCTCGGGCCGCGGCGACAAGGACATCGGCACCGTGGCCGACCTCTCGGGCGTCGATTTCTACGACCGGCCGTCGATGCGCGGCCTGAGCGTGAAGGGAGGCAAGTGATGAGCCGAATTGCTGCCGCTTTCGAAGCCCTGCAAAAGGACGGCCGCCGGGCCCTGGTCCCTTACGTCACCGCCGGTTTCCCGTTCGCCGACATCACGCCCGCGCTGATGCACGGCATGGTCGAGGCCGGCGCCGACGTGATCGAGCTCGGCGTGCCCTTCTCCGACCCGATGGCCGACGGCCCCGTGATCCAGCGCGCCGGCGAGGCCGCGCTGGCGCTGGGCGTGGGCATGAAGCAGGTGCTCGCCATGGTGGCCGACTTCCGGCGCCAGGACGACCGTACGCCGGTGGTGCTGATGGGCTATGCCAACCCGGTGGAGCGCTACGACGGCGTGCACGGCAAGGGCGCCTTCATCCGCGACGCGGCCGCGGCCGGCGTCGACGGTCTGCTGGTGGTGGACTACCCGCCCGAGGAATGCGAGGAATTCGCCGCGGCCCTGAAGGCGAAGAACATCGACCTGATCTTCCTGCTGGCCCCGACCAGCACCGACGCGCGCATGGCCCAGGTCGGACGGATCGCCACCGGCTACGTCTACTACGTCTCGCTCAAGGGCGTGACCGGCGCCGGCCACCTCGATACCGAGGCGGTCGGGCGCATGATCCCGCGCATCCGCAAGCATGTGAGCGTGCCGGTCGGCGTCGGCTTCGGCATCCGCGACGCCCGCACCGCGCAGGCGGTCGGCGCCGCTGCCGACGCGGTCGTGATTGGCACCCGCATCATCCAGTTGATCGAGGGCCAGCCTCGGGACACCGTGGTGCCGCTGGTGCGCGAATTCCTGGCCGAGATCCGCCAGGCGCTCGACGCCCTGCCCCGGTCCGCGACTGGCGGATAATCCACGCCAACGAAGGAGCACCATGAGCTGGCTTGAAAAACTGCTTCCCCCCAAGATCACGCCGACCGACCCGAGCGAACGGCGCCAGATGCCCGAAGGCCTCTGGATCAAGTGCCCGAGCTGCGACACCGTGCTCTACAAGACCGACCTCGAGCACAACCAGAACGTCTGCCCGAGCTGCGGCCATCATCACCGCATCGGCGCCCGGGCGCGGCTCGACGCTTTCCTCGACCCCGAAGGCCGCTACGAGGTGGGCCAGGAGGTGTTGCCGGTCGATGCCCTGAAGTTCAAGGACAGCCGCAAGTACCCCGAACGTCTTAAGGAAGCGCTGGAGAACACCGGCGAAACCGACGCCCTGGTCGTGATCGGCGGCTCGGTGCACAGCATCAACGTGGTGGTCGCCTGCTTCGAGTTCGACTTCATGGGCGGCAGCATGGGCAGCGTGGTCGGCGAGCGCTTCGTGCGCGGCGTCGAGACCGCGATCGAGCAGAAGGTGCCTTTCATCTGCTTCACCGCCACCGGCGGCGCGCGGATGCAGGAAGGCCTGTTGTCGCTGATGCAGATGGCCAAGACCAACGCCTCGCTGACGCGCCTCGCGAAGAAGGGCCTGCCCTACATCAGCGTGCTGACCGATCCGACCATGGGCGGTGTGAGCGCCGGCTTCGCCTTCGTCGGCGACGTGGTGATCGCCGAGCCCAAGGCGCTGATCGGCTTCGCCGGCCCGCGCGTGATCGAATCGACCGTGCGCGTGACCCTGCCGGAGGGCTTCCAGCGCGCGGAGTTCCTGCAGACCAAGGGCGCGATCGACTTCATCTGCGACCGGCGCGAACTGCGCAAGACCGTGGCCAACACCCTGGCCATGCTGCTGCGACAACCCGCCGACGCGGTGGTTTAGTAGCTCGCCCCCAGGTTGCCCCGCACTTCGTGTCGGGGCGCCCACCCCCTACCGGGGGCAACACCAGCGGCCCGGCGAAGCCGGTTCCGCGGTGTTTCACCAACGGCCTGGCTGCGCCGGCCAGGTGCAGCATCAGCCCAGCGTGAAGGCGGCTTGCATCAGGTTGCCGAGCACGATCGCCACCACCTGCAAGAGCACGATCGCGGCCAGCACCGACAGGTCGACGCCGCCGATCGGCGGAATGAGGCGGCGCAGTGGCCGCACCAGCGGTTCGGCCAGCCGCGCGATCAGGTCGTGCAGCATCGAGGAGGCATTCGGCACCCAGGACAGCACCGCGTGGACGATCAGCAGCGCGGTGAGCCCCGACACGGCGAGTTGCAGCAGTCCGACCAGCGACACGAGCGGCAGCACCGCCCAGCGCCCGACGCCGCCCATCAACAGCCACAGGAGCAGGAACTTGGCCAGCACCAGCAGCCAGGCGGCCACCAGGCTCGCGAGGTCCCAGCGCTTGACCGAGGGCACGATGCGGCGCAGCGGCAGGACGATCCAGTCGCTGACCGCGAACACGAAGCGCCCCAGCGGATTGCCGAAAGGCACGCGGTGGAATTGCATGTAGAGACGCAGCAGGCAAGCGCCGCCCAGGAGGCCGACGATCACGTCGAGCAGGAACGAGGGGATCTGATAGAACATGGCGCGTGGTCGTGAACGGAATGCGATGATAGCCACGCAAAGGTTCATCGATGACGACACGCCCCCTTCTGCGCTCCCTCCCGTTGTTCCCGCTCGGCACCGTGCTCTTCCCGGGCGGCCTGCTGCCCCTGCGCATCTTCGAGGTCCGCTACCTCGACATGATCGGCCGCTGCCACCGGAACGGATCGCCCTTCGGCGTGGTGAGCCTGACGCAGGGCAGCGAGGTCCGCCGCGCCGGCGCCGAAGCCGAGCGCTTCGCCGCCGTCGGCACGCTGGCGGTGATCCGCGAATTCGATGCGCCCCAGGCCGGACTGCTGCAGATCGAGTGCATCGGCACGCAGCGCTTCAGCGTCCGCTCCAGCGAGCTGCAGAGCTACGGTCTCTGGACCGCCGAGGTCGAGGCCCTGGCCGACGACCTGGCACTGACGATCCCCGACGATCTGCAGCAGACGGCCGAAGCGCTGCGCCGGCTCGTGCAGGCGCTCGAAGAACGTCAACGCATGACCGGCGATGCCGGCGTCCGCTTGCCGATCGCGCAGCCCTATCGCTTCGAGGACTGCGGCTGGGTCGCCAACCGCTGGTGCGAACTGTTGCCCATGCAGACCGAACTCAGGCAGCGACTGATGGCGCTCGACAGCCCGCTGATGCGCCTCGAACTGGTCAGCGATCTGCTCGCACGGGCCGGCATCGCGACCTGACCGCTACCAATTCGATAGCATCGAAGGCAGTCCAGGCGCGTGTCGGGCGATGGTCCTGCAGGAGCCGAGGGCGGTTAAAATGGCGGGTTGCGTGCTTTCGCACGCCCTCCTTCCCCCCGCTCCCCCAGTGCCCATGTCCGACCACCCGACTCCTTCCGTTCCCGTGCCCGCCGCGGCCGCCGCCACCGACGACAACCAGCTGATCGCCGAACGGCGCGAGAAGCTCAAGGCCCTGCGCGCGGCGCAGGCCGACGGCAAGGGGGTCGCGTTCCCGAACGACTTCAAGCCCGCCGACCGCGCGGCCGCCCTGCTCGCCGCCCATGGCGAGACCGCGGCCGAAGTGCTGGACGCCACGCCGGTCCCGGTCAGCGTGGCCGGCCGCATGATGCTCAAGCGGGTGATGGGCAAGGCCAGCTTCGCGACCCTGCAGGACGCCACCGGCCGAATCCAGCTCTATGTGACGCGCGACGGGGTCGGCGAAGAGGCGTATGCCGAGTTCAAGCACTGGGACCTGGGCGACATCGTCGGTGCCGAAGGCACGGCCTTCAAGACCAAGACCGGCGAACTGTCGGTCAAGGTGAGCAAGCTGCGCCTGTTGACCAAGAGCCTGCGCCCCCTGCCCGACAAGTTCCACGGCATGGCCGACCAGGAGCAGAAGTACCGCCAGCGCTACGTCGACCTGATCACCGACGCCGCGGCGCGCGATCGCTTCACGGCACGCAGCCGCGCGGTGAGCGCGCTGCGCGAATTCATGGTGGCCAACGACTTCCTCGAGGTCGAGACGCCGATGCTGCATCCGATCCCGGGCGGCGCCAATGCCAAGCCGTTCAAGACGCATCACAACGCGCTCGACCAGGAGATGTTCCTGCGCATCGCGCCCGAGCTCTATCTCAAGCGGCTGATCGTCGGCGGCTTCGAACGTGTGTTCGAGATCAACCGCAGCTACCGCAACGAAGGCATCTCGGTCCGGCACAACCCCGAGTTCACGATGATGGAGTTCTACGCGGCCTACTGGAACTACCGCGACCTGATGGACTTCACCGAGACGCTGATCCGCACCATCGCCGACAAGGCGGTGGGCAGCCAGCAGCTGAGCTACCAGGGCAAGGCCGTCGACCTCGCCCAGCCCTTCGAGCGGCTCACGATCCGCGAGGCGATCGTCAAGCACACGGAAGCCGGCGCCAGCGTCGACGACGCCGCCTGGCTCGTCAACGCGCTGCGCAAGATCGGCCTCAGCGAGGAGAAGGACAAGCTGTCGCAACGCAGCCTGGCGAGCCTGCAGGTCATGTATTTCGAGGAAACGGTGGAAGAGAAGCTCTGGCAGCCGACTTTCATCATGGAGCACCCGACCGAGATCTCGCCGCTGGCGCGCGCCAACGACGAGCGTCCCGAAGTGACCGAGCGCTTCGAGCTCTACATCACGGGCCGCGAGTTCGGCAACGGCTTCAGCGAGCTCAACGATGCCGAGGACCAGGCCGCGCGCTTCAACGCGCAGGTCGCGGCCAAGGACAGCGGCGACGACGAAGCCATGTTCTACGACCACGACTTCGTGCGCGCGCTCGAATACGGCATGCCGCCCACCGGCGGCTGCGGCATCGGCATCGACCGCCTGATGATGCTGCTGACCGACTCGCCGAGCATCCGCGACGTGATCCTGTTCCCGGCCCTGCGTCGCGAATCTTGAGCAAGCGCGCACCTGCGATCGGGATCGACTTCGGAACGTCGAATTCCGCAGCCGCCTTCGTGGCGGAAGACGGCCTTGCACGCCCGCTGCTGCTGGAGGGTTCGGCCGTCGCGATCCCGACCGCGATCTTCTTCAACTCCGAGGACCGCAGCACGCATTTCGGCCGCGAGGCGATGGCGCTCTACCTGGCGGGCACCGAGGGCCGGCTGATGCGCTCGCTCAAGAGCATCCTGGGCAGCGCGCTGATGCAGGAGCCGACCGAGATCGACAACCAGCTGGTCAGCTTCGAGGACATCATCACGCTGTTCCTGTCGGAAC
This sequence comes from Variovorax sp. P2_H12, assembly GCF_056403395.1. Lineage (NCBI taxonomy): Bacteria > Pseudomonadati > Pseudomonadota > Betaproteobacteria > Burkholderiales > Comamonadaceae > Variovorax > Variovorax sp. P2_H12. Next base: position 223,344 of record NZ_JBFUFO010000022.1, on the reverse strand, counting down.
TCGGCACCCGCGCACGCGCCCAGCTCGGCGCCCAACCCGGCCGGGTCGTGGTCGGCCGGCCGATCCGCTTCGACGACGAAGACGACAAGCGCGATGCCCTGGCCGAAGCCACCCTGCGCCGCGCCGCGGAGAACGCCGGGCTCGGCGAGGTCACGTTCCAGTACGAGCCGATCGCGGCCGCCTTCGACTTCGAGCGCCGCGTGACGCGTGAATCGCTGGTGCTGATCGTCGACATCGGCGGCGGCACCTCCGACTTCACGGTCGTGCGGCTCGGCCCCGAACGCATACAGGACCCCGACCGCTCCGGCGACGTGCTGGCCACGACCGGCGTCCACATCGGCGGCACCGACTACGACCAGCGCCTGAGCCTGGCCTGCGCGATGCCGCACCTGGGCTTCCGCCACCACGGCCCCCAGGGCCGCGAAGTGCCGAGCCGGCCCTTCTTCGACCTCTCGACCTGGCACCTGATCAACTGGCTGCAGACGCCGAAGTCGATCCGCCAGGTGCAGGAGCTGCGCAGCAGCTACCTCGACACGCGGCTGCACGATCGCCTCATCCGCGTGCTCGTCAACCGCGAGGGCCACCGGGTGGCCAGCGAGGTCGAGGCGGCGAAGATCCGCAGTTCGATGACCCACGACGAGGTGGCGATCGACCTCTCCTGCGCCGAACCGGGCCTGGCGGCCGCGCTGACGGCCGGCGACATGGAACGGCACCTGGCCGCACTGCTCGACAGCGTGGTGGCCTGCGCCGGCGATTGCGTCCGGCGCGCCGGCCTCGAGGCCGGCGACCTCGACGCCATCTACCTGACGGGCGGTTCGTCGGCGCTGCGCCCATTCCAGAGCGCACTGCGCCGCGCCTTCCCGGGCATCGATCTCATCGAAGGCGACCTTTTCGGCGGCGTGGCCGCCGGTCTGGCCTATTCCGCTGCCACCGCCGCGGGCGCGCGGACGCCGCAGCCCGCATGAAGTACCTCGCCGCGTACCCCGCGGCGCTGCGCGCGCAGGTCGAACAGATGGTCGCCGAGGGCCGGCTTGGCGACTGGCTGCTGAAGCGCTACGGCGCCATGCACGAGATTCGGACCGACCGCGCGCTGTACGACTACGTGATCGACCTCAAGAGCGAGTTCCTGCGCAACGCCGAGCCGCTGTCCAAGGTGGCCTTCGACAACAAGCTGCACGTGATCCGGAACGCGCTCGGCACCCACACGACCGTTTCGCGCGTGCAGGGCGGCAAGCTGAAGGCCAAGCGCGAGATCCGCGTGGCGAGCCTGTTCAAGGAAGTGCCGATCGAGTGGCTGCGCATGATCGTCGTGCACGAACTGGCGCACATGAAGGAGCGCGAGCACGACAAGGCTTTCTACAAGCTGTGCGCCCACATGGAGCCGGACTACCACCAGTTCGAGTTCGACCTGCGTCTGTACCTGACGCATCTGGACGGCGGCGGCGGCCGGCTGTGGACGCCGTCGGCCTGAACACTACGCGCGCGGCAGCATGCCCAGCGCTTGCCGGTAGGCGAATGACGCACTGAGCGCCGTCCAGTCGAGCGGCACCCCGCGCGGCAGCAGGCTGCGCCGGCGCGTTTCGCTGGCCGCATCCGGCTTCCAGCGCCCGCTGCGCCGCGCTTCGGCGAAGCCATCGAGCAGCTCGTCGAGCGCGGCACCTTCGCCGATGCTCTGGTTGCACAGCAGCGCGAGATCGCAGCCCGCATCCAGCGCGGCGAGCGCTGCATCGGTGTAGCTCAACAACCGGCCGTCGATACGGCGCGCGGCCTCCATGCTGAGGTCGTCGCTGAACACTGCACCGTCGAAACCGAGCTTGCCGCGCAGGATCTGCCGCAGCCATTTCGACGAGAAGCCGGCCGGACGGGCATCGACCTTCGGGTAGATCACGTGCGCCGGCATCACGGCGGCGAGCGTGCCCGTGAGCCAGTCGTAGGGCCGCGCGTCGTCAGCCAGGATGGCCTTGAGGCTGCGCCGGTCCATGGGAATCGCCACATGCGAATCGGCCTTGACGAAGCCGTGTCCCGGGAAATGCTTGCCGCAGTTGGCCATGCCGGCCTGCAGCAGGCCGTGCATCACGCTGCGCGCCAGCAGCGCGACCACGCGCGGGTCGCGGTGAAAGCTGCGGTCGCCGATCACGCTGCTTTCGCCGTAGTCCAGGTCGAGCACCGGGGCGAAACTGAAGTCGACGCCGCAGGCGCGCAGCTCGCTGGCCAGCACCTGGCCACAGGCGACCGCCGCCTGGGTCGCGCGCAGGGCATCGGTCATCCACCACTCGCCCAGTGCGCGCATGGACGGCAGCCGCGTGAAGCCGTCGGTCCTGAAGCGCTGTACGCGGCCGCCTTCGTGGTCCACGCAGATCAGGATGTCGGGCCTGAGCGCCTTGATCTCGGCGTTCAGCGCCGTCATCTGCGCCCGATCCTGCCAGTTGCGCGTGAAATGGATCACGCCGCCCACCAGCGGATCGGCCAGCCGGCGGCGATCGGCGGCATTCAGGTCGGCCCCCGCGACATCGATGATCAACGGGGCGTGCAAGGTCTTGTCAGTCATTCGTTGCGTTCGACCACGACGAAGCTCGCCGCATAGTCGGTTTCGTCGGTCACGGTCACATGGGCGCGCAGGCCCTGGGCCTCGAACCATTCCTTCAGCCCGCCGTGCAGGACGATCACGGGCTTGCCGCTCTTTTCGTTCGCGATCTCGCACAGCCGCCAGCTCATCGGCATCCGCATGCCCGTGCCGATCGCCTTGCTGAAGGCCTCCTTGGCCGAGAAGCGGGTGGCCAGGTAGCGCAGGCCGCGCTTGGGCCAGCGCGCGCTGCGGGCCTGCCAGATCGCGAACTCGGCATCGCTCAACACCTTTTGCGCAAAGCGCTCGCCCTGGCGCTCGAAGGTGGCGGCGACGCGACGGATGTCGCAGATATCGGTGCCGATGCCGTAGATCACCGGGCTTCTTCGATGCGGCGCAGGTATTCGCGCGTGGCTGCGGAATAGCCGAGCTCCAGGGCATCGGAAACGAAGGCATGGCCGATCGACACCTCGCGCACGCCCGGCACCGCCCTCAGGAAATCGCTCAGGTTGTCGCGGCTCAGGTCGTGCCCGGCATTGACTTCGAGCCCGGCCGCCTGCGCGGCGCGCGCCGCTTCCGCGTAGAGCTGCAACACGGGGCCCGCCTTGGAGGTGTCGCGCGAAGCTGCATAGCCCTCGGTGTAGAGCTCCACGCGGTCGGCGCCGACCGCCTTGACGGCCGCCATCATCTCCGGCGCCGGGTCCATGAAGAGGCTCACGCGCACGCCCAGCGCCCGGGCCTCGGCGATCAGCGGCCTCAAGCGTTCGGCGTCCTCGGGAAAGCTCCAGCCGTGGTCGCTGGTGGATTGGGTCTCGCTGTCGGGCACGAAGGTGGCCTGGTGCGGACGCAGTTCGCGCACGAACTCCATCAGGTTGTGGAAGGGGTTGCCCTCGATGTTGAACTCGGCCTCCGGCCAGTCCCTGTGCAGCAGCCCCGACAGGTCACGCACGTCCTGCGGCCGGATGTGGCGCTCGTCGGGACGCGGGTGCACCGTGATGCCGTGCGCACCAGCGTCCAGGCACATTGCGGCGGCGAACAGCACGCTGGGGATGCCGAGCTGGCGCGTGTTGCGCACCAGCGCGACCTTGTTGAGATTGACCGACAGGGCTGTAGTCATAGTGCTAGTAGTGCTCATAGAAACCCTCCGCGCAGCAGCGCTTCGGTATTCGCCTTGGGAACGGCCCGGCGGCTCATGGAAACCCTCCGCGCAGCAGCGCTTCGGTATTCGCCTTGGGAACGGCCCGGCGGCTCATAAGGCTTGCAAGTCCCGCATCATCTGCCGCGTACGCAGCGTTGCAACGCCGCAATGGTAGTTGAGCAGCACCCGCGATTGGGTGCGCAATGCGCCGTCGCGGCCGGCGCACACGCGCAGGGTCGCCGCAAAGGGCGCGCGATCATCGAGGGCGGCCTGCAGCGCGAGCCAGTCGGCGCCCGCCAGCGCGGCTTCGTCGGCGGCGGCCTGCCGCAGCCCGGCCTCGGGCACCAGCGCATAGCGGCCGGCCGGCTCCAGCGGCGCCTGGGTCAGGGTCTCGACATCGAGCGAGGGCAGCAGCCCGACCTCGCGCAGCAGCAGCAGCTCGAAGGCCCGCAGCGCCGCCGACTGTGTCGCTGCCTGCGCCCCCGCATGGTGGCCCGCCAGCACCTGCACCACGGCGGCGTAGGCGTCGAACACCGCCTCGTGCGGATCGTCGCGGGCCAGCAGGCGCAGCAGCAGTTCGTTGACGTAGTAGCCCGAGAGCAGCGCCTCGCCGGTCGGCATCACGTGCCCGCCCATCCATTCGGCGCCCTTGAGCGTCCGGATCTCGGCTTCTCCGCTGAAGTTCAGTTGCAGCGGCTGCAGCGGCAGCAGCACCGGGCGGAAGTTGGAACTGGGCCGCTTGGCGCCCTTCGCCACCAGCGCGATGCGCCCATGGTGGCGCGTGAACACCTCGAGGATCAGGCTCGACTCGCTCCAGTCGTAGCGGTGGAGCACATAAGCCGGCTCATGGGTGACCCGACGAACGGCCATTCAACGGGCCGCCCTGCTCTTGCAAGGCTCGCAGCGCCGGCGACCGGCGCGACCGAAGCCAGGAATCCCGCGGAACCGGCTTTGCCGGGCCGCTGGGATTGCCCCCCGGCAGGGGCTGAGGGCCGCGGCTCCAAGCCTGCCTGCGCAGGCTTGGACGTGCCCGAAGAGCAGCCGCCTCTGGCGGCCGCCTGGTGTCTGAGCTACACGAAGTGAGCGAGGCTGGGGGGCGAGCTTACTCATATCCGAAGGAGCGGACCCTGGCCTCGTCGTCGGCCCAGCCTGAGCGCACCTTGACCCACAGCTCGATGAACACCTTGGCGTCCATGAGCTTTTCGAGCTCCTGCCGGGTCTCGGTTCCGATGCGCTTGATGCGCTCGCCCTTGTCGCCGATGACCATCGCCTTGTGGCCGTCGCGCTCGACCACGATCGTGGCGGCGATGCGCAGCAGCCGCTTCTGGCCCTTCTTCTGGGGCGGCTCCTCCTCGAACTTGTCGATCACGACGGTCGAGGTGTAGGGCAGTTCGTCGCCGGTCAGACGGAAGAGTTTCTCGCGCACCAGTTCGCCGGCCAGGAATTTCTCGCTCCGGTCGGTGAGTTCGTCCTCGGCGTAGAACCAGTCCTGTTCGGGCAGGTACTTCTCGCAGATGCCGAACAGGCGCTCGACATCCTTCGCATTCTTGGCCGACATCGGCACGAACTCGGCGAATTCGTGCTTCTGCTGCATGATCTGCAGCCAGGGGGCGATGTCCCCGCGGCGGTGCACGTTGTCGAGCTTGTTGGCCAGCAGCACGGTCGGGATGCCCTTGCCGAGCAGCTTGAGCACGCGCTCGTCGGCCGGCGTGAAACTGCCGGCCTCGACCACGAACAGGATCAGGTCGACATCGCCCACCGCGCCCTGCACGGTCTTGTTGAGCGACTTGTTCAGCGCATTGGCATGCAGGGTCTGGAATCCCGGCGTGTCGACGAAGACGAACTGGGTCGCGCCCAGCGTGCGCATGCCGGTGATGCGGTGCCGCGTGGTCTGCGCCTTGCGCGAGGTGATGCTGATCTTCTGCCCGACCAGGGCATTGAGCAGCGTCGACTTGCCCACGTTGGGCTTGCCGACGATGGCCACCAGGCCACAGCGCCGGGGGCCTCCCTCCCCGTCATCGGACGGGGGGAGGATGGATTCGTTCGCTTCGTTCATGGGGTTGCCTTCGCGCCGCGCGCCTTGAGCCGGATCAACATGGCCGCCGCGGCGGCCTGCTCACCGGCGCGGCGCGAGCCGCCGATGCCGCGTTCGCGCAGGCCCAGGTCGGGCACCTCGCACTCGACATCGAAAGTTTGCTTGTGTGCCGCTCCCAGCGTTCCGACGACGCGGTAGGCGGGCAGCTTCATTTTGTGACCCTGCAGCCATTCCTGCAATTCGGTCTTCGGGTCCTTGGAGGCCGCGTCCATGCGCGGGCTGATCGCGACCGCTTCGTAGAGCCGGTGCACCAGCGCCTGGGCCGCGCCATAGCCGGCATCGAGGTAGACCGCGCCGATCACCGCCTCCAGCGCATCGGCCAGGATCGAGGGCCGATTCTGGCCGCCCGAGCGCGCCTCGCCCTCGCCCAGGCGCAGCAAGGGCGACAGCGCCAGCTTGAGCGCCAGCTGATGCAGGGTGTCCTGCTTGACGAGGTTGGCCCGCACCCGCGACAGGTCGCCTTCGGGCAGCGTCGCCAGACGCACATAGAGGAGGTGCGAGACCGCCAGGTTCAGCACCGAATCGCCGAGAAACTCCAGCCGCTCGTTGTGGTCGGCTGAAAAACTGCGATGCGTCAGCGCGAGCTGCAGCAGCCGCGCATCCGCGAATGTGTGCTGGAGGCGCCCCTGCAGCGCAACGAGGCCGCCGTCGGTCACAGGGAGAACGTCAACGGGACTGGCCCTGGTACTTGAGCACGAGGTAGGCGGGGCCGAACAGGTGGATCTCGCGGTCGTAGGCGAAAGACACGACCACCTTGTCGCCGTCCTTCTTGACATCCAGGTCCTTGCCGCTGACCGACTTGAAGTCGTCGATGGCCTGGGCGCGGTCGAAGATGGCCCGCACTTCGGGCACCGTCGTGCCTTCCTTGGCCTTGTTGGCTGCCTTGGTGATCGCCTGATACTCGATCAGGGTCGGGATCACCTGCGCCAGAACCACGCCGGCACAGGCCAGCACGATGGCGACGAACAGCAGCCCGATGAAAGAGATTCCGCGCTGTTGATGTCTTGTCTGCCTTGCTCTCATGCCCTCTTCCCCTCGATGAAAATCCGGATGCTTATTGGAATGTGCCGATGCGCTTGAGGTTGCCGAAGTTCATCCATACCAGGAAGGCCTTGCCGACGATGTTCTGGTCCGGAACAAAGCCCCAGTAGCGCGAATCGAGCGAGTTGTCGCGGTTGTCGCCCATCATGAAATAGTGGCCCTCGGGCACCTTGCACACCACGCCCTCGACACTGTAACGACAATTTTCCTGGTTCGGGAACTGCATGATCTCGACCTCGGAAAGCCCTGCGCGGCGCGTGTCGTCGTTGAGCAGGCGATGCTCCTTGCCGCCCAGATCCTCGGTGTACTGCTTGAGGTAACGCATCGTCTCCTCATCGAAGTAGTCGGGAATCGACACCTTGGGGACCGGCTCGCCGTTGACCGTGAGCTTCTTGTTCAGGTAGGCGACCTCGTCGCCCGGCACGCCGACCACGCGCTTGATGTAGTCCATGCTCGGCTTGGGCGGATAGCGAAACACCATGACGTCGCCGCGCGCCGGCGGGCGGCCATCCGTGATCTTGGTGTTGCTGACCGGCAGCCTGAGCCCGTAGACGAACTTGTTCACCAGGATCAGGTCGCCCGTGAGCAGTGTCGGCATCATCGAGCCCGACGGGATCTTGAACGGCTCGAACAGGAACGAGCGCAGCAGGAACACCGCGAGGATCACCGGGAACAGCCCGGCGGTCCAGTCCAGCCACCACGGCTGCATGATCAGGCGTTCGCGGGCCTTGGTGTCGACCGTGTCGACCTGCGTGATGCCCTGGCGTGCCAGCTCCTCGCGCCGCTGGGCCAGCGAGGCGTCGAGCGCCTCGGCCGCGCGGGCGCGCTTCGGCAGGAAATAGAAGCGCTCCGCCAGCCAGAAGAGGCCGGTGACCACGGTCGCCAGGAACAGCAGCAGTGCGAAGTTGCCTTCGACCACGCCGAAATACCAGGCGCCGATGTAGCCGACGAAGGCCGCGAGAATCAGGGAAGTGAGAAATGCCATCTTAGTTTTCTTGTGTGCTGCGCGACCCATGGCCCACGAATCCGTCGCTTCGGGGGTGGTCCATCAGTCCTCTACCTGCAGGATGGCGAGGAAGGCCTCTTGCGGGACCTCGACCGAGCCGATCTGCTTCATTCTTTTCTTGCCCGCCTTCTGCTTCTCGAGCAGCTTCTTCTTGCGGGTGATGTCGCCGCCGTAGCACTTGGCGAGCACGTTCTTGCGCAGCGCCTTGATTGTCTCACGCGCAATGATGTTGGCCCCGATGGCCGCCTGGATCGCGACGTCGAACATCTGGCGCGAGATGATCTCGCGCATCTTCGACACCACGGCCCGGCCGCGGTACTGGCTCTGGCTGCGGTGGACGATGATCGACAGCGCGTCGACCTTCTCGCCATTGAGCAGGATGTCGACCTTGACGACATCCGAGGCCCGGTATTCCTTGAACTCGTAGTCCATCGAGGCGTAGCCGCGGCTGACCGACTTCAGCTTGTCGAAGAAGTCGAGCACGATCTCGCCGAGCGGCATCTCGTAGGTCAGCATCACCTGGCGGCCGTGGTAGGCCATGTTGAGCTGGACGCCGCGCTTCTGGTTGGCCAGCGTCATCACGGCGCCGACGTATTCCTGCGGCATGTAGAGATGCACGGTGACGATCGGCTCGCGGATCTCGGCCATCTTGCCGACGTCGGGCATCTTCGACGGGTTCTCCACCATCATCACTTCGCCGTCGTTCTTGACCACCTGGTAGACCACGCTGGGCGCGGTCGTGATCAGGTCCTGGTCGAACTCGCGCTCCAGCCGCTCCTGCACGATCTCCATGTGCAGCAGGCCGAGGAAGCCGCAGCGAAAGCCGAAGCCCAGCGCCTGGCTCACTTCGGGTTCGTAGCGCAGCGAGGAGTCGTTGAGCTTGAGCTTCTCGAGCGCGTCGCGCAGCGAGTCGTACTCGCTCGCTTCGGTCGGATAGAGGCCGGCGAACACCTGGGGCTGGATCTCCTTGAAGCCGGGGAGCGCCTCGGTCGCGGTGGCCGCGGCGCCGCCGGTGCCGGGCTTGATCAGCGTCACGGTGTCGCCGACCTTCGCGGCCTGCAACTCCTTGATGCCCGCGATGATGTAGCCCACCTCGCCGGCCTCGAGCGAGGCTCGCGGCTCGTTGGCCGGGGTGAACACGCCGATGTTGTCGGCGTTGTACATCGCACCCGACGCCATCATCTTGATGCGCTCGCCCTTGACCAGCCGGCCGTCGACCACGCGCACCAGCATCACGACGCCGACGTAGGGATCGAACCAGCTGTCGACGATCATCGCGCGCAGCGGACCGTCGGGGTTGCCGCGCGGCGCCGGCATCCTGGCGACCACGGCCTCGAGGATTTCCTCGATGCCCATGCCCGTCTTCGCGGAGCACGGGATCGCATCGGTCGCGTCGATGCCGATCACGTCTTCGATCTCGGTGCGCGCGTTGTCGGGGTCCGCGTTCGGCAGATCCATCTTGTTGAGCACCGGCACCACCTCGACACCGAGGTCGAGCGCGGTGTAGCAGTTGGCCACCGTCTGCGCCTCGACACCCTGGCTCGCATCGACGACGAGCAGTGCGCCTTCGCATGCGGACAGCGAGCGGCTCACTTCATAAGAGAAGTCGACGTGCCCCGGCGTGTCGATCAGATTGAGGTTGTAGACCTGTCCATCCTTGGCCTTGTAGTGCAACGCGGCAGTCTGTGCCTTGATGGTTATCCCACGCTCTTTCTCGATGTCCATCGAGTCCAGAACCTGCGCTTCCATCTCGCGCTCGGCGAGACCGCCACAGCGTTGAATCAAGCGATCGGCAAGCGTCGACTTGCCGTGATCGATGTGCGCAATGATCGAAAAATTTCTGATGTGATTCATCAACGGGAACGCTTAAGTACTTGAATTGGCTCGTGCGCAGAAGGCGACAGGCAAGAAAAAAGGGCGCGTCCCCAAGAGACGCGCCCTGAACCAACAAGCAATGGCAACTGCAGTAGTTGGGACTTCATTGTAGGCAAAAAGGGGGGCGCGTACAGCCGGGCCAAAGCCCGGGAGGGGTCGTTGCAGGTCAGCAACATGCGACTTATGAACAACTTATCAACAGGATCGGTGGAGCAATCGCTTAACAACTTGTGGGCGAACTGTGGAGCGCCGGTGGACGGGCAGCGGGTATCTCGCATCGTGAAGCACCTCGGATCGCTTATGCGACGAGTGGGGTCCGGAGGAGCTCTATTCTACCGAAATTCATCGTTAGAGGCCTTTTAAGTTAGTGATCGCCAACCAAAATCGATCACGCGAACTGTCAAAAAAATTTCTTGGACGGTGCGGTTGACGCGCGACAGCGGCCAAAAAATGGCCCCAAACCCGACTGCGGGGTGGGGCCACTTGACGCCTGAATGGCCCCCACGCTCCCCCACTTCATGTGGGTCGCTGCCCCCCGAGGGGGCCGCAGGCCGGCTTGAGAGCGGCCCGGCACCGGCCTGGCCCGATCAGCGAGCCGGCCGGAGCAGCGCGTACTGGGCCCAATCGCCCCGGCGGAACAGCAGACTGACCGGCTTGCTCTTGTCGGCCTTGGCGAGTGCGGCGTCGAATTCCTTGAGATTCGCAACCTCTACATTGCTCACCGCCAGCACCACATCGCCTTCGCGCAGCCCTGCGCGAGCGGCCGCATCGGTGGCGGCATCGATGCGCACGCCGCCCTTGAGCTTGAGCTCCTTCTTCTGCGCTTCGGTGAGATCACTGAGCGCGAGCCCCATCGATTTGGCGGCAGCCGAAGCCGAGGGCTTCGCTGCAGGTTCGTTGCGATCGGCCGCGACCTTCGCCGGCTTGTCGGGTTCGATCTCCGCGATGGTCACGTTGATGTCGCGCAAACTGCCGCGACGGAAGACGGTGATCGAGCTCTTGGTACCGGGCTTGGTGTTGCCCACCAGGCGCGGCAGGTCGCTCGGCTTCTCGATCGGCTTGCCGTCGAACTTGGTGATGATGTCGCCGGGTTCGATGCCGGCCTTCTCGCCCGGCGAGCCGGACTCCACGCCGCGCACCAGCGCGCCTTGCGCCTTGCCCAGGCCGATCGACTCCGCCACATCCTTGGTGACCTGGTCGATCTGCACCCCGATGCGCCCGCGCGAAACGCGGCCCGAGGAGCGCAGCTGGTCCGCGACGCGGCTGGCCTCGTCGATCGGGATCGAGAACGAGATGCCCATGAAGCCGCCCGAGCGCGAGTAGATCTGGCTGTTGATGCCCACCACTTCGCCGCGCATGTTGATCAACGGGCCGCCGGAGTTGCCGGGATTGATGGCCACGTCGGTCTGGATGAACGGCAGGTAGTCGCCGGTGTCCCGCTGCTTGGCGCTGACGATGCCGGCCGTGACCGAGTTCTCGAGGCCGAAGGGCGAGCCGATGGCCATCACCCACTCGCCCACGCGCAGCTTCGACACGTCGCCGACCTTGACCGCCGGCAGGCCGGTGGCGTCGATCTTCACGACCGCGACGTCGGTGCGCTTGTCGGCGCCGATGATCCTGGCCTTGAACTCGCGCTTGTCGGTCAAGGTCACCAGCACTTCGGAGGCGCCGTCGACCACGTGCGCATTGGTCATCACGAAGCCGTCGGACGACAGGATGAAGCCGGAGCCGACGCCGCGTGGACGCTCTTCGTCGGGCGCCTGCGGCCGGTTCGGACGCGGACCCTGGCGCGGAATGCCCGGCATCGGCTGGCCGAAGAAGCGCCGGAAGAACTCCTGCATCTCCTCGTCGGGCTCGCCGCTGCCGCCGCTCTGGGCGACCTTCTCGATGGTGCGGATGTTGACCACCGACGGGCCGACCTGGTCGACCAGGTCGGTGAAATCGGGCAGGACCCGCGCCTGCGCGTGCACAGCCGTTGCCGGCAGCAGCGCGGTGGTCGAAGCGAGCGCGAACGCGCAGGCCATCAGGGCCGAACGGAAGGTGTTCCCCTTGATCTTGAGCATCATCGGTTTCTTTCGTTGGAGAGACAAAAACTGCCTAGCGCGAACGGACCAGGCCTCGCGCGAACGCATCCAGCGTCTGCGGCGGGACTTCGCCGACGGCGGTCAGCCACCAATCGCCATCCTTGTCCGTCATTCGACGCGTGAGCGTGTGAGTGGCACCCAGTGCGAGCAGCACTTCCTCGGGCTTGCGCTGCGCGTCGTAAGGCTCGATGAAAAGCGAGACCGTCGCCAGCCCGTCCGAGAAAGTCCATTGCATCGTATAGCCCTGTCCGTCGCCCCCCATCGGGCGGCGGAAGGAACTGACCGGCCTGAAGCCCGCCACCGGCTTGCCGAGCGCCCAGCCTTCGCGTTGCGCCGTGGTGCGCTCGAGCTCCGACTTCTCGACCCGGTAGCCCGCGGTGCTGCCCATCATCTGCGTCAGCGCGTGAATCTTGACCGGTGCATCGAGCTGGAGTTCGGAGAAGGCCGATTGCTCGATCACCTTGCTGTCGCGGTCGGTCGTCTGCAGCTTGATCACCAGGCCCGAGCGCCGCTCGCTCCAGACCCGGTAGCCAAAACGCAATGCGTCGCGCGGCTCGATCTGGATCACGTCGGCATCGAAGCCGGCCACCCGGTCCTTGCCGATCACGCGCACGCCGTAGGACTCGGCGATCGATGAATCGGGCATGCCCGACAGGTTCGGGAACAGTTCGAGGTTCTCGCGCTTCTCGCGCTTGACGATCTTCGACTCCGGCAGGAAGGTCACGACCTGGTCGTTGCGCCGGAAGGTCGAGCGCGGCGGACCCGACAGGGCCTCGATGCGCTCCATCTGGAGGTCGCCCTCGCACACATGCCAGATCCGTGCGCTCGACAGGTTGCCGGCCGGCACAGAGACCACGAAGGTGCCGACATAGCTGCGCTGGCGCGCGGCGGCATGCATGCGCTGCAGCCACTCGACCACGCCCATCGCGGGCGCGTCGCCGCCGGTCGCGCTGGGTACGCTCTGCACGGACGGCGAAGGGCTTCGGCCCTGGGCCAGCGACACCTGTGCCATGCACAGCGCGGCCACCAGAACCAGGAACCCGCGCGCGGAGATCGGCATCGAATGAGTCATCGCAAGGACTGACGGCGCGCGCGTCAGCGCGACGGCCGATCGAAGGTGGCGTTGCGCAGGAATCCCGAGGGCATCTGCGAAGCTCCTCCTGCCTGTTGGTGCGCTTCGAGCAACTGGTCCAGCCGCGGATCGCGCAGCATGACCTGCGGATTGCCGCTGCCGATCGTGACCCGGGTCGATGCGAAGTTCGGGGCCGCCTGAGTCGGTGCCTCGGCAGTGGCGAACACGGCCGGTGCTGCCTGCTGCAGCGCCAGTTGGGCGCCGGTGGGGCGGGAATCCGCAACGCCGACCCAGTTCCATCCGATCGCCGCAGCCGCCGCCAGCGAGGCCGCGCCGGCCACCAGCTTCCAACGGAACACCGGTTCGTTGGCGGCTTCGACCCGTCGCTGCACCACCCTGGGCTCCGGCGGCACCGGCAGCAGGGCCGGCACCACCGGCTCGGCCGCAAGACGGCTCTGGAAGCGCGACAGGAAGGTCGAAGTGTCGCTGCAAGCGGCGTGGCCACCCGAACGCAAGATGTCGCCCACCACGTGATAGGTCTGCCAGGTCGCGCGCAATTCGTCGTCGACGCAGAGGCGGCCGATCACCTGGGCGAATTCGTCGTCGCGCAAGTGGCCATCGGCGAGCGCGGAAACCTGCTCTTGGACTGTGTTTCTTTGGTTCATCTTGTTCACCTGCTTACCAACGCTTGCCCGACTGGTTGTCCAGCAAGGGCTTGACCCGGACCGAAATCGCTTCGCGGGCGCGGAAGATCCGCGACCGCACCGTGCCGATCGGACAGTTCATGACCTCGGCGATCTCTTCGTAACTCATGCCCTCGATTTCGCGCAGCGTCACTGCCTGCCGCAACTCGGCCGGCAACGCTTCCATCGCCGCTTCGACTGCAGCGGCGATTTCGTTGGCCGCCATCACGGATTCGGGGGTCTCGTCGCTGATTGGTTCGTTTCCGGGCCGGTAAGTTTCATCCTCGTCGTCAGAAGACGCTCGGAGGGCGCTTTCGGAGATGGTCGGGTCGCGCTTCATGTCGACCAGCGCCTTCTTGGCGGTGTTGACCGCGATCCGGTAGAGCCAGGTGTAGAACTGTGCCTCGCCGCGGAACTGGTGCAGCGCGCGGTAGGCGCGGATGAAGGTCTCCTGGGCGATGTCCTCGACCAGGTTGACGTCGCGCACCATGCGTCCGATCAGGCGTTCGATCCGTCGCTGGTACTTGATGACCAGCAGCTCGAAGGCCTTCTGGTCGCCCGCCACGGTGCGCTGGACCAGCTGGAAGTCGACCTCGCCCGGCCTGGCAGCGGCGGGCGCGTCGCCCGGACCGGTGTCCGGTGGTTCGGGAGGCAGCGAAGCGGTCATGGCGAGGGATGATGCGCCGAGCCGTCCGGACGAGGGACCGGCCCGGCCGCACCGGCGCGCGAATAGAGCGCGCGCCGCAGGTCGGGCCAGCGCTCCGGCATGGCCTGGCGGTCGAGCCAGATCCAGCGCCGTGCCCGGGCGGGCCCGGCCAGGCGCACCAGCAGCAGGGATTGCAGGTCGAGGGCGACGCTGGCGCGGGCCGCCCGTTGCGCAGCGCCGCCCGTGATCGCCCAGGCCTGACCGTCGAACTGGAGTTCCGCTGAAGCGGAAGAACGCAGGACGCCGGTCCAGCCGGCCGCCCCGGCAACGACGGCGCTGAAGGCCAGCATCGCCTGCCGCCAGTCGAGCTCGCCGCCCGATCGGACGCAAGCCAGCGTGACACAGCCGACGCCGAGCGCCCAGAGCAGCATCAGCAGCCGCTCCGCCTTGCGCGAACGCCCCACCGGATAGTTCACCGACGGGGCGCTGTGCATGGGTAGGGAAGTATCAAACGCGCTTGAACACCAGCGTGCCGTTGGTGCCGCCGAAGCCGAAGTTGTTCTTGACCGCGACATCGATCTTCAGATCGCGCGCCTCGTTGGCGCAGTAGTCGAGATCGCACTCCGGATCCTGGTTGAAGATGTTGATCGTCGGCGGGCTCTTCTGGTGATACAGGGCCAGCACGGTGAACACCGACTCGATGCCGCCGGCGCCGCCCAGCAGGTGGCCGGTCATCGACTTGGTCGAGTTCACGACCAGCTTGCGGGCATGCTCGCCGAAGGCGTTCTTGATCGCGTTGGTCTCGTTCAGGTCACCCAGCGGCGTCGAGGTGCCGTGGGCATTGATGTACTGCACCTGGTCGGCATCGACCCCGGCGTTGGCCAGCGCCATCGCCATCGAGCGGCGCGGTCCGTCGACGTTGGGGGCGGTCATGTGGAAGGCATCACCGCTCATGCCGAAGCCGGAGACTTCGGCGTAGATCTTGGCACCGCGAGCCTTGGCGCGCTCGTACTCCTCGAGCACCACGACGCCGGCCCCCTCGCCGAGCACGAAGCCGTCGCGGTCCTTGTCCCAGGGGCGCGAGGCGGTCCGGGGATCGTCATTGCGCGTCGACAGCGCACGCGCGGCGGCGAAACCGCCAAGTCCCAGCGGCGACACCGTCGATTCGGCGCCGCCCGCGATCATCACGTCGGCATCGCCATACTCGATCATGCGGGCGGAGATTCCGATCGCATGCAGGCCGGTGGTGCAGGCCGTGACGACCGCGATGTTCGGGCCCTTGAATCCATACTTGATGGAGACATGGCCCGAAATCATGTTGATGATGGACGCCGGCACGAAGAACGGCGACACGCGGCGCGGGCCGCGGTTCACCAATTCGGCGTGGGTGTCCTCGATCAGCGGCAGGCCGCCGATACCGGAGCCGATGTTGCAGCCGATGCGAACCGCATCTTCTTCGGACAGCGCATCGCCGGTCGGCAGCCCGCTGTCCTGCACCGCCTGGATGGCGGCGGCAAGCCCGAGATGGATGAAGCGATCCATGTGGCGCGCTTCCTTCTCGGGAATGTAGTCCTTGATGTCGAAACCCTTCACTTCGCCCGCAAACTTGCAGGAGAAGGCGCTCACATCGAACTTGGTGATGGTGTCGATGCCCGACTTCCCGGCCAACAGGTTGGCCCAGGATTCGGCAACGGTATTTCCGACAGGAGCGAGGCAACCGAGTCCGGTCACGACGACGCGGCGTTTGGTCATGCCGGCAAACCTTTCTGGGAAGCTGAGACCTCTGGCCGGTGCATGCAGGCGTGGAAGCCGCAGCCCGGAAGGACGGAACTCAGCGTGGCCAATCAGGCCTTTTGATTCTTGGTGGCGTAGTCGACGGCGTTCTGCACGGTCGTGATCTTCTCGGCGTCTTCGTCCGGGATCTCGATGCCGAATTCGTCTTCGAGCGCCATCACGAGTTCGACCGTGTCGAGCGAGTCCGCGCCGAGATCGGCCACGAAAGCCTTTTCGTTGGTGACCTGGGACTCTTCAACGCCGAGTTGTTCGGCAATGATTTTCTTGACACGTGCTTCGATATCGCTCATTTGGTTCCCTCTGAGGGTTGTATGTAATCAGTTGATTTTAGCCGGCCGCATTGTGGCATTTGCCGCACGGCCGCGGGTGAAAGGTCTTGCGCTCGGCGGGCTACATGTGCATGCCGCCGTTCACGTGCAGTTCCTGCCCCGTGACATAGGCGGCCTGGGGCGACGCCAGGTAGGCGACCGCGTGGGCGATGTCGGCGGGTTTGCCGAGATGGCCGAGGGGAATCTGGCCGAGCAGCGCCTGCTGCTGGGCCTCGGGCAGGCTGGCCGTCATGTCGGTCTCGATGAAACCGGGCGCCACGCAATTGACCGTGATGCTGCGGCTGCCGAGCTCGCGCGCCAGCGCCCGCGTCATGCCGGCCACGCCGGCCTTGGCGGCCGCGTAGTTGGCCTGGCCGGCATTGCCGGAGGCGCCGACCACGCTGGTGATGCTGATGATGCGACCGTATCGTTGCTTCATCATCGGGCGGATCACGGCGCGCGACAGTCGGAAGACCGCCTTCAGGTTGGTGTCGAGCACCGCATCCCAGTCGGCGTCCTTGAGCCGCATCGCGAGCGTGTCGCGGGTGATGCCGGCGTTGTTGACCAGCACGTGGACCGCACCGTAGACCTTGACGATCTCGTCGATCAGGGCCTCGACCGCAGCGCCATCGTTGACATCCAGCGCACAGCCTCGGCCATCGTAGGCAGCGAGTGCGGCGGTGATCTTGGCGGCGCCCTCTTCGGTGGTGCCGGTCCCGATGACCTTGAGGCCGCGCTGCGCCAGCTCGAGCGCAATGGCCGCGCCGATGCCTCGGGTCGCGCCGGTGACCAGGGCGATCTGGCCTTCGAATTTGGGATTGCTCATGGACTGAATCTCGAGACGGCGCGCTCAGGCGCCGAGCAGTTGCCGGGTTTCGGCGAGCGTCGCCGGATCATAGATCGAGGCCGCAGCCAGCGTCGGCGCGATGCGCTTGGCCATGCCGGCCAGCACCTTGCCGGGTCCGCACTCGACGATGGCTTCGACGCCGCGGACCTCGAGGGCCTGCACGGTTTCCACCCAGCGCACCGGACCCGCGGCCTGGCGCACCAGTGCGGCGCGGATGCGCTCGGCGTCGGTTTCGACCAGGACATCGATATTGTTGAGCACCGGAATCCGGGGCGCGGCAACGGAAACCGACGCCAGCCGCTCGCGCAGCGCCTCGGCGGCCGGCTTCATCAGGCTCGAATGGAAAGGCGCGGAGACCGGCAGCAGCAGCGCGCGCTTGGCACCGGCGGCCTTGAGGACTTCGCAGGCCTTGTCGACCGCGGCCTTGCTGCCCGCGATCACGGTCTGCATCGGGTCGTTGAAGTTCACCGCTTCCACGATCTCGGCGCTGCCGGGGCCGAAAGAGGCCGTGGCCTCGGCGCAGCCGGCCTTCACCTTGGCGGCGTCCATGCCCAGGATGGCCGCCATCGCGCCGACGCCGACCGGCACCGCCTGCTGCATCGCCTGGGCCCGGAAGCGCACCAGCGGCGCGGCCTGCGCCAGCGTCAGGACGCCGGAGGCCACCAGTGCCGAGTACTCGCCCAGCGAATGGCCGGCGAGCACCGACGGCTCGGCGCCACCTTCGGCCAGCCAGGCGCGCCAGGCCGCGATCGCCGCGACCAGCATCACGGGCTGCGTATTGGTGGTCAGGGCCAGGGTTTCCTTGGGGCCGTCGTGGATCAGGCGCGCGATGTCTTCATCGAGCGCATCGGAGGCCTCGCGCAGCGTGGCGGTCACGACCGGGTGATCGCCCCAGGCGTCGAGCATGCCGACCGCCTGCGAGCCCTGACCCGGAAAGACGAAAGCGAATGATTTCATGATGAGATGTGTCCGAGGCGCCGCTGCCCGCGTCGGGCAGCACGCTCTATCAATAGTTCAACAGCACCGCGCCCCAGGTGAAGCCGCCGCCGACGCCTTCCAGCATCAGCGTGTCGCCCTTCTTCACCTTGCCCGAGCGCACCGCTTCATCCAGTGCCAGCGGTATGGAGGCTGCCGAGGTGTTGCCGTGCTCGTCGACCGTCACGATCAGCTTGTCGCGCGGCAGCTTCAGTTTCTTCGCCGTGCCTTCCATGATCCGGATATTGGCCTGGTGAGGGATCAGCCAGTCGATGTCGGCCTCGGTCTTGCCGGCCTTCGCGAGCGTGGCGCGCGCGGCTTCCTCGAGCACTCGGACCGCCAGCTTGAAGACGGCCTGGCCGTCCATGTGCAGCAACGGCTTGCCGAGCACCTCGCCGCCCGACACGTGGCCGGGCACGCAGAGGATCCCGACATGCTTGCCGTCGGCATGCAGGTCGCTGGCGAGGATGCCCGGTTCGGCGCTGGCCTCCAGCACCACCGCACCGGCGCCGTCGCCGAACAGCACGCAGGTGGTGCGATCGTCGAAGTCGAGGATGCGCGAGAACACTTCGGCACCGACGATCAATGCGCATTTGGCGCTGCCGGTGCGGATCATGGCGTCAGCCACGGTCAGCGCATAGACAAAGCCGCTGCAGACCGCCTGCACGTCGAACGCCGCGCAACCCGCGATGCCGAGCTTGTGCTGGAGGATCGCCGCCGACGAGGGGAACACCATGTCCGGCGTCGAGGTCGCGACGATGATCAGGTCGATGTCGCTGGCGCTGCGGCCGGCGGCCTCCAGCGCATGCCTGGCCGCCTCCAGGGCGAGGTCGCTGGTCGAGACTTCGGGTGCGGCGAAATGGCGGGCCCGGATGCCGGTGCGTTCGATGATCCACTGGTCGGAGGTCTCGATGCCGCGGGCGGCGAGTTCCTTGGCCAGGTCGTCATTGGTCACTCGGCGAAGCGGCAGGAAGCTGCCGGTACCTGTGATGCGGGAATAAGGGGTCATCAGACGTGGAGCGCCGGTGCGTCGGCCGGCGCCGCCGGGTCTTGCCGCGCAAGCAATGGCGCGGCGTGGGCGATGCGGGCCCGCACGCGGTCGAGCAGGTTGTTGCGAGCGGCATCATAAGCGCGATCGAGGGCATGGCCGAAAGCCACGTCGTCGGCCGAGCCATGGCTCTTGAACACCAGGCCGCGCAGGCCCAACAAGGCCGCGCCGTTGTAACGGCGATGGTCCAGGCGACGTTTGAGCGCTTTTAGGACCGGATAGGAAACGATCGCCGCAAATTTACTGAAGATGCCATTCGAATACTCGATGCGCAGGAAGTCAACGATCATCGAGGCCACGCCTTCGGTCGCCTTCAATGTCACGTTGCCGACAAAGCCGTCGCAGACGACGATGTCGGTCGTGCCCTTGAAGATGTCGTTGCCTTCGACGTTACCGTAGAAGTTCAAATCCTGCGAATTGGCTGCTTTTCGAAGCAGTTGGCTCGCCTTTTTGATCGTTTCGCTGCCTTTGATGGCCTCTTCGCCCACATTCAGCAGGCCGACGCTGGGCGATTCGTTGCCCGTGAGCGCGGAAACCAGCGCCGACCCCAGCACCGCGAACTGCAGCAGGTCTTCGGCGTCGCAGTCGACATTGGCACCCAGGTCGAGCACCGTGGTGGCGCCACCCTTGCTGTTGGGCAACTGGGGGGCGATGGCGGGCCGATCGATGCCGTCGAGTGTCTTGAGCAGGTAGCGCGCAATCGCCATCAAGGCGCCGGTGTTGCCGGCCGAGATGGCAGCCTGGGCGGCGCCATCCTTGACCTGCTGGATCGCCACCCGCATCGAGGAATCTTTTTTCTTGCGCAGGGCGACCTCGATCGGATCGTCCATGCCCACCACCTCGCTGGCGCCGATGATCGTGGCGCGCGGGTGGGAGAAGCCCGCCAGCGCGGCCGGCGCGCCGACCAGCAGCAGCGACGCCTCGGCGTGACGCTCCAGGAATGCGCGGCAGGCCGCAAGCGTGACGCGCGGCCCATGGTCACCGCCCATGCAATCAACGGCGAGCGTGATCACGGACGGCGCAGGAACAAATACTGGAGGCGTGACCATCAAAACAAAGGCCCGACGCTACGCAATAAGTAGCTTCGGGCCTTGGCCTTGGAACGGAAGTCAGGCTTCGGACTTGGTCTTGAGGACCTTGCGGCCACGGTAGAAGCCGTTCGGGCTGATGTGGTGACGCAGATGGGTTTCGCCGGTGGTCGGCTCGACCGCGATACCGGGCACGTCGAGCGCGTTGTGCGAACGGTGCATGCCGCGCTTCGACGGCGACTTCTTGTTTTGCTGGACGGCCATGCTGGCTCCTGGAAGTATTGGGTGGGTTGGTGGGCATGCGGGGCGGTTCATGCTCCGGAGAGTTCGGCCAAAAACCGGAACTCTCTTCGAAAACATGCCCAGCGGCGCGCGCGAAGCCCATGATTATAGCCCATGCGCGGCAACAAGGCCAACCACCCCAAGCGGCGAGACTGGAATCAGGGCTTCCCGGGCTTGTCAGGCTTGCCGGAACGCAAGGCCCCGAGCACCGCGAACGGGTTGGGGCGAGCCGCTTCGGCGGAATCGAAATCAGGGTCGACCGCCGACATCCGGGTCGGCTTGGGGCACACCTCATGCCGCGGCGTGACCGGAAGCTCCATCAGCAGTTCGTCCTCGATCAACGCATGCAGGTCGAAATCGCGGCTGGCAACCAGCACATCCTCGTCGGCCGCCTCGTCCTCGGCGGCAGCGGCGGCTTCGTCGGCCGCAAAGCGAAACCAGCGGTCGACATTCAGGCCGATGTCGACCGGCGCGAGGCAGCGCTGGCAGATCAGCGGAACGCTCGCCTGCGCCGCCAGGTGCAGCCACGGGACCGGCGCACCGTCGGCGCCGCTGCGGGTCTGGCCGACGGCCTCCCAGCGGACCGTCGCGTCTGCGGACGGGTCGGCCAGTTCGGCGCTCAGGCGCTCGAAACCCGCCAGCGGGTCGTTTCCAGCAAGGGTCGCCGCCGCCTCGGCAAAGCCGTTCACGTCGAGTCGGCGGGGAGCAAATTCTTTGGTCATCCGCGCCAGTCTAAACCGCTCACGCACAATCGGCCCATGCAACGCCAAGTGATTCTTGCCTCGACCTCCCGCTACCGCCGCGAGCTGCTCACGCGCCTGCGCCTGCCTTTCGACGTCCAGGCGCCGGAAGTGGACGAAACGCCACTGGCGCTCGAATCGCCGCGCGCCCTGGCCGAACGGCTGGCGCTCGAGAAGGCGAGCGCGGTCGCTCGCCACTTTCCCGAAGCGATCGTGATCGGCTCCGACCAGGTCGCGGATCTGGCCGGCGAATCGCTGGGAAAGCCCGGCGACCACGCGCGCGCCACGGAGCAGTTGCGGCGGATGCGCGGCCAGACGCTGATCTTCCAGACCGCGGTGGCCGTGGTCTGCCAGGCGACCGGGTTCGCGCAGCGCGACCTGGCGCCGGTGCGGGTGGTGTTCCGACAGCTGGGCGACGCGGCCATCGAGCAATACCTGCGCGCCGAGCAACCCTATGACTGCGCCGGCAGCGCCAAGAGCGAGGGCCTCGGCATCGCCCTCCTCGAGGCGATCGACAGCGACGATCCGACGGCGCTGGTGGGTCTTCCCCTGATTCGCACCGCCCGCATGCTGCGGGCCGCCGGAGTCGACCTGCTGTGAGCACTCCTCCTCTCGGAAAACTCTATCTGGTACCCGCGCCGCTGGATTTCGGCTGCGAGGAGCAAGCGCCCCTCGAACAGTCGCTGCCGCACGGCACCCTGGCGACCGCCGCCGGCATCACGCACTGGATCTGCGAAAACGCCAAGTCGGCGCGCGCCTACCTCAAGCGCATCGATGCGATCGTGCCGCTCGCGGCCACGCTGCAGGCCCAGCAAATCCAGGAGTTGCCACGTGAAGTCCACAAGAAGGGCGATCATGCGGGGCAGTTCGACGCACGGCCGCTGCTCGCGCCTGCGCTGGAAGGACACGACGTCGGGCTCCTCAGCGAGGCGGGCATGCCGGCGGTCGCCGATCCCGGGTCCTCGGTCGCCAGAGCCGCGCACGAACTCGGCATCACGGTGATCCCGCTGACCGGGCCGGTGTCGCTGTTGCTCGCCCTGGCGGCGAGCGGGCTCAACGGTCAGAACTTCGCCTT
This sequence comes from Variovorax sp. P2_H12, assembly GCF_056403395.1. Taxonomy (NCBI): domain Bacteria; kingdom Pseudomonadati; phylum Pseudomonadota; class Betaproteobacteria; order Burkholderiales; family Comamonadaceae; genus Variovorax; species Variovorax sp. P2_H12. Next base: position 201,044 of record NZ_JBFUFO010000022.1, on the reverse strand, counting down.
CGTCGGCTACCTGCCCCAGGAGGCCGACGCCCGCGCGCAGCGCATCCGCGAACTCGAGGCGCTGGCCCTGCGTACCGGCCAGACCCAGCTCTTCATCGAAACGCCCTACCGGAACGCCGCCTTGTTGCAGGCGCTGACGCAAACGCTGCAGCACAACACCCGGCTGGCCGTGGCGCGAGGCCTGACGCTCGCGACCTGCAGCGTGCGCAGCGACACGGTGAAGACCTGGCGCGCCAAGCCGCTTGCGGCCGACCAGCGCGCGCCGGCCGTGTTCGCGATCGGCCGCTGAAGGGCCCCGTCCACCGCAATGGACATTTCCGACCGCATGCGCTGGGCCTCGCGCGCCCAGTTCTTTTGTTCGGGCTTCGTGTTCGCGACCTGGGGGGTGCACATCCCGACCGTGAAGGCGCACTACGGGGTCGACGAGGCGGCGCTGGGCCTCGCGATGCTGGCCGCCGGCGCCGGTGCACTGCTGGGGCTCAGCCAGGCCAGCCGGTGGATCGGCCGCCATGGCGCGCGCCGCACCGCCGGTTTCTGCGGCGCCATCTACGCCCTGCTGCTCGCGGGACTGCTGGCCATGCCGGCCTACGCCGCGCTGCTGGGCCTGCTGGCGGCGTTTGGCATCGTGACCAGCATGTTCGACGTCGCGATCAACACCGAGGCGGCGCAGCTCGAGCTTCGCAACGGCAAGCCGCTGATGAGCGGGATGCACGGCATGTTCAGCCTCGGCGGCATGGTCGGCGCCGTGAGCGGCGGCGCGGCGCTGGCAGCCGGCCTGGATCCGCAGCGGCACCTGATCGGCGTCGCCGCGGCGATGGCGCTGACCATCGCGCTGTCCGCACGCTGGATGCTGCCCAGGGAAGCGACCGCCTTCGCGACGAGCGCCGGCAACGGCTTCAGGCTGCCGCGCAGCACCCTCGCCCTGCTCGGCCTGCTGGCGGCGCTCGGCCTGATCGCGGAAGGTGCGATCTACGACTGGAGCGTGCTCTACCTGCAGCAGGAACTCGGCAGCCCGCAGCAGCAGGCCGCGCTCGCCTACGCGAGCTTTTCGGCGGCGATGGCGCTGGCCCGTTTCGGCGGCGATGCCATGCGGGCCCGCTTCGCGCCGGCGGTGCTGCTGCGCGGCAGCGCGCTGCTGGCCGCGGCATCCATGACGGTGGTGCTCGTGACCGACATGCCGTGGCTCGCATTGATCGGATTCGCTGGCGTCGGGGTCGGATTCGCCAACGTGGTGCCGATCCTCTTCGCGGCCTCGGCGCGGGTCCCGGGCGTGGAGCCGGCCCGCGGCATCGCGGCGGTGTCGGCCGCGGCCTATCTGGGCTTCATGGCCGGTCCGCCGGTGATCGGCTTTCTGGCTCAGGTCAGCTCGCTGACCCACGCGCTCTACCTGGTGGTGGCCTTCGCCGCGGCGCTCGCGGTGTCGGCGCGCTACAGCGATTCCTGAGATCCTGGACTAGTGCAGCGCGGGGGCGGTGCGCAGCGCGCGCACCGAGGCGTCGCCGAGGGCGGCGCCGAATTTCTTGGCCAGCTTCTCGGCCACGTTGTCGCGGCGCGTGTAGTCGATGACTTCCTCGGCCTTGATCACATCGCGGGCGACGAAATCGACGTTGCCGAGCTGGTCGGCCAGGCCCAGCTCGATCGATTGCTGGCCGCTCCAGAACAGGCCGCTGAAAAGCCCGGGCGTGCTGGTCTTGAGCCGGTCGCCGCGACCGCTCTTGACCACATCGATGAACTGGGTGTGGATCTGATCGAGCATCTGCTGCGCGTGCGCCTTCTGGGCATCGTTCATCGGACTGAACGGGTCCATGAAGCCCTTGTTGTCGCCGGCCGTCAGCAGCCGGCGCTCCACGCCCACCTTGTCCATGAGTCCGGTGAAGCCGAAGCCGTCCATCAGCACGCCGATGCTGCCGACGATGCTGGCCTTGTCGACGAAGACCTTGTCGGTCCCCGCAGCAATGTAGTAGGCGGCCGAGGCGCAGGTCTCCTCGACCACCGCGTAGACCGGCTTGTTGTGCTTGGCGCGCAACCGCTTGATCTCGTCATTGATGATGCCGGCCTGCACCGGGCTGCCGCCGGGCGAGTTGATCAAGAGCACGATGCCCTTGGCGCCGTCGTCCTCGAAGGCGGTCTTCATGGCCGCGACCACGAATTCGGCGCTGGCATCGGCGCCGGCGGCGATCTCGCCCTTGATCTCGATGACGGCCGTGTGCGCCGTGGTCTTGGCGGTCGCGGGGGTGCCACGCGACATCGCGAACCAGGCCAGGAAGATGAAGAAGGCCAGCCAGCTCAGGCGCACGAAGGTCTTCCAGCGGCGCGTGGCCCGCTGCTCGCGCAGCGACGCGAAAGCCAGTTTTTCGAGCGTCGCGCGCTCCCAGCCCGGTTGCTGTGCAGGGTCGTTCTTGGCCATGTTTGTCGTTGGGGTCGGCGCGGGGCGCTCGAAAGGCTCGAAACCCTCGGGTTCCGTGCGGTTGGATTCGGTCATGTCAAAAGGCCAGGGGCTGGAGGTTCCAGGCAGTATGCCAGTGGACCACGCCGTCATGCTCGCTGAGCGCGATCTTCACGAGCCCCCCGCGACAAGGGCCGCCGGCGCACTCGCCGGTGTCCGGCCTGTACACCGCGCCGTGGGTCGCGCACAACAACCACTGCCCGCTGTCGTCGAAGAACCGGTCGGGCTGGAAGTCGAGTTCCATCGCGACGTGGCTGCAGCGGTTCAGGTAGGCATGCGGCACGCCCTCGAATCGCACCGCGAAGGCCCGGCAGGTCTCGCCGCCGTGGATCACGTCGAAAGGCACGGCCCGCCCGCCCTCGATCAGGTCGGCGGCGTTGCACAGGGGGATGCACTCGCTCATGACGAGATTGTCAGGCGTTGTCGACCAGCCACTGCGACAGGCCGACCACCGAATGCGCGACGTGCAGCGGCGCCAGCGCATCGAATTCGCCCGGCTCGTGGGCGCCATAGCTCACCCCGACGCTTGCGCAGCCGGCGTTGATCGCGAGTTGCAGATCGTGCGTGGTGTCGCCGATCATCAGCGTCCGCTCGGCCGGCACCTCGAGCTCATCCATCAGTTCGAGCAGCATGCGCGGGTGCGGCTTGCCGAAAGTCTCGTCGGCGGTGCGCGAGGCGTCGAAACGATCGCGCAGCGCGACCGTGGCCAGCGCCTCGTTCAGGCCGCGGCGCGACTTGCCGGTGGCGACCGCCAGCTTGTGGCCGCGTACGCGCAGCGCGTCGAGCATCGGCAGCACGCCGTCGAACAGCACCAAGTCATCCTGGTGCTGCAAGTAATGGTGGCGGTAGCGGGCGCCGAGTTCGGCGTACTTCTCCTTCGGCACATCGGGCGCGGCGCGCGCGAGCGCCTCGGCGAGGCCGAGCCCGATGACCCAGGCGGCGTCGTTCTCGCTCGGCCTGGCGCCGCCGACGTCGACCACGGCGGCCTGGATGCAGCGCACGATGAGTCGCGTGGAGTCGTAGAGGGTGCCATCCCAATCGAAGGCGATCAGGTCGAAACGGCGGGGTCGGATGTCAGTCATTGGCTTGGACAAAAGGATGGGTGGCGAGTGCTTCGAGCGCAGCGGCGGGCATCAGCGCGTGCAGTTCGGGTGGCAGGTCGGCCTGCAGCGAGATGCGCTCGGCGCTCGCGGGGTGGGTGAACTGGAGCCGCCAGGCGTGCAGGAACATGCGCTTGAGGCCGAGCTTCTGCAAGATGCGGTTGCGCTCGAAGACGCCGTACTTGTCGTCGCCGGCGATCGGGTGGCCGGCCGAGGCGAGGTGAACGCGGATCTGGTGGGTCCGGCCCGTCTTGATGGTGACCGCCAGCAGGGAGAACTCCGCCCGATCGCCGGCGAGCGCGAAGCGCGCCAGCACCTTCACCAGCGTGACCGCGCGCATCGCGTCCGGGTGGTCCTTGGCGACCACGCGAACCCGGCGCTCCCCCTCGGCGGCCCCTGCGGCCCCCGGCAGCAGGTACTTGGCGAGCGGCGCGTCGAGCACCTTCTTGTTGGCCGGCCAGTGGCCCTCGACCAGCGCCAGGTAGGTCTTGCCGGTCTCGCGCTCGCGGAACTGATCCTGCAGCGCAGTCAATGCACTGCGCTTCTTGGCCACCAGCAGGATGCCGGAGGTTTCGCGGTCCAGCCGGTGCACCAGTTCGAGAAAGCGCGCTGCCGGCCGCGCCCTTCGCAGTTGCTCGATCACGCCGAAGCTCACGCCGCTGCCGCCGTGCACCGCAACGCCGGCGGGCTTGTCGATCGCCAGCAGGGCATCGTCCTCGAGCAGCAGCGGGAATTCGCGCGCCGGTGCGGCCGGCGTCCCGCCCTCCTGCGACCGGGCCGAGACCCGGACCGGCGGCAGCCGCAGCACGTCGCCCGCGGCCAGCCGCGACTCGGCCTGGGCGCGCCCCTTGTTGATGCGCACCTCGCCCGAACGGATGATCCGGTAGACGTGGGTCTTGGGCACGCCCTTGAGATGGCGGAACAGGTAGTTGTCCAGCCTTTGGCCAGCGGAATCCTCGTCGACCGTCAGAAAGCGAACTTCTGCCGCCGCGGGGGGCGCCTTCGCACCTATAATGTTTTTCACCAGCGCGGTCTTGTAAGTGCTTGATTAAACAGAAGTTTAGAGCACTGCAGGAAGCGCTGTGAGGTCGATGCCGCTTTGAGGCAGCGTCCGCAGGCCACGCGCAAGAGCGCAAGGCGGCGGCCCTGCTCCCGAGTCAAGCCGATGCCCACGAAACACCGATACGGAATACCCAGCCGGCAGGCTCCAAGCTGCCGGCGGATCGAAGCGAGTACCTTGTGTTGATGCTGCTGATTCAACTGATCCTGCGCTGGCTGATGCCGGCGAGCACAGGCATTGAATCGCCAGAAGTGCGTGCCACCACTGCGCCAACCGCTATAAAAAAGATAGCGAATCGACATCCTCTCGGGCTCGCCCCCATCCATGCGCCCCCACCCCGTCTGACATCGAGCTGACACTCGATGCGGTCATCCGCGCTCGCGCGGCGACCCCAGCAGCCTGGGCCGAGCGGCAATTCCTTCGTTTCGCGCGACGTCGTCCGTGCATCGTTAGGTCCGTCATGGACCGGTAGAACGATCGTAAAGACATAAGGACAACGCATCATGAAGCGGATGCTGATCAATGCCACGCAGGCCGAAGAACGCCGCCTGGCCATCGTCGACGGGCAAAAGCTCCTCGACTATGAAATCGAGATCGAAGGGCGCGAACAGCGCAAGGGCAATATCTACAAGGCGGTCGTGACGCGCGTCGAGCCCTCGCTCGAAGCCTGCTTCGTCGACTACGGCGAAGACCGCCACGGCTTTCTGCCGTTCAAGGAAATCTCCAAGCAGTACTTTGCCGAAGGGGTTTCGGCCAGCCAGGCCCGGATCCAGGACGCGATCCGTGAAGGCCAGGAACTGGTCGTGCAGGTCGAGAAGGAAGAGCGCGGCAACAAGGGCGCGGCGCTCACGACCTTCATCTCGCTGGCCGGCCGCTATGTCGTGCTGATGCCGAACAACCCGCGCGGCGGCGGCGTCAGCCGGCGCATCGAGGGCGACGACCGGGCCGAGCTCAAGGAGGCGATGGACCAGCTCGAGTACCCGAAGGGCATGAGCATCATCGCGCGCACCGCCGGCATCGGCCGCTCGGCGCCCGAACTCCAGTGGGACCTGAACTACCTGCTCAAGCTCTGGACCGCCATCGACGGCGCCGCCAAGGGCGCCAAGGGCGCCTTCCTGATCTACCAGGAGTCCTCGCTGGTGATCCGCGCGATCCGTGACTATTTCAATCACGACATCGGCGACATCCTGATCGACACCGACGACATCTACGACCAGGCGCAGCAGTTCATGGCGCACGTGATGCCCGAGCATGCAGCCCGCGTGAAGCGCTACCGCGACGACGCGGCGCTGTTCAGCCGCTTCCAGATCGAGCACCAGATCGAATCCGCCTACGCCCGCACGGTGCAGTTGCCGAGCGGCGGCGCGATCGTGATCGACCACACCGAGGCGCTGGTCTCGGTCGACGTCAACTCGGCGCGCGCCATCAAGGGCGGCGACATCGAGGAAACCGCGACCCGCACCAACCTCGAAGCCGCCGACGAAGTGGCGCGCCAGATGCGCCTGCGCGACCTTGGCGGCCTGATCGTGATCGACTTCATCGACATGGACGAGTCGAAGAACCGGCGCGAGGTCGAAAGCCGCCTGCGCGATGCGCTGCGGCAAGACCGCGCCCGCGTGCAGTTCGGCTCGATCAGCAAGTTCGGCCTGATGGAAATGAGCCGCCAGCGCCTGAAGCCGGCCCTCAGCGAAGGTTCGTCGATCCCCTGCCCGCGTTGCGGCGGCTCGGGCCACATCCGTGACACCGAATCGAGCGCGCTGCAGATCCTGCGCATCATTCAGGAAGAGTCGATGAAGGACAACACGGCGGCCGTGCATGTCCAGGTGCCGGTCGAGGTGGCGTCGTTCCTGCTGAACGAGAAGCGCCCCGAAATCGCCAAGATCGAGCTCAAGCAGCGCGTGACGGTGCTGATGGTGCCGAACAAGACGCTCGAGACGCCCAACTACCGGCTCGAACGCCTGAAGCACGACGACCCGCGCCTCGACCACATCGAGGCCAGCTACAAGATGGCCGACGAGATCGAGGATCCGACTTCGGTCACGCGCCGTTCGCAGGAGCCGACCAACAAGCAGACCCCGGTGATTAAGGGCGTGCTGCCCGACGCGCCGGCCCCGGTGGCGGTGCCGAAGCCGGAAGCGGTGCGCCCGCCGGTGGCAGCGCCCGCCCCGGCACCGGTCGCACCCGTGGCAGCCCCTGCCAAATCGGCCGAATCCGGCCTCTTCGGCTGGATCAAGAGCCTGTTCGGCGCCACGCCGGTGCCTGCGCCGGCACCGGTGGTGATTCCGGTGGAAGCGCCGAAGCCGCGCCGCGAAGGCCGCGATGGCCGGGCGGGACGCGACGGTGAAGGCGCCCGCACGGCGCGTGACGGCGAGCAGCGCCGTGGCGGCCGAGGCGAAGGCCGTGGCGGTGAGCGCCGCGGCGGTCGCTCGGGCGAACGCCGCGAAGGGCGCGAGGCCCGCGGGGAGGCCCGCACCGACAGCCAAGTGCGCGAGGCGCGCGAACCACGTGAGCCGCGTGAGCCACGCGAAGCCCGCGCACCGCGCGATGGCGAGCGTCGCGGACGCGGCGAGCGCCGCGATGGCGAAGCCCGCCAGGTGCCGGCCGAAAACGCCGACCTCCAGCTCGACAGCCAGGCGCTGGCGTCGAACCCGGCGATGAACGACGAGGCAGCCAGCCCGCAGGAACGCGCGCCGCGCGGACGCGGCGAGCGTCGGGAACGCGGTGAACGCGGTGAACGCGGCGAGCGCAATGGCGAAGGTGCGCGCGAACGCAACGCCGACACGGTCCGCGAAGCCCAGGGCGACGCCGCGCAGGAAGGCGCGTCGAACGAGCGTGGCGCACGCAGCGGTCGCGGCGAAGACCGCCCCCCGCGTGCTGAACGCGGTGATGGCCGCCGCGAGCGGCGTAACGACAGCCCGGCGCGACCCGTCGAGGCGGGCACATCGGACGCCTCGATGCTCGAGGCCGGCACCGTCGGCGCCCTCGCGGTCGAGACCGGCGCCACCGGCGACGAGCAGGGTGTCGAAGGCGCGCCGCGCCGCGACGGCGACGAACGCCGCGGCCGCTCACGCGACCGCTACGGACGCGATCGGCGCGAGCGTGGTCCGCGTGAAGACGCCGGGGAAGCGAACCTCGCCAGTCCCGACGCCACCCCGGCACCTGTCGAGGTCGCAGAGCGCAGCGTCCAGGCGGACATTCCGTCGGTGCCGGTTCGCGCGGAGCGTCCGGTCCAAGCCCCGGTGGCGCCGCCCATCGCGGTCGAGGCCAAGGCCCCGTCCGCACGGGCGCTGCCGAAGGTCCAGCCCTTCGAGCTGCCGCTCGACGAGCTCGCCCAGGTGGCCGAAGGCTCGGGCCTTCACTGGGTCAATTCGGACGCCGACCGCATCGCCGAGGTCCGCGCCGCCATCGCCGCCGAGCCCAAGCCCGTGCACGTGCCCCGCGAGCGCCCGCCGGCGATCGTGATCGACGACAGCCCGCTGGTGCTGGTGGAAACCCGCCGCGACCTGGGATCGATGGCGCTGCCCTTCGAAGAGGCTGCGCGCGGCGCGAACGCCTCGCATTGAGGCCACGGGGAGGCGCAAGGCCTCCCCGCTCTCCCCCAGGGGTCCCAGGGCGGCTCCCGCCCGCGCGGCGGTCCCGCCGCCCGTTCCTCGAGGCCGCCACTCGCGCGGCCTCTCCTCACTTCAACACCGTTCGTTTCCGAGGGCCTCCACGGCCCGGCGCCAGCCTGAGCGCAACGCAGTCGCCGATGACGGGGACCGGGCTGAAAGCGCCAACCGATGAAAACTTCGGTATTAGTTCTCAAAATCATAAACGGCGTGTGCAAACAACACCTGGGCACCCGTTCGCATTAACATTTTGTCATACAAAAGGACTACACTTCTCCGCAAGATGTTGCAGTGCACCACGGCGGCTCGTCGGGCCCCTGACAGAGGGAGGCAGCCTACGCCGTTTGGCGGACGATGTACGGCTTTTGTTGACACGACACGGGCTGCGACATATGTTCAAATTCTTGCCGATAGTAGTAAAGCGTTACACTGCCACGCTTAAAGCTTAAAGTTTGAGGCAGCACCCGACACGGGGGGATTTCAGATGTTTCGTTCCGATTCGACCGCCAGCGGCAACGTCGTCCGACGCTTTTCCCCGGACGGCGGCGGCCCGTCCGCAGCACCCGTTCAGGCGCGGCCGCGCCGCCTGTCGCTCTTCGAGCGCATCGTGAAACGCTCCCTCGACATCGTCGGGGCCCTCTTCTTCTTCGCAGTCTTCGGCCCGCTCTATCTGCTGGTTGCCTTGGGTGTGCTCATCAGCATGGGACGCCCGGTTCATTTCTGGCAGACCCGGCTCGGCGAGAGCGGCCGGCGCTTCCGTTTCTACAAGTTCCGCTCGATGGTGCGCAACTCGGACGACGTGCTGGACGAGTTCCTGAGTCGCAGCGACATGGCGCGCACCGAATGGAACACCTTCCAGAAGCTGGAAAAGGACCCCCGCATTACGCCGATCGGCCAGTTCATCCGCAAGCTCAGTCTGGACGAGTTGCCGCAGTTCTGGAACGTCCTCAAGGGCGACATGAGCCTGGTCGGCCCGCGCCCCTGCATGGAGCGCCAGCGCAGCCTGTACGGCAGGGGCTGGGAGCACTACTGCGCGATGCGCCCCGGGATCACCGGCCTGTGGCAGGTCAGCGGGCGCAATCGACTCTCCTACGCCCGCCGGGTCGAACTCGACGTGGAGTACGTCAGCAACTGGTCCTTGTGGCTCGACATCAAGATCCTGCTGAGGACCGTTCGCGCCGTGATCACCGGCGAGGGTTCGAGGTGACACAGATCCAGCCGGTCGTTCTGTGCGGTGGCAGCGGCACCCGGCTCTGGCCGTTGTCGCGCAAGACACTGCCGAAACAGTTCGTGCCGCTGATCGGCAGCAAGAGCCTGCTGCTGCTGACTCTGGAGCGCCTTCGACTGCTCAACCCCGAGGTGACCTGCGTCGCCTCGGAGGAGCACCGCTTCCTGGTCCAGGAAGGCATCGATGCGGCCAAGGTCAAGGGCAAGCAATTGCTCGAGCCGATGGCGCGCAACACGGCGGCCGCGATGGCGGCGGTGGCGCTGCTGGCCGATCCGGAGCAGCTGCTTCTGTTCGCGCCCGCCGATCACCACATTCCGGATACGGATCTTTTCGTCGCGACGATCCGCAAAGGCGTTCCTGCCGCGCTCGCGGGATACCTCGTGACTTACGGCGTCGAGCCCGCGTTTCCCAGCACCGCCTATGGCTACATCCGCCAGGGCGAAAAGCTGGATGCGGCATGGGGCGACGACGCCGGCCATGCGGTGGCGGCCTTCATCGAAAAACCGGAGGCGAGCCGCGCCGAGCAACTGCTGCTCGAAGGCGGCAATCTTTGGAATGCCGGGATTCTGCTGGTTCAGGCCAAGGTCCTGACCGCGGCGCTGCAGGCGCATGCGCCCGATATCCTCGAGTGCTGCAGGCTCGCCACGGCGGTCATCGAAGAGGACGGCGATTTCCTGCGCATGGACAGCACGGCCTTCGGTCATTGCCGTAGCCAGAGCATCGACTACGCGGTGCTCGAGAAATGCGACCGCGTCGCCGTGGTTCCCTTCCAGGGCCGCTGGAGCGATGTCGGCAGCTGGAATGCGGTGGCCGATCTTCATGACATCGACGCCAACGGCAACCGGATCAGCGGCCAGGGTTTCGCGATGAATGCGAGCAACACCTTCGTCTACGCGCCCAATCGGCCCGTCGTGGCGCTGGGCACCAAGGACCTGCTGGTGGTGGACACCCCTGACGCCCTTCTGGTGGTGCAGAACGATTGTGTCGAGCAGGTCAAGGACGTGGTCGCCCTGCTGACCCGGCAAGGCCACAGCCAGGCCACGCGTCACCGCCGCATTCCGCGGCCCTGGGGCGCCTACGACAGCATCGACGATGGCGAGCGCTTTGCCGTCAAGCGGCTGACGGTCAAGCCGGGTGCGCGGCTGGCGCTGCGCATGCACCACCATCGCGCCGAGCACTGGGTGGTGGTGATGGGCACGGCGCGTGTCGTGTGCGACGACAGGGTGCAACTCGTCAAGGAAAACGAATCGATCTACATTCCGGTAGGTGCGATCTACCGGCTGGAAAACGCCGGCAAGACCACGCTCGAAGTGATCGAAGTCCAGACCGGCGGATACCTTGGCGAGGACGACATCGTGCGCTTCGACGAGGTCGCGCCGCCGGCCATCGACAGCGAAAAAAAGCTCGCTTGAACCTTCAACCGCGCGATCAGACGATATTTCAATGACCGATTTTCAGAAGCGGATCTTCGTGGCCGGGCATCGCGGCATGGTGGGAAGCGCCATCGTGCGTTGCCTGACGGGGCGGGGCTACACCCACATCATCACCAGGAGCCATTCGGAGCTCGATCTGACGGACCAGGCCCAGGTGCGCAAGTTTTTCGCCGAGGAAAGGCCCCAGCAGGTCTACGTCGCCGCCGCCAAGGTGGGCGGCATCCACGCCAACAACAGCTATCCGGCCGAGTTCATCTATTCGAACCTGATGGTCGAGGCCAACCTGATCCACGAATCCTGGCGCACCGGCGTGGAGAGACTGCTGTTTCTCGGCTCGAGCTGCATCTATCCACGCATGGCAGCCCAGCCGATGTCGGAGGACGCGCTGCTGACCGGCAAGCTGGAACCGACCAACGAGCCCTATGCGGTCGCCAAGATTGCCGGCATCAAGCTGTGCGAGAGCTACAACCGCCAGTACGGCTGCGACTTCCGCAGCGTGATGCCGACCAACCTCTATGGACCGGGCGACAACTACCATCCCGAGAACAGCCATGTGCTGCCGGCGATGATCCGGCGCTTCCACGAGGCGAAGGCCTGCGATGCGCCGGCCGTCGTGATTTGGGGCACCGGCTCGCCCAAGCGCGAATTCCTCTACGTCGACGACATGGCGCGCGCCTGCGTCCATGTCATGGACCTGCCGCAGGAGGCCTACGCCGCCCAGACCGACGTCATGGCCAGCCACATCAATGTCGGCACCGGCGAGGACCTGTCGATCGCCGAACTCGCGCAGATGGTGAGCGAGGTGGTCGGCTACCGGGGCAGCATTCACTACGACACCAGCAAGCCCGACGGCACGCCGCGCAAGCTGCTCGACATTTCGCGTATCCGCCAGCTCGGATGGAAGCCGGATGTGGCGTTGCGTGACGGTATTGCGAGTGCCTACGAAGACTTCTGCGGCGAAGTGCTGGTGGTCTGAGAGCGCTGTAGGGGCAGTTCCAACCATGCGCGCATCCTTCCTTTCCCTCGTTCCGCCGGGCTCCGGCGGCGTTCGGGACTATGCGACCGTGATCGGGAATGCCCTCCAGTCGCCGCCCGTGGAAATGACCCAGACGACCGACATTTCGTCCCTTTCGGGTGACTGCCTGCTGCTGCACTTCAGCGGCTACGGCTTCCAGAAGCGCGGCGTGCCACTCTGGCTGGTCGAGCACATGCGCAGCCTGCGCACACGCTTCCAGGCGTTCGGCGTGGTGTTCCATGAACTGTTCGCCTCCAGCCCGCCCTGGGGCTCCGCGTTCTGGCTCGGCGCCTGGCAGAAGCGGATCGCCCGGGAACTGCTCGACCTTTCGGATTTCTGGCTGACCAACCGGGAGGAGTCCGGCCGCTGGCTCCTGGCTCGGCGCGACGCCACGCCGCACCGCGTGCTGCCCGTTTTTTCGAATGTGGGAGAGCCGGCGTCGATCGACACCGACCGGGCACCGCATCTGGTCGTCTTCGGCGGCCCCGGCGTGCGTGCCAACGTCTACCAATGGGCCGGCGGCGAGGTGTTCGACTGTGCGCGACGAAGGGGCCTGGTCATCCATGACATCGGTCCGCCGCTGCAGGAGGCTTCGCTCGCGCAGCGCCTGGTCCGCGAAAAGGCCGTGGTGCACGGGAAACTGGCGGCGCAGGAGGTGAGCCAGGCCCTGTCCGGTGCCAGCTACGGCGCCCTCTCCTATCCCACCGACTACGCGTCGAAGAGCGGAGTGCTCGCCGCCTACAGCGCCCACGGCGTCTGCCCGATCCTGCTCTGGAACGACTACCGGCCGCATGATGGGCTGGTCGCCAACGTCAACTACGTGGCCGGCTTCGCGGCGCTCGAAGACATCGATGCGCGCACTGTCGGCCGCCAGGCGCACAGCTGGTATGAGCCGCATTGCGTGCAAGCACATGTTGCCGCCTTGAGAACGATGAGCAGCGAGGTTCGCAGATGAGCGACATCCGCTTCCTGTGGATGTCACGCGAACGGCCGGCGCCGGGGTCCCGGCGCTGGTTTGTCGTATGGGCCAAGCGGGCGCTGCATTCCCGCGCGCTGCTCAAGATCATTCTGGCGAGGCGCAGCTTTCGCGTCCGCGGGGCGCAGGTGGGCGAACTGTCGATCCTCGATCGATTCGAACTCAAGGGCGCGGCCGCCAACCTGAGCGTCGGCGAGCACAGCTTCATTTCGGGGTCTTCGGAGATCGTCGCGCTCGACCAGGTCCACATCGGCTCACGCGTCGTGATCAACGACCGGGTCAGCATTCTCACGGCGAGTCACCATGTCGGGGACCCGGGCTGGCGATCCTTCAAGAAGCCGGTGCGCATCGAGGACTACGCCTGGATCGCGGTCGGCGCGACCATCCTGCCGGGTGTCACGATCGGCTACGGCGCGGTCGTGGGCGCGGGCGCGGTGGTCGCGAAGGACGTGCCGCCGCTGGCGGTCGCCACCGGCAATCCGGCCGTCGTTCGCCTGAACGCGCGTCCCGCCGACCTCTGCTACGACCCGGTGGCCCTGCTGCCGCCGTTCGAGGCGTGGATCGGCCGTCGCGCCGATCCGGCGAGTCCGGCGAATCCGCCCATGCACGGCCTAGAGCCGCGGCCATGAACATGGTGCTGGTCACGCACCCCGGGCTGCAGCACTCGCACCAGCTCGCCCTTGCGCTGCATGAGCGTTCGCTGCTGAAGTCGTTCTGGTCCGGCGTGCCGGTCGTGGCCGACGGCGAAGCGCCGCCGTGGTGGCTGCCCGCCGGCTATCGCGAGAAGGTCCGCAAGGTCGAGATCCCCCGCTCGCTGCGGCGCCATCCGGCCCGCTTCCAGCTCGCTTTGAGGATGTCGGGCTCGATCGTCAGGCTCGGCGTTCCGGGTTCGGACATCGTGCACCGTGTTTTCCACTGGTACGACCACTGGGCCGCGCAGCAGATACGACAGTTCAGGCCGAAAGTCGTCGTCGCCTACGAAAACGCGGCCTATCACACGTTCCAGGCAGCCAAGGCGGTCGGGGCGCGCTGCGTGCTGGACGCCGCCGCCTTCCACCACCGGACGGCCGCCCGGCTGCTGGACGCCGTCGATACGCCTTACACGCCCGAGATCAATCGCCGCAAGGACGAGGAGATCCGGTTGGCCGACCTGATCCTGACATGCTCTCCGCTGGCTGCGGAAAGCTACACGGACAACGGCGTGCCGGCCGACAGGATCCGGTCCATGATGCTCGGTGCCGAGTTGCCGCCCGACGTGCCGGCGTGGCAGGCCCACGACGGTCCGCCGCGCTTCGTCTTCGCCGGCGCGCTGAGCCGGCTCAAGTCGATCGACAGCATCGTCGCCGCCTTCCGACGGCTGCATGCCGAGGGCATCGACTACGAGCTGGAGTTCGTCGGCGGCGTCGCCGACGCCGAGTTGCTGCGCGCCGTGCTTGCCACGCCCCATACCCGCCACACCCCGAGCGTGCCGCAAGGCAAGTTGTTCTCGATCCTCGCGCGTGCCGACTGCCTGCTGCTGCCCTCGCGCTTCGATTCGTTCGGGATGGTGGTCGCCGAGGCGATGGCTTGCGGAACGCCGGCCGTGGTCTCGACGAATACCGGCGCCAAGGCGATGATCGAGGCCTTTCCAGGCAGCGGCTGGATCGTGGAGCCGGAGTTGGAGCCGCTGCATTCGCTGCTGCGGCAACTGGCTCGCAGCCCGGAGCAGCTGCATGCCGCGCGGGCCATGGCGCGCCGGTCGGGAGATGCGTTCTCGTGGGCGAGCTACCGAAGCCGCGCCGGAGAGTTGTTCGAGGAATTTGTTCAATGAGTACGGTGGCCTCCCATTCCCATGCACCGGCGCGCAAGTCGACGCTGACCCGTGCCGGCAAAACCTTCATCGCGGTGTTCCTGATCATCGTGCTGGAAGGCGCCGTGCGGAAATGGGTGAGCTCGGCGGCCACGCTGCCGCTGCTCCTGGTGCGCGACCTGCTGGCGATCTATGTGGTCGCCTATGCCCTGCGCAATGGCGCGCTGCAACGGCACAAGGGCATCACCCAGACACTGCTTGTGTGGTCCTGCCTGGTCGTGGCCTGGGGCCTGCTGCAACTGGTCGCCGGAGAGAGTTCGCCCACCGTGCTGCTGATCGGGCTGCGCTTCTGGCTGTTGTACATATGGTTCGGCGTGGCCGCTGCCGCCGCCATGAACGAAGCCGACTATCGGACCGCGGCGCGGGTGGCCGCCTGGACCTTGCTGCTGATGACACCGCTGGTCGTGCTGCAGCACTATTCGCCGCCGGGCGCGCGCATCAACAGCCAGGTCGATGGCGACGAGACCGGCGTTTTCCTGGTGATCGCCGATGTCGTCCGGACCACCGGAACTTTCAGTTTCACCGCCGGCTACACCACCTACCTGGCGCTCATGACGCCGCTGGTGTTCGCGTTTGCCGGGGCGCGCAAGCGGGCCAGGTGGCAGACTCTGTTCGCAATGGCGCTGTTCGGCGCCTTCGTCGTCTCGAGCATGGTGAGCGGCTCGCGCACCGCCGTCACCCTGTCTGGCTTGATGGTTGCAGGCTACTTCGTCGGCCGGTTCTGGCTGGCGCGGGGCAAGGCCAAGGTCCGGGCCGCCGTGGGCGTCGTCGCCGGACTCGTGCTGCTCGCGGTGCTGCTCTTTGCCTTCAGCGGTGCGATCCAGATCACCGAGCAGCGCTTCCAGGAGGCCTCCGAGGTCGAGGGCTTCTGGGGCCGCGTGCTGATCATCTTCATCGGCCAGCCCTTCGCCTTCGACCAGTTCACCTGGCTCGGCTCCGGCATCGGCCTGGGCTCCAACCTCGCGACCTATACGCGCAGCGGCGGCACCGACGTCTTCGCGCTGGCCGAAGTCGAGGCCAGCCGGATCCTGCTCGAAGGCGGCCTGATCGGCTACGTGTTCTCCGCTTTCAAATTGGCTGTCGTCGTCGCCGGCATCAGCAAGAGCTTGAAGCTGTCCTTTCGGCTGCACTCGGTCTATCCGATCCTGCTGTGGTTGGTCGTCTCGCTCGCCATCCTCACCTGGTCGGCGATCGGCCAACTCTCGGCCCACGGCCTGCTGGGCATCATGCTGGCGTTCGGCCTGCTCGTATTCCGGCATCCCACGGCCGAGTTCTTTCCCCCTCGCAATCCATCGGCGTGAGACTGCTCCATCTGATTCCCTCGGTCGATCCTCGCGGAGGCGGACCGATCGAAGGCGTGCTTCGAATCCATGAGGCCCTGGTCGCGCTCGGCCACGAGAGCGAACTGCTGTCGCTGGACGATCCGGCTTCGGCCTGGGTTCGCGAATGCCCGGCGCCGCTCCACGCGGTGGGGCCGTCGCGCACCAGCTACATGTACAACGCGAACGCCGCGACGTGGCTGCGCGAGCACGCGGCCGGCTACGACGCGGTGATCGTGAACGGTCTTTGGCAATACGCCGGCTTCGCCGCCTGGCGTGCGTTGCGTGCGTCGACCACGCCCTATTTCGTCTACACCCACGGCATGCTCGACCCGTGGTTCAAGCGGCGCTATCCGCTCAAGCACCTGAAGAAATGGCTGTATTGGCCCTGGGCCGAGTACCGCGTGCTGCGTGACGCCGCTGCAGTGATCTTCACCTGCGAGGAAGAGCGCCTGTTGGCGCGCCAATCCTTCTGGCTCTACCGCGCCCGGGAAGTCGTCGGCTCGTACGGCACCTCCGAGCCGCCTGCGGATGCGGCGGCCCTCACCGAGGGCTTCCTGACCCGCTTTCCCGAGCTTCGGGGCAAGCGATCGCTGCTCTATCTCGGACGCATCCACGAGAAGAAAGGCGGCGACCTCCTGGTCGACGCATTCGCCCGCGTCGCCGCCGATGCACCCGAGCTGCATCTGGTCATGGCCGGGCCCGGCGACGAGGGGCTGGTGCAGCAGCTCAAGAAACGTGCCGCGGAGCACGGCATTTCGGGGCGCATCACCTGGACCGGGATGCTGCTGGGCGACCTCAAATGGGGTGCCTTCCACGCGGCGGATGTGTTCTGCCTCCCATCGCACCAGGAGAACTTCGGCATCGCGGTGGTGGAGGCGCTGGCCTGCAGCAAGCCCGTGCTGATCAGCAACAAGGTGAACATCTGGCGCGAGATCGAGCAGGACGGCGCAGGCCTGGTGGCCCCGGACACGCTGGCCGGCACGATCGACACCCTGCAACGCTGGCTGGCGCTGACGCCGGCGCAGGTGACGGCCATGCGCGTCGCGGCGCGGCGCTCGTTCCGGCATCGTTTCCAGGTCGGGCAGGTCGCGCAAACGCTGGTCCGGATCATCGGCGAACATTCTCCCGGGCCGGGCGCCGCCTCGACACCGCCCAGACCGCGCCGCACCGGCGCCGGAACGCTGCCCGAGGGTCAATGAAACTTCTTGTCTACGGAATCAATTTCGCGCCGGAACTGACCGGCATCGGCAAATACACGGGAGAGATGGTCGCCTGGCTCACGGCCAGGGGGCATGAAGTGCGGGTGGTGACGGCGCCGCCCTACTACCCGGATTGGGCGGTCTGGCCCGGCTACAAGGGCTCACGCTACGCCCGCGAGGAGTGGCATGGCGCCACCGTCTTTCGCGCGCCGCTGTGGGTACCTCGCAAAGTGACGGGACTGAAGCGGCTGGTTCACCTGGCCAGCTTCGCGCTTTCGAGTATTCCCACGCTGCTCGCCCAATGGCGCTGGAAACCCGACGTCGTGTGGGTGACCGAACCGCCGCTGTTCTGTTCCCCGGCGGCGCTGGCCTTCGCGCGCCTGCGTTCGGCGAAGGCATGGCTGCACATCCAGGACTACGAGGTGGATGCCGCCTTCGAGCTCGGCCTGCTCAAGGGCGCCGGCGTGCGATCGTTCGTTGCCTCGGTCGAGCGCGGCCTGATGCGCCGGTTCGACCGCATCTCGACGATCTCCCTGCGCATGCTGGAGCGGGCGACCCGCAAAGGCACGGAAGACGCACGGCTGATCTCGCTGCCGAACTGGGCCGACGTGTCGGCCGTGCAGCCCCTGCGGACGGCGAGTCCCTATCGGGCGGAACTGGGCATCCGGCCCGATGCCGTCGTGGCACTCTACTCGGGCAACATGGGCGCCAAGCAGGGTCTGGAACTGCTGGCCGAGATGGCCGACATGCTGCAGCACCAGCCCGACCTCGAGTTCGTGTTCTGCGGCAACGGCGCCGGCCGCGCCGAGTTGATGCAGCGCTGCGAGAAGCTCCAGAACGTGCGCTTCCTCGACCTGCAGCCGGTCGAGCGCCTGGGCGATCTGCTCGGCCTCGCCGACATCCATCTGCTGCCGCAGCGCGCGGACGCCGCCGACCTCGTGATGCCTTCCAAGCTCACCGGCATGCTCAGCAGCGGCCGGCCCGTGGTCGCCGGCGCGAGAGCCGAAACGGAGCTCGGCAAGGTGACCGCCCAGTGCGGCCTGGCCGTCCCCCCGGACAACGCCCGCGCCTTCGCCGATGCGGTGCTCCAGCTGGCCTCGCAACCCGCTTTGCGCGCGGAACTCGGCCTGCGCGCCCGCGCCTTCGCCGAAGCCCACTTCGACCGCGACGCCGTCCTCGCCCAGTTCGAACGCGACCTCCAGTCCTGCCTGAAAAGCTGAAAGGCCGGCGAAGCCCGGCCTTGTTCGCAAAACACCGCGGATCTGGCTTCACCAGTCCGCCGGTGTTGCCCCCGGTAGGGGGTGGGCGCCCGGACACGCAGTGCCGGGCAACCTGGGGGCGAGCAACAGCTACTGCTCTTCGGGCAGGATGCTCTCGTAGTTGTAGTTGGTGTAGCGGTAGCGGCCGTACTTGTAGGGCGCATAGCCCCTGCGGCGCACGTTCATGCCGTTGAGCAGGACGCCGGTGGCCGCCTTGCCGCCCATCGCGAGACGCCGTGTGCTTTCCTTCAGCTCACCCATCGTGGACTGCTCGGCGCGTGCCACCAGCAGCACGGTGCCCACGTGCGCGGCCACCGTGCTCGTGTCGGCGGCGACCAGCACCGGGGGCGCGTCGACGACCACCAG
Organism: Variovorax sp. P2_H12; assembly: GCF_056403395.1. NCBI lineage: Bacteria > Pseudomonadati > Pseudomonadota > Betaproteobacteria > Burkholderiales > Comamonadaceae > Variovorax > Variovorax sp. P2_H12. Next base: position 182,183 of record NZ_JBFUFO010000022.1, on the reverse strand, counting down.
GTCGTACTGGTCGGACAAACGTTCGAGGATCGACTTGAACGAGTCCGAGATCAGCAGTTCGGCCGGATTCGGCGGCAACTGCCCGGTGGCCAGGAAGTCCAGGCTGGGAACCACCTGGCGGTGCACGGTCTGCTGCACCGTCAAGCTGCCGGCGATCAATTCCGACAGGCCGCCGTGACGCTGCAGGCCGAAATACTGGTGCGTGTGGCCGCGCCGCAGATCGGCATCGATCAACAGGGTCCGCTTGCCGGCGGCTGCCATCAGCGCGGCGAAATTGGCGGCCACGAAGCTCTTGCCGACGCCCGGCGTGGGCCCGGTGATCAACACGCGGTTGTTCGGCGACTCCAGCATGGCGAACTGCATCGCGGTGCGCAGGCTGCGCAAGCTCTCGACGGCGGGGTCGTCGGTCTTCTCGATCGTCAGCAGACGCACGCCGGTGGCGCCGCTCAAGCGCCGCTTCGCGATGGCATCCTGTGCCGGACTCAGCGGAATGGTCGAGAACACCGGCAGGCCGATGTCGGCCTCGACCTCGTGCGGATCGCGGATGCGCTGCTCCACGAAGGCATTGCGCAGGAACGCCGCGCAGATGCCGAGGAACAGGCCCAGGGCCAGGGCCGCAGCCATGATGACCGTCCGGTTCGGCTTGATGGGGAACATGGGCAGCACGGCGTCGTCGAGCACACGGACGTTGCCGACCTTGCCTTCCTTCACCAGGCGAAGCTGCAGCGCATTGTTGAGCAGCGACTGGTAGAGCTCGGTGTTCACCTTGACATCGCGCTCCATGCGCACCGCTTCCTGCTGGATCGCGGGCAGCCCCTTGATCCGCGCCTGGATCGCGACCATGTCGGTCTTCAACGCCGCGATCTGGGAATCCAGCGTCTGGACCAGCGGATGATTGGCGGTGAAGCGCGCTTCGAGTTCGCGCCGGCGCTGTTGGGCCTCCAGCAGCTTGCTCTGGCGGTCGACAGCCTGACCCAGGATCAGCGTCGCCTCTTCGGAGAACGCCACCGTTCCCTTCTGGTTGCGATAGCGGTTGTAGACCTCTTCGGCGGCCTCCATCTGACGCTTGAACAGCGGCAACTGGACGTCGAGGAACGCCAGCGTCTTCTGCGCTTCCGCCGCCTTGCGCTCGACGTTCTGCTGGACGTACTGATCACCCACGGCGTTCAGCACCCGTTGCACCCGGTTGGGATCGATGTCCTGCAACGCGACATTGATGATGCCCGACAACTTGCCCCGTTCGCTCAGGATGAGGCCGGACTGAAGCGCGAGGGTGGTCGGCAGCTTGGGCAGACGCCGCAGGTTGAACTCGGCGCCCGGCTTGCCGGACAGCGTGCCCACCATGAGCGCGAGTGGCCCGGCGGGGGTCTGCGCCTTCAAGAGGGTGCCGACCGTGCCGGTCAGAGGCTCAGGCAGCGAGGAGGCCGACAGCGTGTACTGACCGTCGCCCTTGGCCGTCACCTCGAAGGACGTCCCCTCCATCGACTTCGGCACATCGAACTGCGTCACGTCGATCTTCTCCGTGCCCGACACATAGCCGCCGAAACCCAGGAAGCCCGGCTCCGACAGATCGCTCGCCCTGCGCGCCAGCCAGCCCCCGATATAGGGCACATAGCGCGGGCCGGCCACGACGTCGAGCTTGATCGCATCCACGACCTTGCCGGCGATCATGCGCGAGCGGATGATTTCCATTTCGGCGCTGCCCGGCGTCTTGGCGTCGAACAGTCCGCCGACGTCGCTGAGAACGCCCTTGCCGCCGGTGTCCGGGCTCTCCACCTGGATCACCAGGTTGGACTCGTAGACCGGCCGTTCGAGGAACGCATACACCACGCCGCCAAGGAACACGACCAAGGTCACGAAGGCGATCAGCCACTTGTTCGCAACGAGCACCTCGAGGTAGTGCCCGACGTCGAAGTCCTCCTCGTCCGCCGTGCCGAAGGAACTTGGAGTGGGTTTGGGAATGAGAGAGGAATTCATCGGCTGGATACTCTTGAAATGCGTTTGACCCATTGCTGGGTGCCGTCTTCAATGAGCGTCAGCGACCGCTCGAAAGAGGCGCGCCCGGCCCGGTAGGGGTCCGGCACGTCCTGATCGCTGAACTCACAGAGACGAAATACCTTGCCGGAGGCAAATAGATAGCGCTCCTCGATCTCGCGGCGCTGCTCGCCGTCCATCACGAGGATCAGGTCGGCGCGCTGGCACACCTCGGAGTTGATCTGCCGCGCGCGGTGGCCCTCGATGGGGATGCCGCGCTCCTGCATCAGTTCGCGGGCCATGGCATCCGCGGGCTCACCCACCAGGGCGCCGAGGCCGACGGACGCGACCTGCGCCTCCGGCAAGGCCGCGGCGAGCAAGCCTTCGGCCATCGGGCTGCGGCAGATGTTTCCGATGCACACGACGAGGATGTTCTGGATAGTCACGGTCGGCTCGGTCAGCGGCCGGTGACGGTGAGCGTCTGGTAGGAACTCGCCGTCGTGGCCGTCGGCAAGATCAGGTTCAGCACACGGTTCCACTGCACCAGCGGCACCGGGTCGACATACACCACGTCCTTGGGCTGCAGCGCGAAGCCATTCGCCATCGCAATCGCGGTGGGCGTGCGGCCGTCCAGATGGAAGATCGACTGGCCTTGGGCCTCGTTGCGGATCACGTAGATCTGGCGCGGATTGGCGGTCGTCAGGTTGACGCCGCCCACTTCGGTCAGGGCGTCGTTCAGGCTCAGCCGGCCATTGCGCATCAGCACCCCGGTCTGCTGCGTCACCTCACCCATCACCGTGACCTTGCGCTCCTCGCGGCCGCGCACATAGATCATGTCGCCCGGGCGCAGCGGGAGGCGGCTGGGATTGATCCCGGCATCGGCCATCGCCATCAGGTCGATGGGGATCGTCTTGCCGTCGCGCGTCAACTCGAGCGAAGAACGGTCGCCGTTCGGCGTCAAGCCGCCCGCGCGGTTGATCGCTTCCGCCAAGGTCATCGGAATGTCCGTGAACAAGATCAGTCCGGGTGAACGGATCTCGCCGTCCATGTAGGCGCGCTTGCTGCGGAAGGCCTCGACCCGGACGCTGATCTGCGGGTCCTTGAACACGCGCGCCAGGCGCTTCACCACCGCCTGCTCCATTTCCTGAATGGTCATCCCCGCCACCTTGAGCGCCCCGATGTACGGAAAACTCAACTGGCCAGTGTTCGAGACGATGTAGCCGGGCGCGGGAGAAACGCTGGCGGGGTCGGCCACCGTGGTCGCGGGAACGGAGCTGAACACCATCTCGGGATGGTCGAACACCACGATGCCCACCACATCGCCGGGACCGATCCGGTAGGGCTCCGTCGGGCCCAGCAAACCCATCACTTCGGCGCTGAGCTTGGTCTGACGGGTGGCCGCGCGATGCGCCCCAATCAGGGCAGGAGTGATCTCGGTCAACGCGCCCGCCGGCGGCGGATCGATCTCTGAGGTCGAAAAACCGGCCGGCGACACAGCTCGCTCGGCATCGTTGCTGGCAGAACGGAAGCCCGGCGCCAGTGGCGCGCAGCCCTGTACCAGCACGCCCGCCGAAACCAGCAGCACGGCATGTAGTAAAAAATGCTTCAAGTGCAGCTCCGCATGGTGACCCCGAAATGAATACTTTTGCAAACAGTTACGACTGTACATCAGGAGCGGGGACGACTCAAATGCTTTCTTGGCGTAGAACTTTAGTCAGAGGAAATTTTTCTGATCCGGCGTGGAAATCGCACGATTCCAGGAATTTTCCGACTCGAATGAGGCCCGAAGCGGCAGGTTTTTCGCTGCCCGCGCTATTGATTCAATAGCATCAAAGCCGCACGCAGCGGTGCAGGCTACGGATTTTCCGTCTGTGCTGCGCGCTTCCAGGCAGCCGACGCCTGGTCAGCGTCATCGCGCGCCTCGGCCAGCTGCGCCAGCGCTTGCCAGGCCCGCCGGTGCAGGTTCGCATCCTGTAACCCCAGGCCAGCTTGTGTGAGCAACTGTTGCGCCTTGCCCCACAGCTGGCGCTTCATGCAGGCCATGCCCGCCAGGTACTGCAGATTGGCATCGCGTGGATTGTTCCGCTGCGCCGCCTCGATCCGCGACAGCCAGTCGGCATCGACCGAATCGAGACCCGCTTCCAGCGCACGGACCAGCTTCACGCGCAAGGCTTCACCCAGGCTTTGCGGATGCTCGACCATGCGCTCCCAGGCCGGCAGCAGCCAGGCGCGCGCCAAAGCAAGATCGCCGCGCAGCGCCACCATGCGCTGGGCCGCATGGATCGCGACCTCGGGCATCTCGCGCTCCCAGGTCTCGAGTTCGCCCCAGGCGCGCAGCAGCTGGGAAGGATCGTGGGCACCCGACAGCAGCTCGCTGGCCAGCCCGCGCACGATGCTCTGCGCCGCGGCATCCGAGAAAGCCCTGTGCTTGGCCAGCAGCCGGGCAGTCTCTAGAGCCTCGAGCGTGCGCCGATCCTGCCTTGCCGCCTTCAAGCGCAGCCGCAGTGCCAGCGTACGCCGCTGGGCGCCCTGCGGCAGTTCCTCGAGCCGCGCCAGGGCCGCCGGCGCGTCTCGATCGTCGAGCGCCCAGCGGGCGGCGCGCAGCTGAACGCCTTCGCGCGTCTCGGGCGTGACCAGCACGCCGCGCTCGGCACTCTCGTTGAGCGCCTGCTGCAGGTGGGCGTCGCGTGCCGGGCGGTCCTGCAGCGATTGCGCGCTCTCGGCCGCCAGCAGATGCGCCAGCACCCGCACCTGCAAAGCCTGCGGCAGGCGGGCATCGAGCGCGGCCAGCGTTCTTTCCTGCGCCAGCGCCGCCTGGGCCGCCTTGCGCGCGCGCGAGAAACGGCCGGCCAGCAGTTGCGCCGCGGCATCGAGCAGTGCCGTATGCAGCGCACGCTCCTTCTGCTGCAGCCGCCATTGGCGCGCCTGCTTGGGCAGCGAAAACAGCGCCGCCAGGCCGCGCAGTGCGAGGTGCAGCAGCACGAAGGCGGCGAACAGCAGCAGCAGCACGAGGTTCAGCGAGAGGTCGACCCGCCAGGGCGGCCAGAAGACGGTGATCGTGCCCTGGTTGTTGCCGGCGAACAGCGCCACCGCGGCGGCGATGCCGAACAGGGCGAGGAACCAGAGGACGGCGCGCATGGCTTTTCGAGCCTGCCTTAACGCCCGGCGGCGGCCGTGGCGAGCGCGGCCAGGGTTTCGTCGACGCGTGGCGGCTCGCTGGTGCGGATTTGAGCCTGCACCTGCTGCACCAGCGTGGCCGCGGCCTGGACCCGACGCGAGGCCGGATCGAAATAGCGGTTGATCGCCGCCGAGACGGTCGCCATCTCGCCGCGCGCCGTATCGACCTGCCTCGACAGCAGGGCCAATCGGGCATTGAGCAGCTTGAGCTTGAGGTTTTCGCGCAAGAAGAAGGTCTGCTCGGGTGTCAGCAGCACCGCCTCGGGCCGCTCGATGCGCCCGACGCGCAGCAGCGAGCGGGCCTCGGTGCGCACCATCAGCAGGAAACGCTGCCACCAGGGCGCATCGGCCGGCAGCGGTTCGGCCTGCAAGGCGTCCGACCCGCCGCGACGCAGCGCCACGGCGTTGAGCGCCGGCAGGTCGTCCACGCCGCGCATGAGTTCGTCGAGCTTCTGCAGTGCATCGCTGTTGTCGATGCTGGCGCTGCTGCGAAGGCGGTCGGCGTCGTGCTGCATGGCGCGCTGCAGCGGCGCCAGGCGCGGCTGCGCCGCGCGCGCAATGCGCAGATCGCCGGCCTTGAGCGCGGCCAGCAGCGGCTGCACATTGCCGGTGACTTGCGCCTGCTGCAGCGCCAGCCGCACGGCGGCCTCGATGTCGATCACCAGGTTCTCGTCGCGCGAGCGCGACAGGCTCTGCATCAGTTCTTCGAGCTGGGAGCGTTGCAGTGCGACCTCGCCGACCCGGGTTTCGGCCAGTGCCAGCCGGGCCGCGGTGTCGCGCACGACTTCTTGCGCCTGGCGCGCCAGGGTCCGCGCCTCCAGCGACTGGGCCAAGGCGTCGGCGCTCTGGCGGGCGAGTTGTTCCTGCATGCCGCTGACCTTCTGCCAGAGCGCCAGCGCGATCAGCAGCGCGACCACGGCGACGATCGCGAACAGGCCGAACGCCAGCCGCGAAAGCAGCGCCACCGCGGCCGGATGGCCGGCCTGCAAAGGGGTCGGCATCGGCGCGCGCAGCGCGGGTTCCGGCACGGGCTCGTTGAAGACGGGAGCGTCGCTCATGCGAAGGATTCTATCGACGCCACCAGCGCCGGCAGCGAAGGCCGCGACACCTGCACGCGGCCGAAGCCCGCGTCGCGCGCGGCGTCCGCAATGCGCTCGTGCGTGACGAGCGCGCGTGCCGACCGCCAGCCGACAGCGGGCAGGAGCCGGCGCAGGTTGGCGATCGCCTCCGAGCTGCTGAAGAGCCAGGTCGCGGCACCGCTGGCGCCATCGAGGGCCAGCCTGCGCTCGGCCTCGCCGAAGGGCGGCGGCAGCCGCCGATAGGCCGCCACCGCATCGCAGGCGCCGCCGGCGGCCGCGATTTCGCGGGCCAGCCAGTCGCGCCCCGTGGCCCGTCCCGCGGCGTCGCCGCCCCGCACGATCAGGATCCGCACGCCCGGACCCACCTGCGTCCGGGCCAGAGCCCACAGGTTTTCGGAATCGAACTGCGCCGCATCGGCGGACGGCGCGTCGATCGCCGATGCCGGCACCCCGGCCTCACGCAGCCCGCGGGTGGTGCCGGGGCCGGTGGCCCAGAAACGCAGCTGCGCGGGCACGCGGACATCGATGCCGCGAAAGAAATGCTCGGCCGCGGCAGCGCTCACGAACATCAGCGCGTGGTAGTCAGCAAGGCGCTGCCAGGCGGCGTGGAGCTGCGTCGGGTCTTCGAGCGGCTCGATCGCGATCAATGGCAGCGCAACCGCCTCCAGCCCCGCCGCACGCAGGTCGTCCACCCAGCGCGCAGCCTCTCTGGCCGGCCGTGTGATCAACAGCATGGGCAGGCCTGGCGACGCTTCATGTCCGGAGCAGGCGCGCCACCGCTTCGCCCAGCGCCGCCGCTTGTGCGGCATCGGCCGCATCGGCCACCCGATGCACGCGCACCAGCGGCGTCACGCCTTCGGGATCGCCGAGGGCGGCGTCGATGCGCAGGCGGCCGTCGGCCTGCCAGCGCGCGTGCGCGGCCAGCGGCATCGAACAGCTGCCGCCGAGGGCGCGGCTGACGGCCCGTTCGGCGGCAGTCGCGAGGCCGTCGCCGCGGCTCGCCAGGGGCGCGAGCAACGCGAACAGGTCGGCGCGGTCGGACCGGACCTCGATGCCGAGCGCACCCTGCCCGGCGGCGGGCAGCATCGTGTCGGGCTCGAAGCACTCGCGGATGCGGCTCTCGAGACCGAGCCGCTTGAGCCCGGCGGCGGCGAGCACGATGGCGTCGTACTGACCCTCGTCGAGCTTGCGCAGCCGGGTGTCGAGATTGCCGCGCAGGGGCTCGATGCGCAGATCGGGCCGCAACGCGCGCAGCAGAACGACGCGGCGCAGGCTGGAAGTGCCGACCACCGCTCCCTGCGGCAGCGCGGCCAGCGAGGCATGGCGCGGCGACACCAGCGCGTCGCGCGGGTCTTCGCGCTCGAGTACGCAGGCCAGCGCGAAACCCTCGGGCAGGTCCATCGGCACATCCTTGAGCGAATGCACCGCGATGTCGGCGCGCCCTTCCTCGAGCGCGAGTTCGAGTTCCTTGACGAACAGGCCCTTGCCGCCGACTTTGCTGAGCGAGCGGTCGAGGATCTGGTCGCCGCGGGTGGTCATGCCGAGCAGTTCCACCGCGTGGCCCTGTTCTTGCAGCAGCGCCTGGACGTGTTCGGCCTGCCACATGGCCAGGCGGCTTTCGCGCGTGGCGATCACGATGTTGCTCAAGACCGTTTTCCGTATGAAAGAGAGACCCGTGGGATGCTAGCATGTTGCGCCGCAGCAACGTCGGCATATCCCCAGTCCACGAGGAGAAGTTTCGAATGAAGACGAGCCCCGCACCGGTTGCCGCGAAGCGCCGGACCCGTGACGAAGACCTGCCCCTGGTCGCCGACATCCGGCTCCTGGGCCGCATCCTCGGCGACGTGATCCGCGAACAGGAGGGGGACGACAGCTACGCGCTGGTGGAGAAGATCCGCACCCTGTCGGTGGCCTTCCGGCGCGATGCCGACCATGCGGCGGACCGGGCGTTGAAGAACCTGCTGAAGGGACTGAGCGCGGCCGAGACGGTGAGCGTGATCCGCGCCTTCACCTACTTCAGCCACCTGGCCAACCTGGCCGAGGACCGGCACCAGATCCGCCGCCGCACCGAGGCCGACCGCGCCGGCGACAGCGCCGAGGGCAGCCTGGAGACCGCGCTGGCGCGCATCCGCAAGGCCGGCATCAAGCCCGAGGCGGTGGTCGAGTCGCTGGCCCACAGCTACGTCTCGCCGGTGCTCACCGCGCACCCGACCGAGGTCCAGCGCAAGAGCATCCTGGACGCCGAGCGGGCCATCGCGCAGTTGCTCGCCACCCGCGACGAGATCGCGCTGCGGCAGCGCGCCTTCGCCGGTGGCAAGGATGCGCTGACGCCGCTCGAGTACGCGGACAACGAGCGCCAGATGCGCACGCGCGTCACGCAGCTCTGGCAGACCCGCCTGCTGCGCTTCTCCAAGCTCACGGTGGCCGACGAGATCGAGAACGCGCTGAGCTATTACGAGGCGACCTTCCTGCGCGAAATCCCGCGGGTCTATGCCGATCTCGAGAAGGCGCTGGCCCACGGCGCCAGCGTGCCCTCGGTGGCGCCCTTCCTGCGCATGGGCCAGTGGATCGGCGGCGACCGCGACGGCAACCCGAACGTGACCGCCGAAACGCTGGAGTACGCGCTGCGCCGGCAGAGCGAACTGGCGCTGCGCCATTACCTCACCGAAGTCCACTACCTGGGCGGCGAGCTGTCGCTGTCGGCCACGCTGGTGGACGTGTCGGTCGAGATGCAGGCGCTGGCCGAGCGCTCGCCCGACAGGAACGAGCACCGGGTCGACGAGCCCTATCGCCGGGCCCTGGCCGGGATCTATTCGCGGCTGGCCGCCACCCTGCGCGAGTTGACCGGCGGCGAGGCCGCGCGCCATGCGGTGCCGCCGCAGAACCCGTATGCGACGGCCGAGGAATTCCTGGCCGACCTGCACACCATCGAGGAGTCGCTGGCCGACGAACACGGCACCGTGCTCGCCGCGCCGCGCCTGCATCCGCTGATCCGTGCCGTGGAAGTGTTCGGCTTCCACCTGGCGACCGTCGACCTGCGCCAGAGCTCCGACAAGCACGAGGCGGTGGTGGCCGAGCTGCTGGCCACCGCGCGCATCGAGCCCGGCTACGCGGCGCTGACGGAAGAGGACAAGCAGGCACTGCTGCTGCGCCTGCTCGACGACGCCCGGCCCCTGCGCGTGCCTGACGCCGACTACTCGGCGCTCGCCCGCAGCGAGCTCGCGATCTTCGCGGCGGCACGCACCGCCCGCGCGCGCTTCGGCGCGGCTGCGATCCGCCACTACATCATCAGCCACACCGAAACCGTGAGCGACTTGCTCGAAGCGCTGCTGCTGCAGAAGGAAGTGGGACTGCTGCGCGGCACCTTGGCCAACAACGCGACCTGCGACCTGATCGTGGTGCCGCTGTTCGAGACCATCGAGGACTTGCGCAACGCGGCGCCGATCGTGCGCGCCTTCTATGCGCTGCCCGGCATCCACGCGCTGGTGCAGCGCTCTGGCGCCGAGCAGGACGTGATGCTGGGCTACAGCGACAGCAACAAGGACGGCGGCATCTTCACCAGCAACTGGGAGCTGTACCGCGCCGGGCTGGCGCTGGTGGCGCTGTTCGACGACCTCAATGCCGACGGCGGAGCGCCGATCCGGCTGCGCATGTTCCATGGCCGCGGCGGCACCGTGGGCCGCGGCGGCGGTCCGAGCTACCAGGCGATCCTGGCGCAGCCGCCGGGCACCGTGCGCGGCCAGATCCGCCTGACCGAGCAGGGCGAGGTGATCGGCTCCAAGTATGCCAACAGCGAGATCGGCCGGCGCAACCTCGAGACGCTGGTGGCCGCGACGCTCGAGGCCACGCTGCTGCCGACCGCCAAGGCGGCACCCGCCACCTTCGTCGCCGCAGCGGCCGAGTTGTCCGAGGCCAGCATGGCGGCCTACCGCGCGCTGGTCTACGAGACGCCGGGCTTCGGCGACTACTTCTTCAGCGCCACGCCGATCCGGGAGATCGCCGAACTCAACATCGGCTCGCGCCCGGCTTCGCGCAACCCGAGCCGCAGCATCGAGGACCTGCGCGCCGTGCCCTGGAGCTTCAGCTGGGGCCAGTGCCGCCTGACGCTGCCGGGCTGGTACGGCTTCGGCTCGGCGATCGAGCGTTTCCTCGCGCAAGCCGCCAACCCGGCCGCACGCAAGGAGCGCCAGGCGCTGCTGCAGCGCATGTACGCCCAGTGGCCGTTCTTCCGCACACTGCTGTCGAACATGGACATGGTGCTGGCCAAGAGCGACCTGGCGCTGGCCTCGCGCTACTCGGAGCTGGTGGCCGAGAAGAAGCTGCGGCAGAAGGTGTTCTCGATGATCGAAGCGGAATGGCACCGCACCTCCGAGGCGTTGACGCTGATCACCGGCGCGAAGCAGCGCCTGGAGGGCAACGCCGACATGCAGCGTTCGATCCGGCATCGCTTCCCCTACATCGACCCGCTGCACCACCTGCAGGTCGAACTGATGCGCCGCTACCGTGCGGGGCAGGTCGACGAGCGGCTGCAAAAGGGCATCCACATGTCGATCAACGGGGTGGCGGCTGGGTTGCGCAACACCGGCTAGCGGCCCGATGGGGCCGCGGCGCGGGGGGCCGGCCCATCGGATCAGTCCCCCAGCAACTCCCCGATCGACTGCAGGTCTTCCACGTGGTCGCAGACCGCCTTCACGACCATCGTGATCGGAATGCCCAGCAGCAGGCCCCAGATTCCCCACAGCCAGCCCCAGAAGATCACGCCGACGAAGACCGCGACCGGATTCATGCGGCTGCTCTTGCTCGTGAGGACGGGCACCAGCAGGCTGCCGACCAGGGTATGGATCAGCAGTGAAGTACCGCCCACCAGCAGGGCCATCTCGACGCCGTTGAATTGCAGGAAGGCCACCAGCGCCGCGGCCGCCATCACGATCAGCGAGCCGATGTACGGGATCAGGTTGGTCACCGCCGCCACGATGCCCCACACGGCCGCGTTCTCGAGCCCGATGCCCCAGAACGCGAGGCCGGTCGCGATGCCGACCAGCGCGCTGGTGAGAATCTGCACCAGCAGGTAGCGCTCGATATGCACCGTGATGTCGTCGAGCACATGCACCGTGATCTTTTTCTTCTCCAAGCTGGGCCCCGTGATCTTGACCAGCTTGCGGCGAAAGGTGTCGCCCGAGCCCAGCGCGAAGAAGGTCAGGAAGGCCACCAGCGTGAGCTGGCCAGCGGCGGCGATCAGCCCCACCGTACCGCTCCACAGGTAGTCGCGGACGTTGAACGGGGGCCGCTCGATCATCACCCGCGCCACGCCCTTGCGCGCCGCCACCTTGGCCGAATTCTCCTCGGCCGCCTGCTCGAGCTGCGCCGCAGCCTTCTGCACCGTGTCGAGGGTGTTGGTGTCGGCGGTGCGGCTGCTGGTGCGCATCGCAAGGCGCAGCTTCTGCGCCGCCACCGGCAGCGAATCGACCAGCTCGGAGGCGCTGCCGGCGAGCGAATAGCCGGTCCAGCCGAAGGCACCGCCGATGCCGAGCAGGATCACGGCCGCGCCGACCCAGCGCGAGATCTTCCAGCGTTCGAGACGATCGACCAGCGGCGCCAGCGCATAGGTCAGCATCAGGCTCACCATGAGCGGGATGAAGACCGCCGCCGCCCAGCGCAGCGCGAACACGCTGGCCAGCACCGCCAACACCAGCAGCGACGCGCTGCGGACGTCGACCGGCATGTGCAGCAGCATGCGCTCGGGCTCCTGCGGCGGCTCGACCGCGGCATCTGCCCCCGGCTCGACCACATCGTTCACCGTGCGTCCTTGAGCGCTTCGCGCACGGTCGACAGCTGGCGGCGCGACACCACCACCGGCTCGGGGATGCCGTCGAGCCGCAGCGCCCAGCCTTCGGCGTCCTCGCCGTCGTCGTATTTCTCGAGGGCGCGAATGGCCGAGCGCGCCACCAGCGCGTTGCGGTGCACCCGGACGAACTTCGCCGGATAACGTTCCTCCAGCTCGGCCAGGGAGCCGTCGAAGATGTGGCTGCGCGATGCGGTGCGCACCGTGAGGTACTTGAGCTCGGACTTCAGATAGAGGACCTCCGACAGCGGGACCCTCTCGGTGCGGCCGCGGTCCTGGATCAGCAGCGCGTCCTGCGGTTCCGGGACCGGCACGCGCCGCTCCCTCAGATAGCGCTCCGCCTTCTGCAGGGCCTGCTGAAGCCGTTCGGCCCGCACCGGCTTGGTCAGGTAGTCGACCGCCTCGAGTTCGAAGGCCGTGACCGCGTGGGCCGCATAGGCGGTGACGAACACCACGGCCGGCGCAGCCTCGTGATGGCGCAGCCTGCGGGCCAGTTCGAGGCCGTCGAGGCCGGGCATGTGGACGTCCAGCAGCACCAGGTCGTAGCGCGCGTTGGCGAGCTGCTTGAGGGCGCCCTCGCCGTGCGCCGCCTCGGCCACCACCTCCGCGGCCGGCGAACGGCAGTCGGCCAGCAGGGCGCGCAGGCGCGAACGCGCCAGCGCTTCATCGTCGACGATCAGGGTGCGAAGAGGATTCATGCTCATGACTCGGCAGGAATGGCGATGCGTACGCGGTAGCTCTTCTCGTCCATGCCGGCGCTGAACTGCGCCTGCATGTCGTGCAGCAGCCGCAGGCGGTCGCGCACATTCGCCAGCGCGATGCCATGGCCGCGGGGCAGCGGCGCATCGGCCCAGCGCAGCGGCGGCAGGCTGTTGACCACCTCGATCAACACCATGCCACCGCGACGCTCGGTTCGGATACGCAGGCGGGCGCCGTCCGGGCTCGGCTCCACGCCGTGCTTGACCGCATTCTCCACCAGCGGCTGCAGCAGGAGGGGTGGCAATCGGGCGTCGTCGGCGGCCGGATCGATGTCCCAGCGAATCCGCAGCCGGTCGCCGAAGCGCACCTGCTCGATCGCCAGATAGCGCTCGGCCAGCGCGATCTCGTCCGCCAACGTGACCGATTCGCCCGGATCGGCCAGCGCCTGGCGGAACAGCTCGCTCAGGTCTTCCAGCATGGCCTCGGCCTTGGCCGGCTCCTGGCGCACCAGGGCGATCGCGCTGTTGAGGGTGTTGAACAGGAAGTGCGGCCGGATGCGCGACTGCAGTTCCTCGAGCCGCGCCGTGGTGGCCGCCGGGGTCTGGCCGCGCGCCCGCAGCACCAGCGCCGCCATCATCAGCCCCGAAAACAGGACGCCAGCCAGGGCGCTGGCCAGCCAGGGCGCCGCGCCGACCACGCCGGTCAGCCGCAGCAGGCCGCAGCCATAAAGGGCCGACAGCGCACCGAGCAGGGCCCCCGTTGCGTACTGCGCCGGGTCCGGCAGCCGTGCCAGCAGCCGCTTCAGCCCACAGGTGGCCAGCAGCCAGACCAGCGTGGCGGGCAAGGCCCCGCCGGTGACGGTTGCGGCCAGCAGCAGCCATTCGGACAGCGTCGGCGCCAGGAACATCGTGGCCACCGCGACCACCACTTCGACGAACAGCACGGCGCGCAGCACGACACCGATCTGGCAGGCGTCGAACAGCGGCCTGCCGGGACGCGCCGACACCCGCCCCCTGCGCTGCAAGGGCGAAGTTGAAGGCGTCGCCGGCGMCGCCGAAAGGGGGGCCGATAAAATCGACGGGTTGCGCATCGCAGAAACAATGGGTGTCAAACCCATTATTGCCTCCCCTGATCGGTTCCCATGACCCAAAACCAACTCGACAAGAAATCCGAAGCCTGGTCCGCCCTGTTCTCCGAACCGATGAGCGACCTCGTGAAACGCTACACGGCCAGCGTGTTCTTCGACAAGCGGCTGTGGCAGGCTGACATCGAAGGTTCGCTGGCGCATGCCGGGATGCTCGCAGCCCAGGGGATCATCGGCGCGCAGGACCACGCCGCCATCCAGGGTGGGATGAAGCAGATTCGCGAGGAAATCGAATCGGGCGCCTTCGACTGGAAGCTCGACCTCGAGGACGTGCACCTGAACATCGAGGCCCGGCTCACGCAGCTGGTGGGCGATGCCGGCAAGCGGCTGCACACCGGCCGCAGCCGCAACGACCAGGTGGCCACCGACGTGCGCCTGTGGCTGCGCGGCGAGATCGACCTGATCGGCGGCCTGCTGACCGACCTGCAGAAGTCGCTGCTGGCGCTGGCCGAGAAGAACGTCGAGGTGATCCTGCCGGGCTTCACCCACCTGCAGGTGGCCCAGCCGGTGAGCTTCGGCCACCACATGCTGGCTTACGTGGAGATGTTCGCGCGCGACGGCGAGCGCATGGCCGACGTGCGCCGCCGGGTGAACCGGCTGCCGCTGGGCGCCGCGGCGCTGGCCGGCACCAGCTACCCGCTGGACCGCGAGGCCGTCGCCCGCGCGCTGGGGATGGACGAGGTCTGCCAGAACAGCCTGGACGCAGTCAGCGACCGCGATTTCGCGATCGAATTCACGGCCGCCGCCTCGCTCGCCATGGTGCACATCAGCCGCCTGAGCGAGGAGCTGGTGCTGTGGATGAGCCAATCGTTCGGCTTCATCGACATCGCCGACCGCTTCTGCACGGGCAGCTCGATCATGCCGCAGAAGAAGAACCCGGATGTGCCCGAGCTCGCCCGCGGCAAGACCGGCCGCGTGGTCGGCCACCTGATGGCCCTGATCACGCTGATGAAGGGCCAGCCGCTGGCCTACAACAAGGACAACCAGGAAGACAAGGAGCCGCTGTTCGACACCGTCGACACGCTCAAGGACACGCTGCGGATCTTCGCCGAGATGGTCGGCGGCATCACGGTGAAGCCGGAGGCGATGGAGCGCGCCGCCCTGCGCGGCTATGCCACCGCCACCGACCTGGCCGACTACCTGGTCAAGAAGGGCCTGCCCTTTCGCGACGCGCACGAAACCGTGGCCCACGCGGTCAAGGCGGCGATCTCGCACCAGGTCGACCTGTCGGAGCTGCCGCTGGCCGTGCTGCAGACCTTCAACCCGAAGATCGAGAAGGACGTCTATGGCGTGCTGAGCCTGCGCGGCTCGCTGAACGCCCGCGACATCCTCGGCGGCACCGCGCCGGCGCAGGTGCGCCGGCAGATCGCCCGGCACCAGGCCAGGCTGGCCTGAAACTCACGGTGCTTGGTCGACTTCACGGCCGAGAAATGTGAAGTTCTGCGGCAATAGGCCCATGGACGAAAGGCATCGACCGTCCGTTGTGTTCCTAAATGTAAGAATGTAGTGCTAAAGTTTGGCATGCTTTGCGCTTACGGATCAGGGTGAACCCTGAACCGAAGCCGTTACCGAGCGCCGAACTCCATGGAAAAACCCCGCTGCGTCGTCGTCATCCTGACCTTCAATTCCGCTTCCATCATCCGGGAAACCGTGTCCGAAGCGAAGAAAGTCAGCCCGCATGTCTTCGCGGTCGACTCCCATTCGTCGGACGGCACCCCCGCGATCCTCGCGGAACTGGGCTGCACGGTGGTGCAGCGCCCGTTTTCCAACTACAGCGACCAGCGCAACTGGGCGATCGCGCAGGTCGAGCAGGCCTATGAGTGGCAGCTGCACCTCGATGCCGACGAGGTGCTCGACGCCCGTGCGGTGGCCGACATCAATGCGCTGCTGTCCGGCACGCCCGGGTCGGACGCCTACCTGATCCGCCGCCGCGACTATTTCATGGGCAAGATGCTGCGCTTCAGCGGCCTCAACCCCTGGCACCTGCGCCTGTTCCGTTCGGGCCAGGGACGCTGCGAATCGCGGCTCTACGACCAGCACTTCATCAGCCCCGCGACGCCCGGGCGCCTCGGCGGCTTCATGCACGACAAGAACTCGGCCCGGCTCAGCGACTGGATCGCCAGCCACAACCGCTGGAGCGACGCCGAGGCGAAAGAGAAGCTCGGCCCGCGCGGCGCCGCCGACGACGTGCTGAAACCCCGCCTCATGGGCGATGCCCGGGAGCGCACACGCTTCATCAAGGAGCTCTACTACAAGCTCCCGATCGGCATCCGCTCGCTCGGCTATTTCGTCTATCGCTATGTCTTTCGCCTCGGCTTCCTGGACGGCAGGACCGGCTTCTATTTCGCCTTTTTCCAGGCGCTCTGGTTCCGCATGCTGGTCGACGCGAAAATGTACGAGCAACGCAACCAGCAGCCTTCGAACTGACTTTACGGAGTGATCACGCGCATGCGCAAATACAACGCTTCCAAGCGAATCCTGGTCACCGGCGGCGCCGGCTTCCTCGGCAGCCACCTGTGCGACCGCCTCATCGAGCAGGGCCACGACGTGCTGTGCGTCGACAACTTCTTCACCGGCAGCAAGCGCAATGTCGAGCATCTGCTCCACCACCCGCGCTTCGAGCTGATGCGGCACGACGTGACCTTTCCGCTCTACATCGAAGTGGACGAGATCTTCAACCTCGCCTGCCCGGCTTCGCCGATCCACTACCAGCACGACCCGGTCCAGACCACCAAGACCAGCGTGCACGGCGCCATCAACATGCTCGGCCTGGCCAAGCGCGTGCGCGCCAAGATCCTGCAAGCCTCCACCAGCGAGGTCTACGGCGACCCGGAGATCCACCCGCAGATCGAGGCCTACTGGGGCCGCGTGAATCCGATCGGCATCCGCAGCTGCTACGACGAGGGCAAGCGCTGCGCCGAAACGCTGTTCTTCGACTACCACCGTCAGCACCAGCTGCGCATCAAGGTGGTGCGCATCTTCAACACCTACGGCCCGCGCATGCACATGAACGACGGCCGCGTGGTGTCGAACTTCATCGTCCAGGCGCTCCGGGGCGGGGACATCACGATCTACGGCGATGGCCAGCAGACCCGCAGCTTCTGCTACGTGGACGACCTGGTGGAGGCGATGCTGCGCATGATGGCCACCGGCGACGAAGTCCCGGGTCCGATCAACATCGGCAACCCCGGCGAGTTCTCGATGCTCGAGCTGGCCCACAAGGTGATCGAGCTCACCGGCTCGAAGAGCAAGCTGATCAAGCAGCCGCTGCCCGCCGACGATCCCAAGCAGCGCCGGCCCGACATCTCGCTGGCGCAGAAGGAACTCGACGGCTGGACGCCGCGCACCCAGCTCGACGAAGGCCTGCAGAAGACCATCGCCTATTTCGACCGGGTTCTTTCGGAACCCCCCGCGGCGGCCTGAACTCATGAACATCTCGATCATCGGCACCGGCTACGTCGGACTGGTCACCGGCGCCTGCCTGGCGGACATCGGCAACCACGTGTTCTGCCTCGACCTCGACCCGCGCAAGATCGCAACGCTCAACGCCGGCGGCATCACCATCTACGAACCCGGCCTCGAGGCCGTGGTGGAGTCGAACGTGGCCGCCGGGCGGCTGTCGTTCTCGACCGACATCGAGGCCTCGGTCGCGTACGGCGACATCCAGTTCATCGCGGTGGGCACACCGCCCGACGAGGACGGCAGCGCGGACCTGCAGTACGTGCTGGCCGCGGCCCGCAACATCGGGCGCTACATGAACGGCTTCAAGATCGTGGTCGACAAGTCGACCGTGCCCGTGGGCACGGCCGACCGCGTCAAGGCGGTGATCCAGGAAGAGCTCGACAAGCGCGGGCGCTCCGACCTGCGCTTCTCGGTGGTGAGCAACCCCGAGTTCCTGAAGGAAGGCGCGGCGGTCGAGGACTTCATGCGGCCCGACCGGATCGTGATCGGCCACACCGACGACGAGGATGGCCGTGAGGCGCTGGGCTGGATGCGCAGGCTCTATGCGCCCTTCAACCGCAACCACGAGCGCACGCGCGTGATGGACGTGCGTTCGGCCGAGTTCACCAAATACGCGGCCAACGCGATGCTCGCCACCCGCATCAGCTTCATGAACGAACTGGCCAACTTGGCCGACCGCGTCGGCGCCGACATCGAGTCGGTGCGCCAGGGCATCGGATCCGATCCGCGCATCGGCTACAGCTTCCTGTATGCCGGCACCGGCTACGGCGGCAGCTGCTTCCCGAAGGACATCCAGGCGCTGACCCGCATCGCGCGCGACAACGGGCAGGCGCTGCGCGTGCTCGAATCGGTCGAGGCAGTCAATGACGAGCAGAAGCGTGTGCTGACCAACAAGGTGCTGGCCCGCTTCGGCCCGGACCTGAGCGATCGCACTTTCGCACTGTGGGGACTGGCCTTCAAGCCCAACACGGACGACATGCGGGAAGCGCCGAGCCGGGTCGTGCTCGACGTGCTGTTGCGCGCCGGCGCCCGCGTGGTGGCGCACGACCCGATCGCGGTCGACGAGACGCGGCGGGTACTGAAGCTGGACTTCGCGGACGCGCCGGCGCTGCTCGAACGCATCACGTTCAGCGCCAAGGACCCCATGGAGGCCCTGGCCGGCGCCGACGCGCTGATCATCGTGACCGAGTGGAAGGCCTACCGCAGCCCGAACCTCGAACGGCTCAAGGCGCTGATGAAGACGCCGGTGATCTTCGATGGCCGCAATCTCTATGAACCAGGCACCATGAAGGATGCCGGCGTCATCTACCAGGGCATCGGGCGAAATAGCGCTTAGCTCGCCCCCAGGTTGCCCGCACTTCGTGTCGGGCGCCCACCCCCTACCGGGGGCAACACCAGCGGCCCGGCAAAGCCGGTTCCGCGGTAGCACTGTTGCTCGCCCCCAGGTTGGGCTCACTTCGTGTAGCCCGCCCACCCCCTACCGGGGGCAACACCAGCGGCCCGGCAAAGCCGGTTCCGCGGTGTTTCACCAACGGGCCTCGCTTCGCGGGCCGTTAACATCACGTCGATGAAAGCTGCTGTCCGCGTCGCCCTGGTTTGGCTCGCATGTCTGAGCCCGCTGGCCTCGCAGGCCGAGCCGGATTCGAAGGCGGCCGAGTCGGCCGCCTACGCTGCGGCCCACGCACGCTGGCAACGCGAACTGAATGCCTTCGACGCCGCCGACGCCGAGCGCCTGCCCGACCCCGGCGGCGTGCTCTTCGTCGGCAGTTCCACGATCCGCATGTGGCCCCGGCTGGCACAGGACTTCCGGCAGCAGCCGGTGGTCATCAACCGCGGCTTCGGTGGCTCGACCATGGCCGACTGCGGCCTGTTCGCGCGCGAGCTCGTGGTGCGCTACAAGCCGCGCCTGGTGCTCGTGTACGCCGGCGACAACGACCTGGCCGAGGGACGGACGCCCCTGCAGGTGCTGGAGAGCTTCGCCCAATTCGCCAACACGGTGCGCACCGAGCTGCCCGGCACCCGCATCGCCTACATCTCGGTCAAGCCCAGCCCTTCGCGCGAGAAGCTGCTGCCGGGCATCCGCGAAACCAACAACGTGATCGGCGCCTACCTCCAACGGCTGCCCAACAGCGCCTACATCGACATCTTCACGCCGATGCTGGGCGCCGATGGCCGGCCCCGGCCGGGGCTGTTCCGGGGCGACCAGCTGCACCTCAACGACGAGGGCTACCGGCTGTGGCAGTCGGCCATCGCCCCGCACCTGCAGGAGCAACCGGCACAGGGCGCGGCTCAGGCCGGCGGCGCGTGGGGGCCGTCAGTCGCTCAGGGCACGCCATAGCTGCCTGGGCTGCGGCGGCCTGGGCCGGTCGTCCCACCACAGCGCGAGGCGGGCGACACCGTAGAGCCAGCCGAACACGACGCCCAGCAACAGCCCGTCGCCCCACCAGGGGCGGGCCGTCTGGCTGTCGCCGTAGATCGCGAGCACCGACAGCACAGCCACCAGGTGGGCGCAAAAGACAGGCAGCGAGGCGCGGCCCAGATCCTCCAGCCCGTGCAGGCGCGGGATGCGCCGCATGACGGCCGGCCCGAAGCGCACCGCCACGATGCCGAGCACCGCCAGGTTGACCAGGCGCAACGGCCCGAGCTGCCACTTGTCGAACAGCAGGTTGAGCTCGACGTCACCGCCGAAGGGCGCCTGGCCATGGATGCCGTGGTGCCGCCACCAGAAGCCGTAGAGCGCTGCCGCACCGGCGAGCACGACCAGCCAGGACGGGACGCTCAAAGGCCTGGCGTCGGGCGCGTTGCGGCTGGCGCCCATCCACAGTCCCGCGAACCACAGGAACTGCCAGGCGAAGGCATTGAAAGCGCCCATCTCGTGGAAGGGCACCGCGAGGCCCAGGTAACGCACGGCCAGTGCGTAGAGCCATTCGCTGAGCCCGAACTGCGCCAGCGCCCACAGGCTTGCGCTGGCCACCATCACGCCGGTCCAGCCGTGACGCAGCGCGAAGGCCAGCACCCAGGGGCTCAGGAGCATGAAGAAGATGTACATCGGCAGGATGTCGAGCAGCGCCGGCTCGTAGACCAGCAGCAGCGAGTAGAGGAAGCCCTCGCGCGGATTGGCCAGGTAGAAGGACAGCAGGTTCTTCACCGCCGGCTGGTCGATGCGCAGGCCCACCGCCGAGATGATCGTGAACAGGAACAGCAGCGTCGCCGCCTGGCTCAGGTAGACCTTGAGCGCACGGCGCCAGAAGGCCCGGCGCATCGAGTCGACGCCCCGGGTGCGCGCGATGCGGCTGTAGACCAGCCCCGAGACGAAGGCCGACAGCAGCACGAAGCCCTCGGCCGCCGAGACGAAGCCGAACGGCTGTCCCAGCGGATCGGTCAGCCGCGTCGGCAGGTGGGTGACGGTCATCAGCACGAGCATGAGCCCGCGCAATGCATCGATTTCCCAGTAGCGCTTCATCGGTCGACGTGTTCTGTGAGCGGTCCGCGCGAGACACGCACGACGAGTGCGGAATTGTACGGAGGGGGCCGACAACGAGCCGATCCGGGGGAGCAAATGGGCTACGCTCGACGCGCTAAGAAGAATCTGGATGGATGGAGAACCCAAGCTTGAGCCGATCGATACCCGCCTTCCTGCTGGCCGCCAGCGCCTTGCTCGCCCCGTGCGCGGCCCAGGCGCTGCAAATCACCAGCCTGACGCCCCAGGGCGAAGTCTCGCGCGTGCGCCAGGTGGTCGCCAAGTTCGACCAGCCCGCAGTCCGCTTCGGCGACCCCAAGGCCCCGGCGCCGCTCGCCGTCAGCTGCGCCGACGCCGAAGCCGGCAAGGGCACGGGCCGCTGGACCGGAGAGAAGCAATGGGTCTTCGACTTCGAGAACGACCTGCCGCCGGGCGTGCGCTGCAGCGTGACGCGCGTGGCCGGCTTCAAGTCCGCCGCGGGTTCGGAGCTGACCGGTCCGGAAAGCTACCGCTTCAACAGCGGCGGCCCCTTCGTGCGCAACTGGCAGCCCAGCTACGGCAAGATCGACGAGCAGCAGATCTTCATGCTCGAGCTCAACGGCCCGGCCACGCCCGAGAGCGTGCAGGAGAACGTCTGGTGCGCGGCCGCCGGCATCGGCGAGCGCATCCCGGTCAGGCTGATCGACGGCGAACAGCGCGCCGCGCTGCTGAAGGCGCTGGGGCGCGACAAGGAGGCCGAGAAGGCGCCGCTGCGCTTCCTCGCGCTGCAGTGCAATCGCACGCTGCCGCCGGCCAGCCGGGTGCAGCTGATCTATGGCAAGGGCGTCGCGACGCCCTCGGGCGTGGTCAACAACGTCGAGCGGCGGCTCAACTTCGAAGTGCGCGAACCCTTCGCGGTCTCGTTCAGCTGCGAGCGCGAGAACGCGCAATCGGGCTGCCTGCCGCTCAAGCCCATGGTGCTGCGGTTCAACGCCCCGGTGGCGCGCAAGCTGGCCGCCGCCATCACGCTCAAGGGCGCGGGCAAGACCTTCAACCCTGTGTTCGACGACAACGCCGCCAGGGACGACGATGGCGTGGTCGAGTCGCTGAACTTCCCGGCCCCGTTCGCAGAGCAGACCCCGTTCACGATCGCGCTGCCGCCGAAGTTCGAGGATGCCTCGGGCCGCGCGCTGGCATCGCCCGACAGCTTTCCGCTCAAGGTCGCGACCGGCGCGATGCCGCCGCTGGCCAAGTTCGCCGCCTCGCCTTTCGGCGTGGTCGAGCGCCTGGCCGAGCCCGGCGGGGTGGCGCTGATGCCGGTCACGGTGCGCCGCGTCGAGCCGGCCCTCCAGGTGCAGGCGCTGACCCTGGGATCGACGCCCGGCCAGGTCAGCGACCTGAACCCGAAAAGCGACGCCGAGATCATCGCCTGGTTCCGCAAGGTGCGCCGCTACGACGGCAACGACACGATGTCGCGCAAACGCGCGGCGCGCGACGTCAAGGGCGCGCTGCCGAAGGTGATCGACAAGGACGACCGCGACAGCATCCAGACCCGCATGGTGTCGCTGCTCGGCGGCCAGGCCGGCGTGCGCACGCTGGACATGCCCAAGGCCGAGAACGGCGACCCGCGGCCTTTCGAGGTCGTCGGCATTCCGTTGACACCCGGCTTCCACGTGCTGGAGATCGCGTCGCAGAAGCTCGGCGACGCATTGCTCGACGAGCGCTACGGCAGCGGCCGCACGATGTATGTGCGCACTACCGCGCTCGCCACCAACCTCGCGGTGCATTTCAAGCTGGGCCGCGAGAACGCGGTGGCCTGGGTCACGACGCTGGACAAGGGCCGCGTGGTCGCCAACGCCGCGGTGCGCGTGTCCCGCTGCGACGGCCGTGAAGTGGCGACCGGCACCACCGACGCGAATGGGCTGGTCAGGCTGTCCGGCATTTCCCCGGACGCGCCGTCCTGCGCCACCGAGGACGACTACAGCACGGGGGCCTACTTCGTCAGCGCCCGCGCGAAGGACACGCAGGGCGTCGAGGATCTCGCCTTCACCTGGAGCGACTGGCAGCGCGGCATCGAGCCCTGGCGCTTCAACGTGCCCACCAGTCTCGAAGCCCAGCCCGACCGCATCGCCCACACCGTGTTCGATCGCACGCTGCTGCGCGCCGGAGAGACCGTATCGATGAAGCACCTGCTGCGCACGCAGACGCAGAAGGGCTTCGGCCTGCCCGAGGTGAGGCCCGACACGCTGGTCGTCACCCATGTGGGCAGCGGCCAGCAGTTCGAGCAGCCGCTGAAATGGCGCAAGACCGCCACCGGCGGGCTCAGCGGCGAGAGCAGTTTCGCGATCCCGCCCGCGGCCAAGCTCGGCGTCTACCAGGTCGAGCTGAGAAGCGGCAAGGAGGGCAGCGCGAGCGCCGGGGAAGGCGGCCCGGGCAGCTACGCCACCGGGCAGTTCCGCGTCGAGGAGTTCCGCCTGCCGGTGCTCGCGGGCCGGATCGCGCCGGCCGACGGCAAGCCCCTGGTCGCGGTCGGCTCGCTGCCGGTCGAGGTCCAGATCAACTACGTCGCCGGCGGCGGCGCCGCGGCGCTGCCGGTGCGCGTGTCGGCGCTGGTGCGCGGCAAGCAGCCCTCCTTCGCCGACTTCGACGCCTTCAGCTTTGCCGCCCCCAGCAAGGACGGCGACAACGACTCGGCGAACGAGGAAGACGCCCGCGTGATCGCCGACAAGCTCCCCCTCACGCTCAACCGGGAAGGTGCCGGCAAGGTCACGATCGACAAGATCCCGGTCGCCAAGGCCACGCCGCGCGAGCTGCTGCTCGAAGCCAGCTACGCCGACCCTAACGGTGAAGTCCAGACCTTGCGCAGCACCCACACGCTGTGGCCGGCCGCGGTGGTCGCCGGCATCAAGACCGAGGGCTGGGTGTCGGCCAGCCAGAAGCTCAGGTTCCAGGCGCTGGCGCTCGACCTCGCGGGCAAGCCGCAGGAAGGCGTGACGCTCAACGTGCGCGCCGTCGCCCGCATCACCACCACCAGCCGCAAGCGCATGGTTGGCGGCTTCTACACCTACGACAACAAGACCGAGGTGAAGGAGATCGGGACCGTCTGCAGCGGCAAGAGCGACAACCGCGGCCTGCTGCTGTGCGAGATCGAGCTCAAGGAGCCGGGCCAGGTCGAACTGATCGCCAGCGCCACCGACAAGGAAGGCCGCGACAGCCGCGCGGCGAGCTCGGTCTACGTGACGCGGCAGGGCGAGCTCTGGTTCGGCGGCGAGGACCACGACCGCATCGACGTGCTGCCCGAGAAGAAGAGCTACCAGCCCGGCGAGGTCGCCAGGTTCCAGGTCCGCAGTCCGTTCCGCTTCGCCACCGCCCTGGTGTCGGTGGAACGCGAGGGCGTGATCGAGACCCACGTGGTGCAGCTCAACGGGCAGGACCCGACCGTGAGCCTGCAGGTCAAGCCCGAGTGGGGGCCGAACGCCTACGTGAGCGTGCTGGCGCTGCGCGGCCGGCTGCGCGAGGTGCCGTGGTACAGCTTCTTCACCTGGGGCTTCAAGGCGCCGCGCGAATGGTGGACCGCCTTCTGGTACGAGGGCAAGGAGTACGTGGCGCCGACCGCGCTGGTCGACCTCAGCAAGCCGGCCTACCGGCTCGGCCTGGCCGAGATCCGGGTCGGCACGCAGTCCCATCGCATCGAGCTCAAGGTCGCGAGCGACAAGCCCGCCTACGCGGTGCGCAGCCAGGCGCAGATCACCATCACCGGCCGGCTGCCCGACGGCAAGCCCGCGGCCGGGGCCGAGGTCGCCGTCGCCGCGGTCGACGAAGCGCTGCTCGAGCTGCTGCCCAACGACAGCTGGAACCTGCTCGAAGCCATGCTGCAGCGGCGCAGCTGGGGCGTCGCCACCTCGACCGCGCAGATGGAGATCGTCGGCCGCCGGCACTACGGCCGCAAGGCGGTGCCCGCGGGCGGCGGCGGCGGCAAGAGCCCCACGCGCGAGCTGCTCGACACCCTCCTGCTGTGGAAGCCCGCAGTGGTGCTCGACGCCAACGGCCAGGCCACGCTGAGCGTGCCGCTCAACGACGCGCTGACCACCTTCCGGATCGTCGCGGTGGCCGATGCCGGCACCGGCCTGTTCGGCACCGGCCAGGCCTCGATCCGCGCGACGCAGGACCTGCAGATCATCAGCGGCCTGCCGCCGCTGGTGCGCGAGGACGACCAGTTCCGGGCCCAGATCACGCTGCGCAACACGACGCAGCAACCGATGAAGGTCGAGGCGACGCCGCGTGCCACGCTGCTCACGCTCGAGCCGCAGACGATCGATATTCCGCCCGGCGAAGCGCGTGAACTGGCCTGGCCCGTGACCGCCCCCGCGCAACTCGCGCAGACCCGCGCCGAGGCGATCCTGTGGGAGATCGAGGCCCGCGACACGCTGGGCGGTGCGCGCGATGCGCTCAAGGTGCGCCAGCGCATCCTTCCGGCCGTGCCGCTGACCGTGCAGCAGGCGACCCTGGTGCAGCTCGATGGCCCCTTCACGCTCGACGTCGGCCCGCCGGCCGACGCCCTGCCCGGCCGCGGCGGCCTGCGGATGTCGCTGCAGCCACGGCTGGCCGAAGGCCTGGGCGGCGTGCGCGACTGGTTCGCGGCCTACCCCTATGCCTGCCTGGAGCAGAAGGCCAGCAAGTCGATCGGCCTGCGCGACGGCAAGGGCTGGCAGGCGTTGGTGGCTCAGCTGCCGAGCTACCTCGATGGCGACGGCCTCGCCAACTACTTCCCGCCGCGCGATGGCGAGGCCAACCGCGGCAGCGACATCCTGACCGCCTACCTGCTCGCATCGACGCACGAGGCGGCTTCGCTCGACCCCGTCTTCGCGCTGCCCGAAGCGGCCAGCGCGCCGATGCTGCAGGGCCTCGCAGCCTTCGTCGAAGGCCGCATCCAGCGCGATTTCTGGAGCCCGCGCAAGGATCTCGACGTCCGCAAGCTGGCGGCGCTCGAAGCGCTGTCGCGCTATGGCAAGGCCCAGGGCCGCATGACCGGCAGCATCACGATCGCGCCCAACCAATGGCCGACCAGCGCGGTGATCGACTGGCTCCAGATCCTGCGACGGGTGCAGGACGTGCCGCAGCGCCAGCAGCGCCTGGACGAAGCCGACAACGTGCTCAAGGCGCGCCTGAGCTACCAGGGCACCCGGCTGGTGTTCAGCACCGAGCAGGACGACAACTGGTGGTGGCTGATGGCCAACGGGGACGTCAACACCGCCCGGCTGCTGCTCGCCGTGATGGACGACCCGGCGTGGAAGGACGACATCGGCCGCCTCGCCAGCGGCTTCATCGGCCGCCAGCAGAACGGCGCCTGGCGCACCACCACGGCCAACCTCTGGGGCGGCCTGGCGCTCGAGACCTTCTCCAGGCGCTTCGAGCACGCGCCGGTCAGTGGCGTCACCGCGGCCAGCCTGGGCACGGCCAAGGCGCAGGTGGACTGGAGCAAGGTCGAGCGGGTCAAGGCGAGCGACACGGGCGGCGCTCCGAACCAAGCCAGCGCCTTCGGTGCGCCGGCGTCGCCGGGCATGTTGCGCAACAACACCCTGTTCGTCCCCTGGCCGGCTGCCACGGGCCGCGACACGCTGCTGGTCACGCAAAGCGGCAGCGGCAAGCCCTGGCTCACGCTGCAATCGCTCGCTGCGGTGCAGCTCAAGGCGCCGTTCGCCGCCGGCTATGCGATCAAGAAGACCGTCACCCCGGTCGAGCAGGCGGTGAGCGGCGTCTACACGCGCGGCGACGTGCTGCGCGTGAGCCTGGAAATCAACGCCAGCGCCGACATGACCTGGGTCGCGATCACCGATCCGATCCCCGGCGGCGCGACCATCCTGGGCGGCGGCCTGGGCCGCGACTCGCAGATCGCGACCCAGGGCGAGAAGCGCTCGGGCGGCGGCTGGCCGGCCTTCGAGGAACGCAGCTTCGAGGCCTTCCGCAGCTACTACGAGTACCTGCCCAAGGGCGTCGTCAAGATGGAATACACGCTGCGCCTCAACAACGTCGGCGACTTCGCGCTGCCGCCGAGCCGCGTCGAGGCGCTGTATGCGCCCGAGATGTTCGGCGAGATGCCTAATGCCAGGGTGAAGGTGGAGGCGGCGAAGTAGCGCGGCCGCAGGCTTGAGATCGCGCTCGATCTTGCGCACACTGCGGCCTCGCCCCTCACATGGAGTCATGATGTGTAGAAGTATCAAGACCTTGTTCAATTTCGACCCGCCGGCGACCGAAGAAGAGATGCGCGCCGCATCGCTGCAGTTCGTGCGCAAGCTCAGCGGCTTCCATCAGCCTTCCAAGGCCAACGAGGCGGCCTTCGAGCGGGCCGTGGAGGACGTCACGACCGCGGCCCGCGCGCTGATCGAATCGCTGGTCACCACCGCCGATCCGCGCGATCGCGAGATCGAGGCCGCGCGGGCCCGCGCGCGGTCGGCGGTTCGCTTCGGCGCACCGGGCTGACCGCGACAGGAAACACCGATGCCAACCATCGAACAGATCCAGCAGATCCTGGAACCGCTCTTTCCCGGCTTGATGGGCGTGCGCCTCGTCACGCTGGAGCCCGAGCGCGTGGTCGCCGAACTCGAGGTGCGACCCGAGCTCTGCACCGCCGGCGGCATCCTGCACGGCGGTGCCTACATGGCTTTCGCCGACACGCTCGGCGCGGTGGGCACGATCATCAATCTCCCGCAAGGCAAGCGCACCACGACCACCGATTCCAGCACCAAGTTCATCGGCGGCGCGCGCAGGGACACCACGGTCGTCGGCGAATGCCTGGCGCTGCACCGCGGGCGGACCACGATGGTGTGGCAGACCACGATCAGGTCGACGGAAGGCAAGCTGTGCGCAGTCGTCACGCAGACGCAACTGGTCATGGATGCGTAGTCCCCAAGGCACCGTGAAGAACTCGCAGGATTTCATCGACTTCGTGAAGGATCAGCTGGACGCCTTTCGCGACCTGCGAAGCGCCCGCCTGTTCGGTGGCGTCGGGCTGTCGGCGCATGGCGTGCAGTTCGCGATGATCATCGGCAACGTGCTCTATTTCGTGGTCGACGACACGACGCGCCCGGCCTATGAAGCCATGGGCAGCCAGTGCTTCTCCTACGCCACGCGGGTGCGGCGCGTCGAGGTCCGGCGCTACTTCGCGCTGCCGGCCGAGCTGCTCGAAGATCGCGAGCGGCTGATGGCCCTGGCGAGGGAATCGCTGGAGATTGCCGCCAGGCCGAGGAAGGCCAGGGCATGAGGCAGCCAGCCCCCTCGCCCACCGACCCCTGGCTCGAACGCTGGCTGCCCCTGGTGGCCGAGCGCGCCGGCGGCCAGCCGATCCTGGAGCTCGGCTGCGGCAGCGGGCGCGACACCGGAACGCTGGCCAGCGCCGGGCTGGCGGTGGTGGGCATCGAGCTCAGCGAGGAAGCCATCGAAGCGGCCCGCACCCGGGCGCCCTCCGCACAGTTGCATGGCCAGGACATCCGCGAGCCCTTTCCGCTGGCCGCAGGCACCAGCGGCGTGGTGCTCGCAAGCCTCTGCCTGCACTACTTCGACTGGCCCGAGACGGTCGAACTCGTCGAGCGCATCCGGAGGCAGTTGCGGCCCGGCGGCGTGCTGCTGTGCCGCCTCAATTCGACCCACGACTTCCAACATGGCGCCAGGCGCGATCCTGACCTCGCGGACAACTTCTATCTGGTGGACGGCGTGCCCAAGCGCTTCTTCGATCGCGCCGCGGTCGACCGCCTGTTCGCCACCGGCTGGCGGACGCTCGGCATGGAGGAGCAGGTGGTCGAGCGCTATGCGCAATCGAAGGCACTCTGGGAGGTCGTTCTTGAGCGGCGGCACTGACGCGGCGATCGAGGTCGTCGGCTACGACACCGCCTGGCCCGCGCGCTTCGAGGTCGAGCGCCGATTGCTGCAGGCCTACACGGAGGCCAAGACCCCGTTCGTCCAGCGCGTGCTTGCAGGCCTGGGCAACTGAAGACACCATTCGAATCACGCTCGACCCCGTTCACACAAAGAACAACCGTCATGTCCATCCAGCTCTGGCTCGCCTTCGTCGCCGCATCGGCGGTGCTCCTGATCATCCCCGGGCCGACCATCCTCATGGTCATCAGCTACTCCGTGGCCCACGGCCGGCGTGCCAACGCGCCGCTGGTGGCCGCGGTCG
The DNA here is from genome assembly GCF_056403395.1 of Variovorax sp. P2_H12. Taxonomy (NCBI): domain Bacteria; kingdom Pseudomonadati; phylum Pseudomonadota; class Betaproteobacteria; order Burkholderiales; family Comamonadaceae; genus Variovorax; species Variovorax sp. P2_H12. The sequence goes on along the minus strand of NZ_JBFUFO010000022.1, from coordinate 153,191 downwards.
CGCTCGGCGATTCGACGGCGCTGGTGGTGTCGCTGCTCGGCCTCGGCGCGCTGCTCGCGACCTCGGCCTTCTGGTTCACCGCGATCAAGTGGGCGGGCGGGCTGTACCTGCTCTATCTCGGCATCAAGCTGCTGCGCGCCGGCATTTCGCCCGCCGTTCTTGCCGCCCCCGCGGCCCCCGGCTCACGCTGGCGACTGTTCGCCAACACCTACCTGGTGACGGCGCTCAATCCCAAGGGCATCGTGTTCTTCGTCGCCTTCCTGCCGCAGTTCATCGATCCACGCACCAGCGTGACGCCGCAGATGTGGGTGCTGGCCCTGACCTTCGTGACGATGGCCGCACTCAACGCCACGCTCTATGCGGTGTTCGCGGGATCGGCGCGCCGGCTGCTGGCATCGCCGCGCGCGCAGCGGCGCTTCAACCTCACCGGCGGCTCGCTCCTGTCGGCCGCGGGAATCTGGGCATTGCTCGCCCGGCGGCCGGCTTGAAAGTCTGCGGACCTGCGCGGCGCGGCGCTCGAGATGGCATGACCTCCCTTCGTTGTCCGTCGCTCGCGCTGGCGCTGGCCGCGGTGCTCGCGGCGCCGGCCTGGGCGCTTGCCAGCTTCGACGAGGTCCGGCGCGACTTCCATCCATCCGACACCGCGGTGCTGGACCGCGACGGCGCCCTGCTGCAGCGCGTGCGCACCGACGCCCGCGTGCGGCGCGGCGACTGGATCGCCCTCGCGGACATTTCGCCCGCCTTGCGCAGCGCCATGCTGCTGAGCGAGGACAAGCGCTTCTACGAACACAGCGGCGTCGACTGGCGCGCGGTGTCCGCCGCGGCCTGGGGCAATGTCTGGAACACCCGCACCCGCGGCGCCTCGACGATCACGATGCAGCTCGCCGGCCTGCTCGACGACGATCTGCGGCGCGCCGGCGGCGGCCGCAGCCTGACGCAGAAGCTCGGCCAGTCGGTGGCGGCCCAACAGCTGGAGCGCGGCTGGCGCAAGGACCAGATCCTCGAGGCCTACCTGAACACCGTGCCCTTCCGCGGCGAGATCGTCGGCATCGACGCCCTGTCGCGCACGCTGTTCGGCAAGGCGCCGCACGGGCTCGACGCGCGCGAGGCGGCGGTCGCCGCGGCACTGGTGCGGGCACCCAACGCCAAGCCCGCGCTGGTAGCGCAGCGGGCCTGCGAGTTGATGCGCGCGATGGAACCCACCGGCAAGCCGGACTGCGATGCGCTCGACATGTTCGCCAGTGCGGCGCTGCAGCGGCGCGCCTTCGATCCGAGCGAAGGGATCGCACCGCACCTGGCGCGACGCGCCTTGAAGGACGCCGGCACGGCCCAGCCCGTTCGTACTACGCTACGGGCTCCGCTGCAGCGCTTCGCGCTCGACGCGCTGCAGCGTCAGCTGCGCGAACTGCGCGGGCGCAACGTCGAGGACGGCGCGCTGGTGGTGCTCGACAACGCCAGCGGCGAGGTGCTGGCCTGGGTCGGCTCCTCGGGCGCGCTGAGCCGCGCGGCCGAGGTCGACGGCGTGCTCGCACAGCGACAGCCGGGCTCGACCCTCAAGCCCTTCCTGTACGCACAGGCGATCGCCGAGCGCCGGCTCACGGCGGCCTCGCTGCTGGACGACTCGTCGGCGCAGATCAACACCGCCGGCGGGCTCTACATCCCGCAGAACTACGACCGCCAGTTCAAGGGCTACGTCTCGGTACGCACCGCGCTGGCGGCCTCGCTGAACGTGCCGGCAGTGCGCACCCTGGTGATGGTGTCGCCCGAAGCCTTCGCGCGGCAGCTGCGCGCAGCCGGGCTGCCGCTGGCGCAGAACGGCGACTACTACGGCTACAGCCTGGCGCTGGGCAGCGCCGAGGTTTCGCTGCTCACACTCACCAACGCATACCGGACGCTGGCCAACGGCGGGCGCTTCGGCGACACGCGCTATCTGCCCGGCCCCTCGTCCGCAGCGGGAGCCAACCACAGCGCCATCGATGCGCGCGCAGCATTCATCGTCGGCGACATCCTGGCCGACCCCAACGCCCGCGCCCGCACCTTCGGCCTCGACAGCGTGCTCGGCACCCGCTTCTGGAGCGCCGTGAAGACCGGCACCAGCAAGGACATGCGCGACAACTGGGCGATCGGCTGGTCCGGGCGCTACACCGTCGGCGTCTGGGTCGGCAACGCCAGCGGCGCGCCGATGTGGGAGGTCAGCGGCACCAGCGGCGCAGCGCCGGTCTGGGCCCAGCTCATGGGCTTCCTGCATCGCCACGAGCCGAGCCGGGCGCCGGCGCCGCCCGCAGGCGTGGTACAGGCGCGCGTGCGCTTCGGCGACGACCTCGAGGCAGCACGCGGCGAGTGGTTCATCGCCGGCACCGAGCAGCCGGTGTTCGCGATCGCGCCCGATGCATCGGCGGCCGAAGCGGCGCCGCGCATCAGGGCGCCGTCCGACGGCACCATCATCGCGCTCGACCCCGATATTCCGCCCAGCCGCCAGCGCGTGCGCTTCGAGGCCGAAGGCCGCGGCGTGCAATGGCGCATCGACGGCAGGCCCTTCGCGCGCGGCGCCAGCGCGCAATGGCTGCCGTGGCCGGGGCGGCACGTGGTGGAGCTGCTCGATGCGCGCGGCCAGGTGGCCGACCAGGTCAGGCTCGAGGTGCGCGGCGCCGGAGTGGTGGCGAGCGCGAAGCGCTGAGGCCGGCGCGAAGCGCCGCGCGACGTCGCCCGGAAAGCGTCCGACATCTGTCAGCCGGAACCGATGGCCGCTCATCGGCAAACGGCGTACAGGCATCCCGCGCCACGGCCCACGGCATCGCAGGGTACAGGCTGCTGTCCGGTCGAGCCCGCCGGGTCCATACCTTCATTCATGGGAGTTCGCTCCACCACTTCCACGGAGGCCGTGATGCTGATCAAGATGACAACCGTGCCGCAGGGACAAGACCCCCATGTCGTGGTCGCCTGGATCCGTGCCTGCATCTGGGCCGGCGTCGAAGGCTGGCCGTATTGCAGGCTGCGGTAGGAAGCTCTGGCGCGCCCGGGGAGGAACGAGGGATTCTGCGTCGTGGTCCGCAACGCTGTCGGCGGGGCGTCCGGAAAAGGGCGCTCGAGCGCCGCAGATAATAGGCATTGCGCAGCTACAGAACCCAGGAGCCCTTTCCCGTGCCAGACCTGTCCAAGATCACGACCATCGAAGACCTGCGAATCATCGCCAAAAGTCGCGTGCCACGCATGTTTTACGACTACGCCGATTCCGGCGCATGGACCGAAGGCACCTACCGCGCCAACGAAAGCGACTTCCAGAAGATCCTGCTGCGCCAGCGCGTCGCGGTCAACATGGAGGGCCGCTCGACCCGCACCACGATGATCGGCCAGGAGGTCGCGATGCCCGTGGCGATCGCCCCGACCGGCCTGACCGGCATGCAGCATGCCGACGGCGAGATCCTCGGCGCGCTCGCGGCCAAGGCCTTCGGCATTCCGTTCACGCTCTCGACCATGAGCATCTGCTCGCTCGAGGACATCGCCGAGAAGACCGATCGCCATCCGTTCTGGTTCCAGCTCTACGTGATGCGCGACCGCGACTTCATCGAGCGCCTGATCGAACGCGCCCGCGCCGCCAACGTCTCGGCGCTGCAGCTCACGCTCGACCTGCAGATCCTCGGCCAGCGCCACAAGGACATCAAGAACGGCCTCACCGCGCCGCCCAAGCCCACGTTCAAGAACCTGATGAACCTGGCCACCAAGCCGCGCTGGTGCATGGGCATGCTGGGCACCAAGCGCCGCACGTTCGGCAACATCGCGGGCCACGCCAAGGGCGTGAAGGATCTCTCCTCGCTGTCCTCCTGGACCGCCGAGCAGTTCGACCCGACGCTGAGCTGGGCCGACGTCGAGTGGATCAAGAAGCTCTGGGGCGGCAAGCTGATCCTGAAGGGCATCATGGACGTGGAAGACGCGCGCCTCGCGGCGGCCAGCGGCGCCGATGCGCTGATCGTCTCGAACCACGGGGGCCGCCAGCTCGACGGTGCGCCTTCCTCGATCGCCGCGCTGCCGGCGATCGCCGAGGCGGTCGGCACAGAGATCGAGGTCTGGATGGACGGCGGCATCCGCAGCGGCCAGGACGTGCTCAAGGCGCGCGCACTGGGCGCCCATGGCACCCTGATCGGCCGCAGCTTCCTCTACGGCCTGGGCGCCTTCGGTCAGGCCGGCGTGACGCGCGCGCTGCAGATCATCCAGCGCGAACTCGACCTGACCATGGCCTTCTGCGGCCGGACGCAGATCGACGACGTCGACTCGAGCATCCTGCTGCCCGGCACCTTCTGAAGGTGCGCAGAGGCCGACGGCGGCGCTTCAGTCCTCGGCTTCCCAGATCGCCGGGTAGCGACGCACGAAGCCGTCCGGCGTGACTTCCAGCATCGCCTCGTAGTCGAAGCGCGGCGCGCTGTACCAGTAATCGCGCTCGCTGCGCCGCTCGTAGCGCTGCTGCAGTTCGCTCAGGCCGCCGCCGTCCAGGTCCAGCCAGGCCACCGGGGCATCCGCAGCCTCGCCGGGCGCGAGATGCAGCCTTCGAAGCTGCAGCAGATTGGTCGCCGGCGTGAACCCCAGGTCCAGGTCGACGCAATGGCCGAGCTCCATCGCCGGCGCATCGTTGAGCTTCCACCCGCCGTGCGCATCGCGCACGATCGACAGGTCGATCCCCTCGCCTCCGAGCCAGCCGCGCACCGTGCCCCACTGCGTGTGCCACGCGCGATCGCAGCGCACGCGGTAGTGCAGCTGCGCGACCCTTCCGTCCTCATGGCGAAATGCCGCCCCGCCGTCGATCTGCCAGTTGTCGCCCTGGCGCTCGAGCCGGCAGACGTCATGCCCCGGCTGGCCGAGCCGGCGCCAGAGGATCGAAGCGAGGGTCTGCATGAGCCGGATCATGGCACCGGCAGGCCGCGCAGCGCAAGCGTCGATCGGCACACCGACACGCCCATCGGGCCGTCCATGCAGTGCCAGTCGGGCGCAGCCGCAGCAGCGACAATTGCAGGCGTGACGACCGCACCGATCCGCCGCATCGCCCACCTCGACATGGACGCGTTCTACGCCTCGGTCGAACTGCTGCGCTACCCGCAGCTCAAGGGCCTGCCGATGGTGATCGGCGGCGGTCGCCGCAAGGTCGACGAGGCCCTGCGCGCGATGCCCGCAGGCGGCACGCTGGCCGACATCCCGGTGGCCGCCTTTCCGCTGCTCAAGGACTACGCGGGGCGCGGCGTGATCACCACCGCGACCTATGCGGCGCGGCAGTTCGGCATCGGCTCCGCGATGGGGCTCATGAAGGCTGCCAAGCTGTGTCCGCAGGCGCTGATCCTGCCGGTGGACTTCGACGAGTACCGCAAGTACTCGCGCCGCTTCAAGCAGGTCATCACCGAGATCGCGCCGGTCATGGAAGACCGCGGCGTCGACGAGGTCTACATCGATTTCACCGAGGTGCCGGGCGGCCAGCGCGAGGGCGGGCGGGTGCTGGCGCGGCTGATCCAGAAGTCGATCCTCGACGCCACCGGGCTGACCTGCTCGGTCGGCGTGGCGCCGAACAAGCTGCTCGCCAAGATGGCGAGTGAATTCGACAAACCCAACGGCATCTCGATCGTGTTCGAGAGCGACCTGCAGGCGCGCATCTGGCCGCTGCCCTGCCGCAAGGTCAACGGGATCGGCCCGAAGGCCGACGAGAAGCTGCAGCGGGCCGGCATCCGCACCATCGGCGAACTGGCCTCGAAGGACCGCGACTGGCTGGTCGCGAACTTCGGGAAAGCCAGCGGCGCCTGGATGCATGAAGTCGCCTGGGGCCGCGACGACCGGCCCGTGGTCACCGAAAGCGAGCCGGTCTCGATGAGTCGCGAGACCACCTTCGACCGCGACCTGCACGCGGTGCGCGACCGCGCCGAACTCGGCGCCATCTTCACCCACTTGTGCGAGAAGCTGGCCGAGGACCTGCAGCGCAAGGGCTACGTCGGCAAGACCATCGGCATCAAGCTGCGCTACGGCGACTTCAAGATCGCAACCCGCGACCAGACCATCGAGGGCTTCACGGCCGATCCAAAGGCGATCCGCCGGATCGCGGGCCAGTGCCTCAAGCGGGTGCCGCTGGAACGCCCGCTGCGCCTGCTCGGGGTGCGCGTGGGCGCGCTCGCCAAAGCCGGTGAGGTCCAGGTGGAGGCGCCCCCCCAAAGCGGCCCGGCACGCCGCGGCAGATCATCGTCCGACGGTGCCGCAGCCCGGACCGCCTCGCTGTTCTAGCGCTGCGGGGCCAGCGCCGGCACGCCGGCCTGCCACTGCGGCCAGTGGACGACGATGTGATCGACCACGCGGCTGCCGACCCGCTCGATGTTCTCGACCGTTTCGGCAAAGCCGCCCGCGGTTTCGCCGGGCGCCGGGTCCAAATGCTGCAAGGTGGTCTCGCGTGGATTGCCCTGGTCGAAATTGACCGCACCGCGCAGGCTCATCACGCGATCGGTGCCGTGCTGGCGCTTGATCACCAGCGTGATCGCGGCGGCTTCCATCTCGGTGATCACGTAGTCGTCGGCGCCATACAGCTTCGCGATGTACTGCGCCTGGTTCGACATGCCCGGGCCGTGGAAGAAGGTGTCGCCGGTCATGTGGGTGCCGGTGCCGACGAAAGGCGCGCGGCGCGCAGCCGCCTGCGGATAGCGCAGGCGGTAGGCCTTGGCCGAATCGGAGTCCTTCAGCGGCGTGTCGGCCGAGAGCTTCATCGCCCAGGCGACCAGTTCTGGATTGAGCTTGAAGCGGCGGTACTCCTCGTAGCCCTTGCGCGGCATGAAGGTCGGCTCGCCGGACTTGTTCTCCTCGGGTGCCCAGCGATGGCCGAGGTCGTAGTCGACCAGCCAGGTGGCCCAACTGACCTCACCGATGGTCCCGCGCGAAGGCGGCGTGCCGGCCACCCCCGAAATCACGTAGTAGGCTTTGGAAAAATCGAACTTCGGACTGGTCAGGATGGCCTGCATCGACGACGACGAATTGACCTTGCCCATGCCGAGCACCGAACCGCAGACGCCGTCGGCGTTGCAATACACGGGTTGCAGCGCACCGGGCACCGTGACCGGCGTCGCACTCTTCCAGTAGCGCTCGTACCAGTGCTGGAATTCACCGGCGCGGTCGCCCGTGTTCTTGCCGATCTCGAACATGGTGCCGACAAACACCTTGACCTTCACGGGCTCGGCCACGGGCGGCTGGGGTGTCGAAAAACGCAAAAAGCCCAGCCTTTTGAGGGGCTGGGCTATTTGGGGCTGTAAGAGCCTGACGATGACCTACTTTCACACGGGAACCCGCACTATCATCGGCGCTGAGGCGTTTCACTGTCCTGTTCGGGATGGGAAGGAGTGGGACCACCTCGCTATGGTCATCAGGCATAAAGGGTTGTCGTGCTGGTTTTGAAGTCAGCACAACGAATTCATAGAGTCTGGAATTAGCTTTTGGCTAGAATTATTTTGAATGCGTCAACTTGGCATAACAGCCTTGATCGTATAGATCAAAGTTATAGGGTCAAGCCGCACGAGCAATTAGTATCAGTTAGCTTAACGCATTACTGCGCTTCCACACCTGACCTATCAACGTCCTGGTCTTGAACGACTCTTTAGGGGGCTCAAGGCCCCGGCAGATCTCATCTTGAAACGAGTTTCCCGCTTAGATGCTTTCAGCGGTTATCTCTTCCACACTTAGCTACTCGGCAATGCCACTGGCGTGACAACCGATACACCAGAGGTGTGTCCACTCCGGTCCTCTCGTACTAGGAGCAGGCTTCCTCAAATCTGCAGCGCCCACGGAAGATAGGGACCAAACTGTCTCACGACGTTTTAAACCCAGCTCACGTACCTCTTTAAATGGCGAACAGCCATACCCTTGGGACCGGCTACAGCCCCAGGATGAGATGAGCCGACATCGAGGTGCCAAACACCGCCGTCGATATGAACTCTTGGGCGGTATCAGCCTGTTATCCCCAGAGTACCTTTTATCCGTTGAGCGATGGCCCTTCCATACAGAACCACCGGATCACTATGTCCTGCTTTCGCATCTGCTCGACTTGTCAGTCTCGCAGTTAAGCACGCTTATGCCATTGCACTATCGTCACGATGTCCGACCGTAACTAGCGTACCTTCGAACTCCTCCGTTACGCTTTGGGAGGAGACCGCCCCAGTCAAACTGCCTACCATGCACTGTCCCCGATCCAGATAATGGACCTAGGTTAGAACCTCAAACACACCAGGGTGGTATTTCAACGTTGGCTCCACAAGATCTAGCGACCCTGCTTCAAAGCCTCCCACCTATCCTACACAGATCTGTTCAAAGTCCAATACAAAGCTACAGTAAAGGTTCATGGGGTCTTTCCGTCTTTCCGCGGGGAGATTGCATCATCACAAACATTTCAACTTCGCTGAGTCTCAGGAGGAGACAGTGTGGCCATCGTTACGCCATTCGTGCAGGTCGGAACTTACCCGACAAGGAATTTCGCTACCTTAGGACCGTTATAGTTACGGCCGCCGTTTACTGGGACTTCAATCAAGAGCTTGCACCCCATCATTTAATCTTCCAGCACCGGGCAGGCGTCACACCCTATACGTCCACTTTCGTGTTTGCAGAGTGCTGTGTTTTTAATAAACAGTCGCAGCCACCGATTTTTTGCAACCCATTCATGCTCCGTTGTTCACTTCACACTAATAGGGCACACCTTCTTCCGAAGTTACGGTGTCAATTTGCCGAGTTCCTTCTCCTGAGTTCTCTCAAGCGCCTTAGAATACTCATCTCGCGCACCAGTGTCGGTTTGCGGTACGGTCGTGTGTAGCTGAAGCTTAGTGGCTTTTCCTGGAACCTCGTTCAGTCACTTCACCAGCAAGCTGGCTCGATCATGGGCCTCGGTATATGACGGGCGGATTTGCCTACCCATCGCCTACTTCCCACTAAACCGGGATATCCAACACCCGGATGACCTATTAAGATCCGTCCCCACATCGCACTACACATCGGTACAGGAATATTGACCTGTTTCCCATCAGCTACGCATCTCTGCCTCGCCTTAGGGGCCGACTCACTCTACGCCGATGAACGTTGCGTAGAAAACCTTGCGCTTACGGCGAGGGGGCTTTTCACCCCCTTTAACGCTACTCATGTCAGCATTCGCACTTCTGATACCTCCAGCACGCTTTACAACGCACCTTCACAGGCTTACAGAACGCTCTCCTACCACTTGCAATAAATTGCAAATCCGCAGCTTCGGTAACTGGCTTAGCCCCGTTACATCTTCCGCGCAGGACGACTCGATCAGTGAGCTATTACGCTTTCTTTAAATGATGGCTGCTTCTAAGCCAACATCCTGACTGTTTTAGCCTTCCCACTTCGTTTCCCACTTAGCCAATTTTAGGGACCTTAGCTGGCGGTCTGGGTTGTTTCCCTCTTGAGTCCGGACGTTAGCACCCGGTGCTCTGTCTCCCAAGCTGTACTCGTCGGTATTCGGAGTTTGCCTTGGTTTGGTAAGTCGCCATGACCCCCTAGCCAAAACAGTGCTCTACCCCCGACGGTAATACTTGAGGCACTACCTAAATAGTTTTCGGAGAGAACCAGCTATTTCCAAGTTTGTTTAGCCTTTCACCCCTATCCACAGCTCATCCGCTAGTTTTGCAACACTAGTCGGTTCGGACCTCCAGTACCTGTTACGGCACCTTCATCCTGGCCATGGATAGATCACTTGGTTTCGGGTCTACACCCAGCGACTGATCGCCCTATTCGGACTCGATTTCTCTACGGCTTCCCTATTCGGTTAACCTTGCCACTGAATGTAAGTCGCTGACCCATTATACAAAAGGTACGCAGTCACCCCTTACGAGGCTCCTACTTTTTGTAAGCACGCGGTTTCAGGATCTATTTCACTCCCCTCCCGGGGTTCTTTTCGCCTTTCCCTCACGGTACTAGTTCACTATCGGTCGATGATGAGTATTTAGCCTTGGAGGATGGTCCCCCCATATTCAGACAGGATTTCTCGTGTCCCGCCCTACTTTTCGTTAGCTCAGTACCACACAGGTCTTTTCACGTACGGGGCTATCACCCGCTATGGCCAGTCTTTCCAAACTGTTCCGTTAAGTCTTGTGCTATCACTAACAGGCTCTTCCGATTTCGCTCGCCACTACTTTCGGAATCTCGGTTGATGTCTTTTCCTCGAGCTACTGAGATGTTTCAGTTCACCCGGTTCGCCTCGCATGACTATGTATTCATCATGCGATACCCTTTCAGGTGGGTTTCCCCATTCGGAAATCTCCGGATCAAAGCTAATTTGCCAGCTCCCCGAAGCTTATCGCAGGCTATCACGTCCTTCGTCGCCTATCATCGCCAAGGCATCCACCACGTGCTCTTATTCACTTGACCCTATAACTTTGACGTTTCTTCACAGAAACCAAAATTAATCAAGGAATTGCCAGGTCTTTCACCTGGCGCGTTATGCCGTACTTCATACTTTCGATTTGATTCGAAATTGAAGTTCATAATTGACGCAATCAAAAATTCATGTCGCTGATGGCACGGTCTGCACTAAACCTTTACGAATGTGCAGTTTCCATCAGCGACGCTAATTCGACTCTATGAATTTTTAAAGAACAGCCGATTGATCAAGAGATCTTGATCAACAACAAAGATGCCTCTTGCGAAGCAGCTTTGGTGTTGAATGTTTTTTC
>NZ_JBFUFO010000022.1:0-140000 GCF_056403395.1 Variovorax sp. P2_H12 | reverse complement strand
GCGAAAGCTCACTATATAGGCGAGCAGGCCCGCCTGGTCGATCGGGCGGCCGTTGTAGCGGATCTGCACGCTCCCCCAGTCGGGCTGGCCGGTCACCAGGCAATTGCTCTTGAGCAGCCGGCTGGTGAGCGTCTCGGTCACGGGCGGCTGCGTCAGGTCGCTGGTCAGCAGCTCGGGCGCCGGCTGGTACTGCGCGCATTCGATGTCGAGGCGGTCCAGATCGAGGCCGTCGAGCTCATGCACAGGCTCCTGGTCGAAGGCATCGGGTGCCAGCAGCTTCACGCCGATACCGGCCGAGCGGCCGCTGCCGCGCCATACGGCCTCGCCCAAGTCGGTGCGCAGGCGCTCCCGGACCGCCTGCGCATTCGCGAATACGGTGCTGTTGAAGCTGTTCAGATAGAGCTTGAAGGACTTGCTCTCGATGATGTTGGGCGTCTCGCAGGGAATCGTGAAATGGGCGATCGCCAGTTGCGGCTTGCCGCGCGCATTGAGCCAGCTCAATTCGAACGCGGTCCAGAGATCGGCGCCGAAGAAGGGCAGTTTGTCGCTCGCGATCCCCATGGCTTCGCGCTGCGTGGCGCGCGCGATCGGGAACAGCAGGCTGGCGTCGTACTGGTCGACATAGGCCGACACGCGGCCCAATTGCGACTGCTCCGGGGTGTTGTCTAGGCTCATGGGCGGCTCTTTGCGTTCTCAAGAAAAGGGAGGATGTGCTGCATGAGGATCTCGTTCACCGGGGGTGGCAGGTCGTGGCCCATGCCAGGAACCGCGACGAAGCGCGCGCCCGGAATGCGTTGTGCCGAGTCCCGGCCACAGGCGATCGGCACCAGCGGATCGGCTTCGCCATGCAGCACCAGTGCCGGACTGGCGATGCGCGGCAGCAGCTCGGCACGACCGCTGTCGGCGACGATCGCGAGCATCTGCCTCACCACGCCGGCCGGTCGGTAGGCGCGGTGCAGGGCGCGCCGGATCCGTTCGGCCACGACCTGGTCGTCCTGCGGATAGGCGGGGCTCTGGATCAGGCGCAGCATGCCCAGGCTGTGCGCCACCAGCGCCGCCTCGGTGCGGCTCGCCGGACGCCGCATCAAGGCCGCGGCGACGTCGGGACGCGGGCCCGGCAACTTGCGGGCGCCGCTCGAGCTCATGATGCTCACCAGGCTGGCGGTGCGCTGCGGCGCGCTGGCCGCCAGCCTCTGGGCGATCATTCCGCCCATCGACGCGCCGACCACGTGGGCGCGCGCGATGCCGAGCGCGTCGAGCACGCCGAGCGAGTCATCGGCCATGTCCTGCAGGCTGTACGCCGAACGCACCGGCAAGCCGATGCGCTGGCGCGCGCTCTGCCAGAGCAGGTTGCCGGCGCCGGCCTCGTCGAAGCCCTGGCTCAGCCCAATGTCGCGGTTGTCGTGGCGCACGACCCGGTAGCCGGCGTCGACCAGCGCCTGCACGAACTCGTCGGGCCAGGCCGATCAGCTGCATGCCGAGCCCCATGACGAGCAGCGCCACCGGCCGCCCTTCCCCACCGCTGTCTTCGACTTCGATCTGGATGCCGTTGGCTGTGATCTTCATCGCTCGAGTGTCAGATGAATTCGCGTTCGCGCAGCCACTTGGTCGCGACCCACTTCTCGCCGGCGAGCACAGGCGAGCCGCCGTGCAGGGTGCGGGTGGCCGGGTCCGGCCGGTCGTAGCTGAAGAAGACGCCGGTGCCACGTTTGGGCGCGACCTCGAGACCGACGTCGGGGAAGGTGGTGGCGCCGCCCTGCTCGGGCTCGTGCAAATACATCACGAGAGTGGCCACGCGCTGGCCGCCGCGCCGCAGGATGGTTGGCGTGCCGGGCTCGCCCGGGTCGAAATAGTCGTAGTGAGGGCGGTACTGGGCACCCGGCGAATAGCGCAGGATCTGCAAGCCCTCGCCGAACTCGACCGGCCATCGCAGCAGCGCCGCGATGCGCAGCTCGAGCCGCGCGACGATCGCGTTCTCGCCCCGTTCGAAGAACATGCCGTCGCTGGTTCGATCGACATTGAGGGCTTCGCCGCCGGTCTGCGTCTCGACCGTGAGCGACCGCGCGAGGCGCTGGCGCGCGGCGGCGATCAGGCTCTCGCATTCATCGTCGGAAAGCAGGTCGCCGAAGACGATCACCCGGGGCAGCCGCATCGTCTGGAGCACCTGGACGCGGCGATCGCCAGCGTCGACATAGAGCGGAGAGACCGACAGGTCGGGGCCGGGCATGCGGGTGGGCGGAGGCTCGACTGCGCCGCCACCCGCGGCTTGCATCTCGATGCCCTGCAGGGCGACATCGGCTGCGTCGTCGTGCCACCCCGCAGCCCGCATCGAGGCGCGCAGGCTCGGCACCGAATGACCGGCCGCGAGCTGGGCCGCGACCCACTCGCGCAATTCGGGGCTGACCGCCTGGCCCGATTTCATGGGGATTTCCTCCGGAACACCATCCGATCCGGCTTCGAAGCAACGGCGTCGAAGCCATAGCCCTCGAGGTCGAATTTTTCCAGCGCTCCGGGCGTGGCCGCCTTGTGCAGCACGGCCCAGCGCGCCATCAGGCCACGGGCCCGCTTGGCGAAGAAGCTGATGATCTTGTAGCGTCCCGGATCGCCCTTGGCGCCGCTGCCTGCCTTCCACTCCTCGAACACGCATTCGACCACGCGGGCCTTGAGAACGTCCTTGTCGACCGACTTGAAGTATTCCTGGGAAGCCAGGTTGATGACCACCGGCGTGCGGTCGGCCGCCAGCCGTTCGTTGAGATGCGGCGCGATGCGCGGGCCCCAGAACGCGTAGAGGTCCTTGCCCTGGCGGTTGGCGAGCTGCGTTCCCATCTCGAGCCGGTAGGGCTGCAGCAGGTCGAGCGGGCGCAGCACGCCGTAGAGCCCGCTCAGGATGCAGATGTGCTCCTGCGCCCAGGCGAGCTGTTTCTCGCTGAGGGACCTGGCATCGAGGCCGCCGTAGACGTCGCCGTCGAAGGCCAGCGCAGCCTGCTTCGCATTCTTCGCGCTGCCCTTGGAGGCCCACGCCGCGTAACGTGCGACGTTGAGCGCCGACAGTTTGTCCGACAGGTGCATGAGCTCGGCGATCTGTTGCGGCGATTTCTCGCGCAGGATCCCGATGAGTTCGGCCGCGGGACTCCTCGGCCCTTCGAATCGGGCTTGCGTGGCGGGCACCGCATCGGGCACCGGTGTCTCGTAGTCGAGCGATTTGGCGGGGGAAAGCAGGAACAGCATCGCCGAATTATCGGCCGCCCGCGCGAAAGGCCGCGGCCCGGTATAGAGTGCGCCTGCATTCCCAACCTCATTCGTCTGGAGACCCTCGATGAAGGCTGCTTCCCTCTTCCGAACCGGTGCCTTCGCGCTCGCCGCGGCCTGTGCCGGCGCTTCATTCTGGAGCCCGACCCCGGCCCTCGCCGCGGCACCGCTGGCCAAGGAACAGGCGCCCGGTTTCTACCGGCTGATGGTCGGCGACTTCCAGGTCACGGCGCTGTCGGACGGCACGGTCGCGTTGCCGGTGCACCAGTTGCTGACCCGCACGACGCCTGCCCAGGTGAAGAAGATCCTGGCCCGCTCCCATCTGGAAAGCCCGCTGGACACCTCGGTCAACGGCTACCTGATCAACACCGGCAGCAAGCTGGTGCTGGTGGACACCGGTGCCGCAAGCCTCTTCGGCCCGACCCTGGGCAAGCTGGTGGCGAACCTGAAGGCGGCCGGCTACCAGCCCGAGCAGGTCGACGAGGTCTACATCACCCACCTTCACCCGGACCACGTGGGCGGCCTGGTGGCCGGAGACAAGCCGGCGTTCCCGAATGCGACGGTGCGCGCCGACCAGCACGATGCCGACTTCTGGCTCAGCCAGGCCAACATGGACAAGGCGCCGGCCGACGCCAAAGGCTTCTTCCAGGGCGCGATGGCGTCGCTCAATCCGTACATCGCGGCCGGCAAGTTCAAGCCCTTCGACGGCAACACCGAGCTGGTTCCCGGCGTCCGGGCCCAGGCGGCCCGGGGCCACACCGCCGGACACACCGTCTTCGTCGCCGAGAGCAAGGGCCAGAAGATCGTGTTCTGGGGCGATCTGATGCACGTGGCGGCGGTGCAGTTCGAGAACCCCTCGGTGACGATCCAGTTCGACTCCGACTCCAAGGCCGCCGCCATCCAGCGCCGCAAGGCCTACGCGGACGCCGCCCGGCAGGGCTACCTGGTGGCAGGGGCGCACCTGTCGTTCCCCGGCATCGGCCGCCTGCGGGCCCAGGGCTCGGGCTACGTCTGGGTGCCGGTCAACTACGCGCCGCCCCAGTAAGCACGACGCTCGCGCAGTCGAATAAAATCCCCCCCACCTTCACCCCACGAGCGGCATCCTGCGGGATGCCGCTCGTCTTTGCAACGCCATGAGCGACACCCTGCCCCAACCCGGCCTCGAGAGCCTTTCCAAATCCTTCGAACCCGTTGCCATCGAGGCGCACTGGGGGCCCGAATGGGAGCGGCGCGGCTACGCGGCCGCCGGTTTCCGCGGCACGCAGCAGGCCAAGGAAGGCGCCGCCTCGTTCGCGATCCAGCTGCCGCCGCCGAACGTCACCGGCACGCTGCACATGGGCCATGCGTTCAATCAGACCATCATGGACAGCCTGGCGCGCTATCACCGCATGGCGGGCGACAACACGCTGTGGGTGCCGGGCACCGACCACGCAGGCATCGCGACCCAGATCGTCGTCGAGCGCCAGCTGCAGGAGCAGAAGATCAGCCGCCACGACCTGGGACGCAAGAACTTCGTGGCCCGGGTCTGGGAATGGAAGCAGCAGTCGGGCAACACCATCACCAACCAGATGCGCCGCATGGGCGACACGGTGGACTGGAGCCGCGAGTACTTCACGATGGACGAGAACCTGTCCAAGGTCGTGACCCAGACCTTCGTGCAACTGTATGAAGAAGGGCTGATCTACCGCGGCAAGCGGCTCGTGAACTGGGACCCGGTGCTCAAGACCGCGGTCAGCGACCTCGAAGTCGAGAGCGAGGAGGAGGACGGCTTTCTCTGGCACATCGCCTATCCGCTGGAAGACGGCTCGGGCACGCTCACGGTCGCGACCACGCGGCCCGAGACCATGCTGGGCGACACCGCGGTGATGGTCCACCCCGAGGACGAGCGCTACAAGCACCTGATCGGCCAGCACGTGAAGCTGCCGCTGGTCGACCGGCTGATCCCGGTGATTGCCGACGACTACGTCGACCGCGAGTTCGGCACCGGCGTGGTCAAGGTGACGCCGGCGCACGACCCGAACGACTATGCCGTGGGCCTGCGCCACGACCTGCCGCGCATCGGCGTACTGACGCTGGACGCCACGATCAACGACAACGCGCCCGAGAAGTACCGCGGGCTCGATCGCTTCGTGGCGCGCAAGGCGGTGGTGGCCGATCTCGAGGCGCTGGGCCTCCTGGTCGAAACCAAGAAGCACAAGCTGATGGTGCCGCGCTGCGCCCGCACCGGCGCCGTCGTCGAGCCGATGCTGACCGACCAGTGGTTCGTCGCCATGACCAAGCCCGATGCCAGCGGCCAGTCGATCGCCCAGAAGGCGATCGACGCGGTGCGCTCGGGCGAGGTGAGCTTCGTGCCCGAGAACTGGGTCAACACCTACAACCACTGGATGGAGAACATCCAGGACTGGACCATCTCGCGCCAGCTCTGGTGGGGTCACCAGATCCCGGCCTGGTACGACGCCGACGGCAAGGTCTACGTGGCGCGCAGCGAAGAGGAAGCGCAGGCCCAGGCGCCCGGCAAGACCCTGGTGCGCGACGAAGACGTGCTCGACACCTGGTATTCGTCGGCCCTGATCCCCTTCTCGTCGCTGGGCTGGCCCGAGAAGACCCAGGACCTCGATCTCTACCTGCCCTCGAGCGTGCTGGTCACCGGCTACGACATCATCTTCTTCTGGGTCGCCCGGATGATCATGATGACCAAGCACTTCACCGGCCGCGTGCCGTTCAAGCACGTCTACATCCACGGCCTGGTGCGCGATTCGCACGGCAAGAAGATGAGCAAGTCGGAAGGCAATGTGCTCGACCCGGTCGACCTGATCGACGGCATCGCGCTGCCCGAGCTGCTCGACAAGCGCACGCAGGGCCTGCGCAAGCCCGAGACGGCGCCGGCCGTGCGCAAGAACACGCAGAAGGAATTCCCGGACGGCATCCCGGCCTTCGGCGCCGACGCCCTGCGCTTCACCTTCGCCTCGCTGGCATCGCTGGGCCGCAGCATCAACTTCGACGCCAAGCGCTGCGAGGGCTACCGCAACTTCTGCAACAAGCTCTGGAATGCCACCCGCTTCGTGCTGATGAACTGCGAAGGCCAGGACTGCGGCTTGAGGGAGCACACCAAGGAAGAATGCGCGGTCGGCGGCCCGGCGCACGGCTACCTGAAGTTCAGCCAGGCCGATCGCTGGATCAGCTCGAAGCTGCAGCGCGTCGAGGCCGAGGTGACCAAGGGCTTCGAGGAGTACCGGCTCGACAACGTCGCCAATGCGATCTACCAGTTCGCCTGGGACGAGTTCTGCGACTGGTACCTGGAGATCGCCAAGGTCCAGATCCAGCAGGGCGACGACGCGCACAAGCGCGCCACGCGCCGCACGCTGATCCGCACGCTGGAGACCCTGCTGCGCCTGGCGCATCCGGTGATCCCCTTCATCACCGAGGAACTCTGGCAGAAGGTGGCGCCGGTCGCCGGCCGCGAGGGCGAGTCGGTGATGATCGCCGCCTACCCGAAGAGCCAGCCCGAGAAGATCGACGAGGCGGCCGAGGCCCACGTGGCCCGGCTCAAGTCGCTGGTCGACGCCTGCCGCACGCTGCGCGGCGAAATGAACGTCTCGCCCGCCACCCGCATGCCGCTCTACGCGGTCGCTGACGACGCCGCGAGCGGCGTCTTCCTGCGCGACGCGGCGCCGGTACTCCAGGCCTTGGCCAAGCTCAAGGAAGTGAAGGTGTTCGACGACGCGGCGGCCTGGTCGGCCGCGGCCGAGGCAGCACCGGTGGCAGTGGTCGGCGACGTGCGCATCTGCCTGCATATGGAAATCGACAAGGCCGCGGAAAAGATCCGGATCGGCAAGGAGCTTGCGCGCATCGAAGGCGAAATCGTCAAGGTGAATGCCAAACTCGGCAACGAGGCCTTCGTCGCCAAGGCGCCTCCCGCTGTGATCGAGCAGGAGCGCAAACGGCTCGCGGACTTCAGTGCCACGCTCGATCGGCTGCGCGACCAGCTTGTGCGCCTCGGCTGACAGACGGGTGGCTGCAACGGCCTTTAGTATTCGGGTCGGCGCCTCGCGGCGCCGGCCATCCCCTTTCTTCCTTCTGATCTGACGAAAGCCCATGTCCCACACCTCGACGCGCATTCGCAAGGCCGTGTTTCCCGTAGCAGGCTTTGGCACCCGATTCCTGCCGGCCACCAAGGCGCAGCCCAAGGAAATGCTGCCCGTGGTGGACAAACCCCTGATCCAGTACGCGGTCGAAGAAGCCTATGCCGCGGGCATCCGCGACATGATCTTCGTCACCGGGCGCAACAAGCGTGCGATCGAGGATCACTACGACACCGCCTACGAGCTCGAATCGCAGCTCGAGGCCAGCGGCAAGACGGAATTGCTCAACATCGCACGCTCGGTGATGCCCGACGACATGACCTGCTCCTATGTGCGCCAGCCGCGCATGCTGGGCCTGGGCCATGCCGTGCTATGCGCCGAGCACCTGGTGGGCAACGAACCCTTCGCGGTGCTGCTGGCCGATGACCTGATGGTCGGCCCGGCCGGCGGCGAGCCGGTGCTGGCGCAAATGACGCGGGTCTTCGGCCAACTGGGCGGCTCCCTGCTGGCCGTGCAGGAAGTGCCCCTGGAACACGTCAGGCGCTACGGCGTCGTCGCCGGCGAGACGATCGACAACGGTCTGGTCAAGATCAGTCGCATGGTGGAGAAGCCGAAGCCCGAGGATGCGCCTTCGCGCCTGGGCGTCGCCGGCCGCTACATCCTCACGCCGGGCGTGTTCGCCGAGATCCGCAACCAGCCGAAGGGCGCGGGCGGCGAGATCCAGCTGACCGACGGCATCGCCGCGCTGCTCAAGAAGGAATCGGTGTACGCCTATGCCTACGCGGGCACGCGCTACGACTGCGGCAGCAAGGAAGGATTCCTGCAGGCAACGGTCGAACTGGCCCTGGCGCACCCCGAGGTGGGCGGAGCGTTCCGCGACTACCTCAAGAGCCTGGCACTTTAGGCGAACCGATCAGGGGCTCCAGGAAGCGGACGACCTCCGCATCGCTGATCGGGGTCAGGTTCAGGTCGAACGCCTCGTTCAGACGTGCGACCAGGGCCTGCGCCCACAGGGTATTCCACACGATGCCTGCGTGGGCGTCCGCGAGCAGGGCATGGTGCGCTTCGTTTCCCGACGTGTTGGTCACGCGCAGACTCGGCCCGATCGCAACTGTCTTGTAGGCGGGTTTTCCTGAGTCGTCGCGCGCTCCCCAGTTCGCCTTGAACCATTCGAGGTCGTCGAAATATGCGACCCCCGGAGCGTCGGCCGCCAGGCGGCGGACCGCCGCGTTGAACCCTTCGAGCGCAGCGTTGATGTTCGCGCTTTCGGCCGCCGACTGCCATCGGTCGGCATAGGCCGGATCGTCGGCCTCATTCACGAGCCCGACCAGCAGGATGCGCGTCGTCGGATGCGACGCATGAATCAGCGCCACGGTCCGACCGAACTCCTCGGCACAGTAAGCCGCCGTTGCACGCACCTCGGGCGCCGCCGGATCGCGCGCCTGGAGATCGAGCTGCCCGATCCAGTCGCCGAGCCCCATCCGGACCACCACCACGCCGTGCCTCCAGCGCTCCGGCTCCTGATCCATCAACTCGACCAGGCGCCTGGCCTGTCGCTGGCGGCCAGTCAGAAGATCGGCGCAGACTGAACCTGAGTACGCGAAGTTGTAGCGATAGTCTTCCTTCCTCGGCCACCGGCCACGCTCCAGGCCCAGCCATTCGCGCAACTTCGCCACCGTGGAGTGCCGCCCCCAGACACCCCATGGCCCCTGGTCCAGCTCCTGCATGCGCAATCGCCCCAGCACCTCGGTCCACTGGAAAGTGCTCGGGCGCAACTCACCGCCTCGGTCGGGGGAAGAGGCAGGAAAGCCAACGCGATCTTGGTAGGCGTGGCTGTTGGAATCGCCGAGGACCGCGAGGGAGACGGTGCCAGCAGATGCGGTGGTGCTGTCGACGTTCAAAGCCACTCCATCGCTCCACTCCATCAAGGCCCACGCGGCGGCCAGTCCCACCAACGCAACCGCCACGACGGCGATGCGAAATCCCGGCTTCATGGCGACTGCGCTTCAGCGGCGGCGCAGCACGTGGATGAAATCGCTGCCGACCGTCTGCTGGTCGACCAGGTCGTTGCCCGTCTGGCGGGCGAACGCCTGGAAATCGCGCACCGAACCCGGATCCGTGGACACCACCTGCAGCAACTCGCCGCTGTGCATTTCGTTGAGCGACTTCTTGGCCTTCAGGATGGGCAAGGGGCAATTGAGGCCGCGGGTGTCGAGCTCTTTGTGGATGTGCATGGCCGTTCCTTGAAACTGCGACGATTTTAGGAGGCTGGCCTCGGCCACTCGATGAATTCGGGCTCATGCCCCCGCGTACGCAGCCAGTCGGCGAGCGCGTAGCCGGTACCTGCGGGCCAGCACCTGAGCGCGGGCAGGTCGTAGAGACGATAGTCCACCAGCTCGGGCGAGAGCCGGACCTCGCCATCGGCGACCGCGTGATAGGCGATGATGACCTGGTTCATGCGCTTGAAGTCATAGGCCCCGACCAGATTCAGCTCGCTCGCGTCGAGGTTGGTCTCTTCCTTGATCTCGCGCGCGATGCCCTCTTGCGGCGTCTCGCCGGCCTCCATGAACCCGGTGATCAGCGCATACATCTTGTGCGGCCAGGCGGCATTGCGTGCCAGCAGCACCTGCCCGCGGTACTCGATGATGGCGGCCAGCACCGGCGTCGGGTTGTTCCAGTGCGTCCAGCCGCATGCCGGACAACGCAAGCGCGACTTCGGGCCTCCATCCTCGGCGAGTTCGATGTGGGCCAGCGGCGTGGCGCAGTCGGGACAGAACTTGGGTTCGGGCATGTTTCTTCTCAGGTTTTCGCCGCGCGATCGCGCAGCGCGCATATCACGCCGGAAAGACGCCGGTCGACAGGTAGCGGTCGCCGCGGTCGCACACGACGAAGACGATGGTCGCGTTCTCGACCGTCCTGGCGATCTCGAGGGCCACCCACAGCGCGCCGGCGGCCGAGATGCCGCCGAAGATGCCCTCCTCGCGGGCCAGCCGGCGGCACATCTCCTCGGCGTTGTCCTGGCTCACGTTGACCACCTGGTCGACCCGGCTCGGGTCGTAGATCTTGGGCAGGTATTCCTGCGGCCACTTGCGGATGCCCGGGATGCGCGAACCTTCGTCGGGCTGCGCACCGATGATGCGCACCGCCGGATTCTTTTCCTTCAGGAACTGCGAGACGCCGGTGATGGTGCCGGTGGTGCCCATCGCGCTCACGAAGTGAGTGATGCGTCCGCCCGTGTCGGCCCAGATCTCGGGGCCGGTGGTCTCGTAGTGGATGCGTGGATTGTCCGGATTGGCGAACTGGTCGAGCACCCGCCCCTTGCCTTGCTGCACCATCTGCTCGGCCAGGTCGCGCGCGTACTCCATGCCGCCGCTCTTCGGAGTCAGCATCAATTCGGCGCCGAAGGCCTTCATGGTCTGGGCCCGCTCGACCGACAGGTCCTCCGGCATGATCAGCACCATGCGGTAGCCCTTGATGGCCGCGGCCATCGCGAGGGCGATGCCGGTGTTGCCGGAGGTCGCTTCGATCAGGGTGTCGCCGGGCTTGATCTCGCCGCGCTCCTCGGCGCGCTTGATCATCGACAGGGCGGGCCGGTCCTTGACCGAACCGGCGGGATTGTTGCCTTCGAGCTTGCCAAGGATCACATTGCCGCGCTGCGCGTTGGCTGCCGCATCGATGCGCTGCAGCGCGACCAGCGGCGTCTTCCCAATCGCGTCTTCAATCGTCGGATATTGCATGGGCCCACTGTGCCATAATTTTGGGCTTCCTTCCTCCCGTGCCCGGGTGGTGAAATTGGTAGACGCAGGGGACTCAAAATCCCCCGCCGCAAGGCGTGCCGGTTCGATTCCGGCCCCGGGCACCATCGCTTTCCAGCGAAGCAGTGCTCCGCGTGATGCCCTCAACCCGAGGCGGCAAGCCAGGCAGCGACGGGCCCGCCATGCACATGCAGGACGCGCACCATACTCAGCAGGCCGGCTCAAGGTGCACCACGGCGGCCGGCTGGGCGGAGATCGCTGTCGTCGCGGCCGCCAGAGCCTGGGTCAAGTCGGCGGTCAAGTCGTCAACGTCTTCGAGCCCGGCATGGATGCGGACCAGTGGCCCCTGCAAATGCCAGGGACGGGCATTCCGGCGGGGGCGATCCATCGGAAGCGCCAGGCTTTCATAGCCCCCCCACGACAGACCGATACCGAACAGCTGCAAAGCGTCAAAGAAGGCAGCCAGGGCAGTGCGATCCATGGGACGCAGCGCAATGGAGAACAGGCCGCTGGCGCCGGTGAAATCGCGCTTCCACAAGGCATGGCCCGGGTCGCTCGGCAAGGCCGGGTGCATGACCTGCTCCACCAGCGGATGCTGGGCCAGAAATTGTGCCAGCCGCAGGCCCGTGGCCCCGTGTTGCTGCATGCGCAGGGCCAAGGTGCGAAAGCCGCGCAGCGCCAGGAAGATGTCATCCGGCCCGATGGTCTGGCCGAAGTCCTGCACCCCCCTTTGCAGCAGGGGCCAGGCGCGCTCGTTCGCAGTGGCCACACCCAGGATCGCATCCGAATGGCCCACCATGTACTTGGTGCCGGCCTGCACGGACACGTCCACGCCATGCCCGAAGGGCTTGAAGAACAGCGGCGTTGCCCAGGTGTTGTCCATGACCACATAGGCCCCGACCTTGTGCGCCTGGGCAGCGATGGCGGGTACGTCCTGCATCTCGAAGGTGCCAGAACCGGGCGCCTCGACAAACACGACTCGCGTGTTGGGGCGCAGCAGGTCGGCGATGCCCGCACCGATCAGGGGATCGTAGAACTCGGCGGTGATGCCGAAGCGGCTCAGCACCTTCTCGGCAAAGGCGCGCGTGGGCCCGTAGACACTGTCGCATACCAGCACGTGGTCGCCGGTGCGCACCAGCGCCAGGATGGCGTGGGTGCACGCGGCCAGCCCCGACGGCAGCACGATGGAGCGGTAGCCTCCTTCTGCGTGCGCGACCAGTTCTTCGAGCGCCGCCGTGGTCGGCGTGCCGAAACGGCCGTAGGAAGCGTAGGCGTTCTCCGGTGTCTTGCGGCTCTCCCATTCCTGCAAGGTCGAAGAGACGATGGTCGAGCCCCGATAGACCGGCGTATTGACCATGCCGTAGTGCAAGGAGGGCCGGCGGGCCGTGTGGGCCAGAAGGGTGGACGGTTGAAGCGCGTGAGGCATGGGCCAGCAAGGAAGCGTTGAGTTGCTATCCAGTTTAGAAAAGACGACCCGAAAAAAGCATACAATTTTTCCAAGAAATCGGGATCCCTGGAGAAGGATCAAACTACTAAACGTTAGATTATGAGAATGATTTTCCCATGGATCGCATTGACAAGCAGATTCTGGAACACCTGCAGCGGGATGCCACCATCTCCCTGCAGCAGCTCAGCGAGGCGGTGCACCTCTCCACCACGCCATGCTGGCGGCGCGTGCAACGGCTCGAACGGGAGGGCTACATCCTGCGCAAGGTCACCTTGCTTTCCCCACAGAAGCTCAATGTCGGGGTGACCGTTTTCGTCTCCATTCGCACCACGCAGCACGATGACCGATGGATGCAGAAGCTCTGCAAGGTCGTGGCCGGCATCCCGGAGATCGTGGAGTTCTACCGCATGAGCGGCGACATCGACTACCTGTTGCGCGTCGTGGTGCCCGACGTCAGCGGCTATGACGCGGTGTACAAGCGGCTGGTGGGAGCCATCGAGCTTTCAGGCGTCTCATCCAGCTTCGCCATGGAGCAGATCAAGTGCACGACCGCCCTGCCGCTGGACTACATCTAGGCTCAGCGCAGTTCGCACCGAAGCAGACCGAGTTCGCACGCCTTCGGCCAAGCTCCGGAGCAAGCACAGGATCGAGCGTGACCCGGCCTGGCGGCGGGAGGCATCAGGCCGGCGCCTCGATGCGCGCGCCCGCGCTGCGATCGCGCGTCACCCAGTTGAAGAGCGGCGTCGCCATCAGCGTCGTGAAGATCGCCATCAGCACCAGGATCGAAAACAGGCCCGGCAGGATCACGCCGGCCTGCAGGCCGATGTTGATGATGATGAGCTCCATCAGGCCGCGCGCATTCATCAGCGAGCCGATCGCGAGCGCATCGCGCTGGTTTTCCCCGGCCACCCGGGCCGCGGCCCAGCAGGCGATGCCCTTGCCGCAGAACGAGGCTGCCAGGATGGCCATGGCGCCAAGCAGGATGCCGGGCTCGAACAGCACCGCCAGCCGGGTGTTGAGGCCCGAATAGGTGAAGAACATCGGCAGCAGGAAGATGACGACGAAGGGCTGGAGCTGCTCGCGCAGCTTCTCGGTCAGGGCGCCGCGCGGCAGCACCGCGCCGAGCAGGAAGCCGCCGAAGACCGCATGGATGCCGATCGCATCCATCGCGAAGGCGCTCAGGCAGAACAGCACCAGCACGACCGCCAGCAGCGAGCTGCTCAGGGGCGCGTCCGGTCGGACGTGCCGCGCCAGCCGCTTGAGCAGCCGGGAACCGATGAACACCATGAAGAGCGCGTAGCCCACCCCGCCACCGATCGCGGCATAGGCACCGCCCCACGAGCCGCCGAAGCTCGCCAGCACGACCGCCAGGATGCACCAGGCGGCCGCATCGTCGACCGCGCCCGCCGTCAATGCCAGTGTGCCGAGCGAGGTGCCTGCGAGACCCCGCTCGTGGATGATGCGCGCCAGCATCGGAAAGGCGGTGATGGCGATGGCCGCCCCGAGGAACAGCGCCGCCTCCAGCGGCTTGGCGCGGGCCGAGAACAGGCCCGGAATCTCGTGCAGCCATGGCGTCAGCGCAAAGGCGAGCACGAACGGCACCAGGATGCCGGCTGCGGACACCGAGGCGGCGCTTCGAAAACGGCTCTTGAAATGGTCGGCGCGGAACTCGGTGCCGACCAGGAACATGTACAAGCCCACCCCGAGCTGGCCCCCGACGTAGAGCATGCCCAGGGTCTCCTTGGGAAACAGGGCGCGCTGCAACTCGGGCAGGAAAAGTCCGAACAGCGAAGGGCCGAGCATCACGCCGGCGATCATCTCGCCCACGACCTGGGGCTGTCCAATCCGGCGCGCCAGGCGGCCGACGAGTTGACAGACCGCGATGATGAGCGCGACCTGCAGGAAGAAATAGACGGAGAGCTGGGTAACTGGCATGCGCCGATTTTGCCGGCCCGCGTTTCGCGCAACGGCTGCCGGATATTTCAGCCGCCCGACAGCAGCCCCGCGGCCACCGTCGGATAGCGCAGCCGCACGCGCAGCTCGCGCTTCAATCGCGTGTTGTCGAGCCGCCGCGATTCGCCCATGAAGCTCAGGAGCGACAAAGGCAGTTGCGCCTGCGCCTCGTGGCGCGCGATGCGCGGCGGCAGCGGCAGGCCGTACAGCCTGGCCGCGAGCTCGATGTAGTCGCCCATCTTGATCTCGCTGTCGTCGCTGGCGTGGAACACGCGCTGCGAGCCGCCGCGCCACAGCGCCGCCACGCAGGCGCGGGCCAGGTCGTCGGCGTGGATGTGGTTGGTATAGACATCGTCCTCGGCGCGCAGCACCGGCGTGCCCCGCCGCAAGCGCTCGCGCGGCGTGCCACCCTCGCGGTCGGGCGCATAGATGCCGGGAATGCGCAGGATGCGCGTGGCGACGCCGGCACGTCCGAGCCAACGCACCGTGCGCTCGGCATCGACGCGGCGGTGCGCGCGCGGCGTATCGGGCCGCACCGCACGCGTCTCTGCGATCAGGGCGCCGCCGCAATCGCCGTAGACTCCGCTGGTCGAGCCGTAGACGAGGGCCGAGGGCAGCGAGCGCAGCCGCAAGGCACGCGCCAGCGCCAGGCTGCGCGCATCGCGCCACCATCGTGCGCCCTCCTCCACGCGGGCCGGCGGGGCCAGATGGAGCACCCGGGTAGCGAGGCCCGAAAGCCGCCGCAGCGACGCCGGCCGGTCCAGATCCGCGACGATCGGCGTGATGCCGGCCTGCCGCAGCAGGGGCACCCGGGCGAGCGAAGAGGTCAGCGCGATCAGCTGCACGCGGCCCCGCAGCAGCCGGGCCGCCCGCAGCCCGACGTCGCCGCAACCGACCACGAGCACGCGTTCGCGCCGGAAGCGCGAGGGCCTCGCACCGAGGGGGCTGTTGATTGAGGGCAAAATCCGTTCTCCCTTTTGAGCAGAGAACGAAGAATACCCATGACCAGCGCAGCGCCGAGCGAAGCGGGCTTTCAGATCACGGTCGAACCCAGCGGGCGCCATTTCACGGCCCTGGCCGACGAGACCATCCTCGCCGCCGGCATCCGCCAGGGCATTGGCCTTCCCTATGGCTGCAAGGACGGCGCCTGCGGCTCCTGCAAGTGCAAGAAGCTGTCGGGCAAGGTCACCCTGGGCCCGCACCAGAGCAAGGCGCTGAGCGCCGAGGAACAGCTGGCCGGCTACGTGCTGACCTGCTGCGCACGGGCGGAAAGCGACGTGGTGCTCGAATCGCGCCAGGTCAGCGAGGCCGGCGCCTTCCCGATCCGCAAGATGCCGGTGCGGGTGCTGGCGCTCTCGAAACAGTCGCACGACGTGGTCCTGCTGCGCCTGCAGCTGCCCGCCGGGGAGCCACTGCAGTTCCATGCCGGACAGTACGTGGAGTTCATCCTGCGCGACGGCACACGGCGCAGCTACTCGATGGCCAATGCGCCGCACACGCTGCAGCAGGCAGGCACCGGGCTCGAGCTGCACATCCGGCACCTGCCGGGCGGCAAGTTCACCGACCACGTCTTCGGCGACATGAAGGAAAAGGAAATCCTGCGCATCGAGGGCCCCTACGGCAGCTTCTTCCTGCGCGAGGATTCCGACAAACCGCTGGTGCTGCTGGCGTCGGGCACCGGCTTCGCGCCGATCAAGGCGCTGCTGGAGCACATGAAATTCAAGGGCATCGAACGTCCGGCGACCCTGTACTGGGGCGGCCGGCGGCCGGAGGATCTGTACATGGACGACTGGGTGCGCACGCAACTGCAGCAGATGCCCAACCTGCGCTACGTGCCCGTGGTCTCCAACGCGGTGCCCGAGGACGACTGGCGCGGCCGAACCGGATTCGTGCACTGCGCAGTCCTGGAGGACTTCGACGACCTGTCGGGCTACCAGGTCTATGCCTGCGGCGCGCCGGTGGTGGTCGATGCCGCGAAGCACGACTATGTCGCGCAGCGCGGCCTGCCGGAAGACGAGTTCTATGCCGACGCATTCACCACCGAGGCCGACAAGGCCCTGCCCTGAGACACACGCGATGGAATCCATGAAAGCCAGACACTTCCTGCTGACCCTCCTGTCGGCCGCCACCCTGCTGGCCACCGGCCAGGCGAGCGCCCAACAGCGGCCGATCCGGCTGATCGTGCCCTATGCCGCGGGAGGGCCGATCGACGTCACGGCGCGGGTGCTGGCCGAGCGCGTCAAGGACTCGCTGGGCACCGTCATCATCGACAACAAGCCCGGCGCCGGCGGCAACATCGGTGCCGACGCGGTGGCCAAGGCCGCTCCCGACGGCCTGACGATCGGCATCGCGGCCACCGCCACCAACGCGGTCAATCCCTGGCTCTACGCCAGGATGCCCTTCAACGCCGCCACCGACTTCGCGCCGGTGACGCAGATGGTGCGGGTGCCCAACGTGCTGGTCATGAATGCCGAGACCGCGCAGCGCCTGAAGATCAACACGCTGGCCGACCTGATCGCCTACGCCAAGGCCAATCCGGCCAAGCTCAACTACGGCAGCGGCGGCAACGGCAGCGCCGGCCACCTGGCGGGCGAATTGTTCAAGAAGGAAGCGGGCATCTTCGCGGTGCACATTCCCTACAACGGCGGCAACCCGGCGCAGCTTGCGCTGCTGTCGGGTCAGGTCGACTTCAACTTCGACAACCTGGCGACCGCAGCGCCGAACATCCGCTCCGGCAAGCTGAAGGCGATCGCGGTCACGACCGCGCAGCGCAGCAGCGCGCTGCCGGAGGTACCGACGGTGGCCGCCACGCTGAAGGGCTTCTCGATCGACACCTGGTGGGGTCTGGTGGCACCGGCCGGCACGCCGCCCGAGGTGGTCGCCAAGCTCAACCACGCCTTCGTCGCCGCACTCGAATCGCCGGAGACCAAGACCCGCTTCGCATCACTGCTGGCCGAACCGGTGGCCAGCACGCCCGATCAGTTCGGCGCCTTCATGAAGAGCGAACTGGCCAAGTACGAAAAGGTCGTCAAGGCCACCGGCGCAAAGGTCGACTGATCAGCCGCCCGCGGCCGGCGCAGCCAGGCCCGTTGGTGAAACACCGTGGAACCGGCTTTGCCGGGCCACCGGTGTTGCCCCCGGTAGGGGGTGGGCGCCCGGACACGAAGTGCCGGGCAACCTGGGGGCGAGCAACTATTCCCCAAGGTACGCAGCGCGTACCTTGGGGTCGCTGAGCATGATCTTGGCGTCGCCGCTCATGGTGATCAGGCCCGACTCCATCACGTAGCCGCGATCGGCCAGCTGCAGCGCGCGGCTGGCGTTCTGCTCGACCAGCAGCACGGTGACGCCCTGGTCGTAGACCTGCTTCACGACCTCGAAGATCTTGTCGACCATGATCGGCGACAGGCCCATCGACGGCTCGTCCAGCAGCAGCACCTTGGGGCGCGCCATCAGCGCGCGGCCCATCGCGAGCATCTGCTGCTCGCCGCCCGACATCGTGCCGGCCAGTTGCGTGGCCCGCTCCTTCAGGCGCGGGAAGGTCGCGAAGACGCGGTCGATGTCCTTCGCGATCTCGGCCTTGTCCTTGCGGATATAGGCGCCGATCTGCAGGTTCTCGGTGATCGTCATGCGGGTGAACACGCCGCGGCCCTCGGGAACCATCACCAGGCCTTCGCCGACCAGGTCCCAGGCGCCGCGCCCCTTGATGCTCTTGCCGAGAAACTCGATCTCGCCGCCGAGGAAAGGCAGCGTTCCCGTGATGGCCTTCATCGTGGTCGTCTTGCCCGCGCCGTTGGAGCCGATCAGCGACACCAGCTCGCCCTCGCGGACCTCGAAGTCGATGCCCTTGACGGCCTGGATGCCGCCGTACGCGACCTTCACGCCGCTCACTTTAAGTAGAGTCTGTGCCATCTAGTGCCCTCCCGTGCCGAGGTAGGCCTCGATCACTTTTTCATTTCTCTGCACGTCCGCCGGCGTGCCCTCGGCGATCTGCTTGCCGTAGTCGAGCACGGTCACGCGATCGCACAGGCCCATCACCAGCTTCACGTCGTGCTCGATCAGCAAGATGGTGCGGTTGTCCTTGCGGATGCGGTCGATCAGCTCGCGCAGCATCACCTTCTCGGTCGCATTCATGCCGGCGGCCGGCTCGTCGAGCGCGATCAGCTGCGGATCGGTCGCAAGCGCGCGGGCGATCTCCAGCCGCCGCTGGTCGCCGTACGACAGCGTGCGAGCCTTGTAGTCGGCGAACTTGCCGATGCCGACGTACTCGAGCAGCTCGTGCGCGCGCTCGGCGATCGCGGCCTCCTCGGCCTTGAACCCCGGGGGGCGGAAGATCGCGCCGAAGACGCCCGAGTGCGTGCGCACGTGCCGCCCGACCATCACGTTCTCGAGCGCAGTCATTTCGGCGAAGAGGCGGATGTTCTGGAAGGTGCGCGCGATGCCCGCCTTGGCGACTTCGTGGACCGCGGTCGGCTGATAGGGCTTGCCGGCCAGTTCGAAGCTGCCGCTGTCGGGCGAGTAGAGCCCGGTGATGACGTTGAAGAAGGTGGTCTTGCCGGCGCCGTTGGGGCCGATCAGCCCGTAGACCTGGCCGCGCAGGATCTTGATGCCGACATCGGAGAGGGCCTGCAGGCCGCCGAAGCGCTTGGAAATGCCGCGGACGTCGAGGATGGTTTCAGTCATGTTGCGCCCCTGACTCACGGATTGATCGACATCGGGCGCGAGGCGGCGCCGGGCACTTCATCGGCCGGCGTCTCGATGCCGGGCGCTGCCGCCGGCATGCCCGAGGCCGGCGGCACGCCCCTGCGTGCCAGCGACTTGCCATGCTCCGGCGACGGCCAGAGGCCGCGCGGACGGACCAGCATGATGATGATCATCGCCAGCGCGATGAAGAGCTGGCGCAGGATCGAGGCGTCGAGCCGGCCGCCGGTCATCGACTGCAGCGGAGCGGCGACGTAGCGCAACACCTCGGGCAGCGCGGACAGCAGGATCGCCCCCAGGATCACGCCCGGCAGGTGCCCGATGCCGCCCAGCACCACCATCGAGACGATCATCACCGACTCCATCAGGCTGAAGGACTCGGGCGACACGAAACCCTGGAACGACGCGAACATCGCGCCGGACACACCGCCGAAGCTGGCACCCATGGCGAAGGCCAGCAGCTTCATGTTGCGGGTGTTGATGCCCATCGCCTTGGCGGCGATCTCGTCCTCGCGGATCGCCATCCAGGCCCGGCCGATGCGCGAGAGCTGCAGTCGGTGCGAAATGATGATGGTGAAGATCACGAACATCAGGAACAGGTAGTAGTACAGCGTGACCGACGAGATCGTGAAGCCGTCGAACTTGAGCGCCTTGCCCAGGTTGAGGCCCCAGAAGTGCACCGGATCGATCGCCGTGATGCCCTTGGGACCGTTGGTGATGTTGACCGGATGGTCCAGGTTGTTCAGGAACACGCGGATGATCTCGCCGAAGCCGAGCGTCACGATCGCGAGATAGTCGCCGCGCAGCTTGAGCGTCGGCGCGCCCAGCAGCGCGCCGAACAGGCCGGCCACGAGCAGCGCCAGCGGCACCACCACCACCAGCGACACGTGCAGCCCGTTCGGGAACATCGCCTTGATGGCCGGGAAGGTGTCGGTGAGGTGCGGCGATCCCAGCAGCGCGAACAGGTAGGCGCCGATGGCGAAGAAGGCCACGTAGCCCAGGTCGAGCAGGCCGGCATAGCCCACCACGATGTTGAGGCCGAGCGCCAGCATCACGTAGAGCAGCGCGATGTCGGCGATCCGCACCCAGGCATTGCCCTGGGTCTGCAGCAACAGCGGCAGCGCGAGCACCAGCACCGCGCCGACCACGTACAGGAAGAGGTTCTTGCTGTTCTTCATGGCGTCCTCCTCAGGCCCGGTCCGCCACGCGCTCGCCGAGCAGGCCGGAGGGCCGCAGCGTGAGCATGATGATCAGCACGATGAAGGCGAAGATGTCGCTGTAGTGGCTGCCCAGCACATCGCCCGTGAGCGCGCCGATGTAGCCCGAGCCGATGGCCTCGATCAGCCCCAGCAGGATGCCGCCGACCACCGCCCCGGCAAGATTGCCGATGCCGCCGAACACCGCCGCCGTGAAGGCCTTGAGGCCGGGAATGAAGCCCATCGCATGCTGCGCGATGCCGTAGTTGGAGGCATACATCACGCCGGCCACCGCCGCCAGCACGGCGCCGATGATGAACGTGGCCGAGATCACCATGTCAGGGCGGATGCCCATCAGCGCGGCGACCCGCGGGTTCTCGGCGGTGGCGCGCATCGCGCGGCCCAGCTTGGTGTAGTTGACCAGCCAGGTGAGGATCGCGAGGCAGATCGCCGTCACGCTGAGGATCATCACCTGGGTCGGCGAGATCACCGCGTCGCCGATGTGGATCGGGGTGGTCGACAGCAGGTTCGGATACGCCTTGTTGGTCGGCTTCCAGATGATCATCGCCAGCGTCTGCAGCAGGATCGACATGCCGATCGCCGTGATCAGCGGCGCCAGCTTGGGGCTGTTGCGCAGCGGCCGGTAGGCCACCTTCTCGATCACGAAGTTGAGCGTGGCGGCGACCACGCAGGCGATCAGCAGGGCGATCAGCAGGATCAGCCAGCCCGGCGTGCCGGGCATCGACTCCTGCATGAGTCCGATGATGCTCCAGCTGGTCAGTGCCCCGACCATCAGCACTTCCCCGTGCGCGAAATTGATGAGATTGATGATGCCGTACACCATGGTGTAGCCCAAGGCTATCAAGGCGTACATGCTGCCGAGAACCAGACCGTTGATGATCTGCTGCAGCAAGATGTCCATACGAAATTCCCTTTTTATATCGACGCCCTCGAGAGGCGCCCGGCCGGCCCTGCGCACTGATCAAGCGCTGGGGCTCCCTTAGCAAAAAACCCGCCAACATGTGACGACGGCGGGTTTGTGGCGGGATTGTAGTGACGCCAGATCGCCGTTCCAGCGCGTATTCGACGGGGTTTTCCCGCTGGCGGATCGCCAAGCAGGTGGGCCGTGCAAGGGAGTACCGATGCGGCTGCAGCTGCGTATCAGCGGCTGGCGTCCTGGTTGCGTTTTCGCAATTCGCGAAGTTTTTCCGCAATGCGGATTTCGAGGCCGCGCTCCACCGGACGGTAGAACGCAGGCGGATCGACGCCCTCGGGCAGGTAGCTCTCGCCGGCCGCGAAACCGCCCTCCTCGTCGTGCGCGTAGCGGTAGCCCTTGCCGTAGTCGAGCTGCTTCATGAGCTTGGTCGGCGCATTGCGCAGGTGCATCGGGACCGGCCGCGTGCCGTCCGACTGGATGAAGGCCTTGACCTCGTTGTAGGCCTTGTAGACCGCGTTGGACTTCGGCGCCACCGCGAGATAGACCACGCATTGGGCCAGCGCCAGCTCGCCTTCGGGTGTCCCGAGCCGCTCATAGACCTCGGCGGCATCGAGCGCCAGGCGCAGCGCACGCGGATCGGCCAGGCCGATGTCCTCGCTCGCCATGCGCACCAGCCGGCGCGCCATGTAGCGCGGATCGGCGCCGCCGTCGAGCATTCGGACGAACCAGTAGAGCGCCGCATCCGGATCGCTGCCGCGCACCGACTTGTGCAGGGCGGAGATGGTGTCGTAGAACTGCTCGCCGCCCTTGTCGTAGCGCCGCAGCCGCTCGCCGAGCACCCGCAGCAGCCATTCGTCCGTGAGGGTGTCGAGCTTCTCGGCGCGGGCCGCCACCGCCAGCGTCTCGAGCGTATTGAGCAGGCGCCTGGCGTCGCCATCGGCATAGGCCACCAGGCGATCGACGGCCTCGGCGTCGATCGCCGGCACCGCCTGGATGCCCTGCGCCCGCTCCACGATCTTCTTGAGATCGGCCTCGCCCAGCGGCTGCAGCACATACACCGCGGCCCGCGACAGCAGCGCCGAATTGACCTCGAAGGACGGGTTCTCGGTGGTCGCGCCGATGAAGGTGAACAGGCCCGACTCCACGTGCGGCAGGAAGGCATCCTGCTGGCTCTTGTTGAAGCGGTGCACCTCGTCGACGAAGACGATGGTTCGGCGCTGCTCGAGTCCGTCGCGTGCCGAGGTGGCGCGTTCGACCGCGTCGCGGATGTCCTTCACGCCGCCGAGCACCGCGCTGATGCTCAGGAACTGGGCATCGAAGGCATCGGCCATCAGTCGCGCGATGGTCGTCTTTCCGGTGCCGGGCGGGCCCCAGAGGATGCACGAATGCGGCTGGCCGGATTCGAAGGCGATGCGCAACGGCATGCCTGGGCCCAGCAGGTGCTGCTGGCCGATCACCTCGCCCAGGGTGCGCGGGCGAAGTCGTTCAGCGAGAGGTTGGTGGGTGGAGGTGGCCATCCGCGGCCGGCACTACTGGCGGATCACGTCGGCGCCGCTCGGCACCTTGAACTGGAAGGTCCCGGCCGGCAGCGGCGGATTGACCTCGACCTTGCCGAACTTCAGCGCCGAGCGCTGACCGAAGCTGTCCAGGATCTCGAGCGCGGACAGCGCGTCGCCCTGGAAGCCGATCTGCACGCTCTGCAGCTGGCCGTCCTTGCTCTTCGGCGTCGCCTTGACCCATTGCAGCCCGTCGCGCTCGGGGGCGGCCTCGAGCGCGAAATCGGCCTGCAGCGCGCGCAGGTCGGGCGCGGCGGCGATCAGGGCGGCGGGCGTGGACCCGAGCGCCTGCGCCTGCTTGCGCTGCGTGACCTGGTTCAGGTCGGCGTCATAGAGCCACAGCGTGTCGCCGTCGGCGACGATGCTCTGGACAAAGGGCTTCTTGTAGTCGAACCTGAATTTGCCCGGCCGCTGGAACTCGAAGCTGCCGGTCGAGACCTTGGGGCGCGATTCCTGGCCCTCCTTGGGCGGCGCCGTCACGGTCTGCGTGAATTCCGCGCGGCCGGACTTGACCGTCTTCACGAAAGCCTCGAGGCTTTCCATGCCACCGGCCCAGGTACCGCCCGCCACCGCCGCCAGCAAGGCGCCTGCAATCAATTTCTTCATCAACATTCAGTTCCTTCAAGGCCGACAAAACCGGGCCGGTCAGGGGCCCGGCCGGCGAAGCCAGGCCCGTGGGTGAAACACCGCGGAACTGGCTTTGCCAGGCCGCTGGTGTTGCCCCCGGTAGGGGGTGGGCGCCCGACACGCAGTGCGGGCAACCTGGGGGCGAGCTTATTCCGTCCTTGCGGGCACCAGGATCTCGCGCTGGCCGCTGCCGCTCATCGCGCTCACCAGGCCGGCGTTCTCCATGTCCTCGACCAGCCGGGCGGCGCGGTTGTAGCCGATCTTCAAATGGCGCTGCACCAGCGAGATGCTGGCCTTGCGGTGCTTGAGCACGACTTCGACCGCCTGGTCGTACATCGGGTCCTTCTCGCCGCCGTCGCTGCCGCCCTCTCCCAGCACATCGCCGTCGCCGTCGACCGTGCCGCCTTCGAGCACGCCCTCGATGTAGTCCGGTTCACCCTGCGACTTCAGGTAGGCCACGACGCGGTGGACTTCCTCATCGCTCACGAAGGCACCGTGCACGCGCACCGGCAGGCCGGTGCCGCTCGGCATGTAGAGCATGTCGCCCATGCCCAGCAACGCCTCGGCGCCCATCTGGTCGAGGATGGTGCGCGAGTCGATCTTGCTCGACACCTGGAAGGCGATGCGGGTCGGGATATTGGCCTTGATCAGGCCGGTGATCACGTCCACGCTGGGCCGCTGCGTCGCCAGGATCAGGTGGATGCCGGCTGCGCGCGCCTTCTGCGCCAGCCGGGCGATCAGTTCCTCGATCTTCTTGCCGACCACCATCATCAGGTCGGCCAGCTCGTCGATCACGACCACGATGTGCGGTTCGCGCGCGAGCGGCTCGGGGCTGTCGGGTGTCAGGCTGAAGGGGTTGTAGATGAACTCCTCGCGCGCCTTCGCCTCGTCGATCTTGACGTTGTAGCCGGCCAGGTTGCGCACCCCCAGCTTGCTCATGAGCTTGTAGCGGCGCTCCATCTCGGCCACGCACCAGTTGAGGCCGTGGGCCGCCTGCCGCATGTCGGTCACGACCGGCGCCAGCAGGTGCGGAATGCCTTCGTAGACCGACATCTCGAGCATCTTCGGGTCGATCATCAGCAGGCGCACATCGCGCGCCTCGGCCTTGTACAACAGGCTCAGGATCATCGCGTTGATGCCGACCGACTTGCCCGAACCGGTGGTTCCGGCCACCAGCACGTGCGGCATCTTGGCGAGGTCGGCCACCACCGGATTGCCGATGATGTCCTTGCCCAGGCCCATCGTGAGCATCGACTTGCCCTCGTTGTAGACCTGCGAGCCCAGGATTTCGCTGAGCCTGATCGACTGCCGCTTCGCGTTCGGCAACTCGAGCGCCATGAAGTTCTTGCCGGGAATGGTCTCGACCACGCGGATCGACACCAGGGAGAGCGAGCGCGCCAGGTCCTTCGCGAGGCCGACGATCTGCGAGCCCTTGACGCCGGTGGCCGGCTCGATCTCGTAGCGGGTGATCACCGGGCCCGGCGAGGCCAGCACCACGCGCACCTCGACGCCGAAGTCCTTGAGCTTCTTCTCGATCATGCGCGAGGTCATCTCGAGCGTGTCGGGCGAGACGGTTTCCTGGCGTGCCTGCGCGGCGTCGAGCAGATCGACTTGCGGCAGCTTGCTGTCGGGCAGCTCGCGGAACAGCGGCTTCTGGCGCTCCTTGGCCACCCGGTCGCTCTTGGGCACTTCGGCCAGCGCCGGCTCGATCTGCACCGGCGGCGAGGGCGCGCGGCGCTTGAGCCGCGGAATGATGCGCAGTTCCTCGTCGGGCGCCTCGGGCTCGAGACCCGGGTCGACGGCGGACAGCTCTTCGCGCTCGCGCACCGCCTGCTTGCCCATCGCGATGTCCTGGGCGATCTCGCGCTTTTCGCGCCGCGACTCGAACAGCGAATACAGGCGCGTTCCGATGCGCTCGGCGATCTGGCCCCAGGAGAAGCGAAACACCAGCGCCGAGCCGATCACGCCAGCGGCGATCGCGATCAGCGCCGAGCCGGTGAAGCCCATCCACTTGACGCTCGCCGGCCCGACCAGGTAGCCGAGCACGCCGCCGCCGTGCCCCGGCAGGCGGAACTCGAGCCGGTAGAGGCGCGACCATTCGAGCATCGCGCTCGCGCAAAGCAGCAGGATCAGGCCGAACCAGAAGGCGAGACGGCTGCGGTTGAAGGGGCCGCGCGGCGGCTGCTCGCCCGGGGCTTCCTCGCCGCCACGCATCCAGCCGGCCAGGGAGGACAGCCAGACGCGCAGCCCGGCCGCCAGGCACCACCAGACCGAGTAGCCGGCCAGGAAGTAGCTCGCGTCGGCCAGCCAGGCGCCGATGCGGCCGCCCCAGTTCTTGACCTCGCCACCGGTGCCCGACGTCGACCAGGCGGCGTCCGAGGGCGTGAAGCTCAGCATCGCGAGCAGCCAGAACAAGAGCACCACGAAACCCGCGATCAGGGTGATCTCGTGCGCGAAACGCATCGCGCGCAGCCGCACCGGCTGCGCCTCGCCGGCCGAGGCATTTTGAAGGGTATTGAGCGAATAAGTCATGAAAGGCACGCCGTCCAGCCCGCGATGGCGGGCAGGCTCGGAAAAACTACAACGAAAACGCCCGCGGCCGCGTTGTCAGGGCCGGCGACGTGGTGGCCGGCGCGCTGCGGCGCCGCCGGCCTGACGGTCAGGTGAGCGATGAGAGTCGTTCCTTGACGATCATCGAGCCGTCGGGCTGGGTCTGGACGAAGCCACGCTCCTCCAGATCCTTCATGACGCGGCTCACCATCTCGCGCGAGGCGCCGACCATCTTGGCCAGGTCCTGGCGCGAGATCTTGTCGCGCACCTTGAGGTTGCCCTCGCCGTCGTCGACCGCGAACTCGAGCAGCGAGCGCGCCACGCGGCCATAGACATCCATCAGTGCCAGCGACTCGATCTTGCGATCGGCGTGGCGCAGGCGCGCCACCAGGCCGCGCATGATGTTGTAGGACATCGAGGAGTTCTCGGGCAGGCAGCGCGCGAAGGCGTCGCGGTCGAGCATCAGCACGTCGGTCTGGATCTCGGTGCGCACCGTGGCCGAATGCGGCTCGTCGTCGATCATGCTCATCTCGCCGACGTAGTCGCCCGGCTGCAGCGTCGCGAGAATGACCTCCCGTCCGCGGCTGTCGGTGCTCATGACACGGGCCCGGCCGGTCAGAATGATGTAGAGGGCATCCGACTTCTTGCCTTGTTCGACCACGACCTCGGCGCGCTTGAAGCGCTTCTTGACGATCGCATCGGCGATGCTCGCGGACTGGGCGGGCGTCAGCGCTGCGAACAACGGCACGCGACGGAGCAATTCAAGATTGGACAACATCGACATTCATCAATCCCCGATTCGGCGCGACTCAAAAACCGATGGATTAATACAATCGCGCGCATTGAAAGGAGTCGCCGTACGGGCTTGAACCGAACGGTGATACTCCATATCTATAAACCACCTTGAAAATGTACACGCTGCTGCAGCGTCAATCCTAGGTTTTCTACTCATGCCATCCCAACTGCACACTAAGGTTCTCATTCTCGGCTCCGGCCCGGCCGGTTACACCGCCGCAGTCTACGCGGCCCGCGCCAACCTGGAGCCCATGCTGATCACCGGCATGGCACAAGGCGGCCAGCTCATGACGACGACCGACGTCGACAACTGGCCGGCCGACGTCCATGGCGTGCAGGGTCCCGACCTCATGCAGCGCTTCCTGGAACACGCCGAGCGCTTCAAGACCCAGATCGTCTTCGACCACATCAACAAGGTCGACTTCAGCAAGCGCCCCTTCACCCTCACCGGCGACAGTGGCACCTACACCTGCGACGCGCTGATCATCGCCACCGGCGCCTCGGCCAAGTACCTCGGGCTCGACTCCGAGCAGCATTTCATGGGCCGCGGCGTCTCGGGCTGCGCCACCTGCGACGGTTTCTTCTACCGCGAGCAGGAAGTCTGCGTGATCGGCGGCGGCAACACGGCGGTCGAGGAGGCGCTCTATCTGTCGAACATCGCGAGCAAGGTCACGCTGGTGCACCGCCGCGACAAGTTCCGCGCCGAGCCGATCCTGATCGACAAGCTGCATGCCAAGGTGGCCGAAGGCAAGATCGAGCTCAAGGTGCACAACACGCTGGACCAGGTGCTCGGCGACGACTCGGGCGTCACCGGCGTCCGCCTGAAGAACACCCAGACCGGCGCCACCGAGGACCTTCAGCTCAAGGGCTGCTTCATCGCGATCGGCCACCATCCCAACACCGACATCTTCCAGGGCCAACTCGAGATGAAGGATGGCTACATCCTCACCCGCGCCGGGCTGCAGGGCTTCGCGACCATGACCAGCGTGCCCGGCGTTTTCGCCGCCGGCGACGTCCAGGACCATGTCTACCGCCAGGCGATCACCAGTGCCGGCACCGGCTGCATGGCAGCCCTGGACGCTCAGCGGTTCCTGGAGCAATAGGCTCGCCCCCAGGTTGCCCGGCACTTCGTGTCCGGGCGCCCACCCCCTACCGGGGGCAACACCAGCGGCCTGGCGAAGCCAGATCCGCGGTGTTTCACCAACGGGCCTGGCTGCGCCGTCCTGTTTGGATGCTTTTGGCATATAATCCAAGGCTTTGCCGAATTTGACGCCTTGTGTCGGTCGGTGATATCGGGGTACCGCCACCCGTTTCTGGCGAGGTCAAGCTGCAAACCACCCACGCAACCCTGCTGCGTTGCTTTGGTGCCAGCTGTTCAAGAAAGAGTGTCCACATGGCACGCGTCTGCGAAGTCACGGGCAAAGGCCCGATGGTCGGAAACAATGTTTCCCACGCCAACAACAAAACCAAGCGCCGGTTCCTGCCGAACCTGCAATACCGTCGTTTCTGGGTCGAAACGGAAAACCGCTGGGTTCGCCTGCGGGTTTCGAGCGCTGCCCTGCGCCTGATCGACAAGAACGGCATCGACGCCGTGCTCGCAGACCTGCGCGCACGCGGCCAAGCTTAAGGAGCTGAATCATGGCAACGAGCAAAGGCGGACGCGAAAAGATCAAGCTGGAATCCACCGCGGGTACCGGCCATTTCTACACGACCAGCAAGAACAAGAAGACGATGCCTGAAAAGATGTCGATCATGAAGTTCGACCCGAAGGCGCGCAAGCACGTCGAGTACAAGGAAATCAAGCTGAAGTAATTCAGCGATTTCCAATAAAAAACCCGCTGCGATCCAGCGGGTTTTTTTGTGCCTTGAAGTACTTCCCGGCCGCGCAGCCAGGCCCGTTGGTGAGACACCGCGGAACTGGCTTCGCCAGGCCGCTGGTGTCGCCCCCGGCAGGGGGTGGGCGGGCTACACGAAGTGAGCCCAACCTGGGGGCGAGCAACAATCAGGCGCGAGCGCGACGCAGGCGGGTCGAGAACTCGCGCAGGCCAGCAATGCCACTGGCTTCTGCACGGTGGCACCAGGCCGCCAGGTCGGCCGCCAACTGCTCGCGCGACTGCGACGTGTTGAGCCACAGCTGGCGCAGCTCTTCGCGCATGGTCACCATCTTGTCGAGCACCGGATGAGCGGCACGGGCCTGGACCAGGTCCGAACGCACGGCGGCCGGCACCTTGTCGTCGTCACGGTGCAGCCAGTTCTTGGCCGCCTTCAGTACCGACAGGTCGGCACCCTTGGCCTTGAGCTGGGCCAGTTCGCCGCGGGTGGCGCGACGCATCTCGCGCGCATAGCCGGCCATGACCTCGTAGCGGTTGGCGATCACGGCCTCGAGGGTCTTTTCGTTGGCCACCGGCACGACGTCGCCCATCTGCAGCTTCGGCGGCAGCTTCTTGACCTTGGCCCAGCCGATCTTCTGCATCAGGCTGATGTACACCCAGCCGATGTCGAACTCGTACTTCTTGACCGAGAACTTGGCCGAGGTCGGGTAGGTGTGGTGGTTGTTGTGCAGCTCTTCGCCGCCGATGATGATGCCCCACGGGACCAGGTTGGTGCTGGCATCCGCAGCTTCGAAATTGCGATAGCCCCAATAGTGGCCGATGCCGTTGACGATGCCGGCGGCCCAGAACGGGATCCAGAGCATCTGGACGGCCCAGACCGTCAACCCGAGCATGCCGAACAGCGCGACGTTGAAGATCAGCATCAGGCCGACACCCTGCCAGCTGTAGCGCGTGTACAGGTTGCGCTCGATCCAGTCGTCGGGCGTTCCGTGGCCGAAACGCTCCATCGTTTCCTTGTTCTTCGATTCCTTGCGATACAGCTCGGCGCCGCGCCACATGACTTCGTCGATGCCCTTCACCTGCGGGCTGTGCGGGTCGTCGACCGTTTCGCACTTGGCGTGGTGCTTGCGGTGGATGGCCACCCACTCCTTGGTCACCATGCCGGTGCCCAGCCAGAGCCAGAAGCGGAAGAAATGCGAGGGAATCGGGCCCAGGTCCATGGCCCGGTGCGTTTGCGTCCGGTGCAGGAAGATCGTGACCGCCGCGATCGTGATGTGCGTGGTGACGAGCGTGTACAGCACGACTTGCCACCATGCGAGGTCCCACAAGCCGTTTCCGAGCCAGTCGATGGCCGCGCTCAGTACGGCAGAGTCAGGAAGCAACATTGAGTTCAGTACTCCATGGCCGCACGAAGGTGCAGCCTTCAGGTAACCGGCGATTTTAAAGGTTCGAGCCTGAAAAGGGGCTTAAATCCTTGATTCACCGCAAGTCTTGCCCTTTCTTTGGAGCCTTCTGCCTATTTCCGGTTCCACACGGCGGCAAAAAAACCGTCGGTGGCGTGGCGATGGGGCCAGAGCCGCAGGTAACGCGTCCCGCGCTCGCCGCCGGCGCACAGGGCTTCGGCGCCCGCCACCTTGAGGCCGGCCAGCAGTTCCGCGGCATCCTGGGGTTCGAAATCCGGATTGGCGGCAGCAAAAGCCTCGGCGATGGCCTCGTTTTCCTCCGGCAGCACGCTGCAGGTCGCATAGACCAGCCGGCCGCCCGGCTTCACCAGCCGCGCCGCGCTCTGCAGGATCGCGGTCTGCTTGGCCGTCAGCTCCTGCACCGACTTCGGCGACTGGCGCCATTTCAGGTCCGGGTTGCGCCGCAGGGTGCCGAGGCCCGAACAGGGCGCATCGACCAGCACCCGGTCGATCTTGCCGGCCAGCCGCTTGATGCGGTCGTCGCGCTCATGGGCGATCGCTGCCGGATGCACGTTCGACAGACCGCTGCGCGCCAGCCGCGGCTTCAGGGCGTCGAGCCGGTGCGCCGAGGTGTCGAAAGCATACAGCCGGCCGGTGTTCCGCATCGTGGCGCCGATGGCCAGCGTCTTGCCGCCGGCACCGGCGCAGAAATCGACCACCATCTCGCCGCGCTTGGCATCCAGCAGCAGCGCCAGCAGTTGCGAACCCTCGTCCTGGACCTCGACCGCGCCGCGCGTGAACGCGTCGAGCTTGTTGAGCGCCGGCTTGCCGTCGATGCGCAGGCCCCAGGGCGAGAACGGCGTGGCGACCGCCTGGATCGCCGCCTTGGCCAGTTCCTTCTGCACCTCGGGCCGCTTGTCGGTCAGCGCGTTGACCCGCAGGTCCAGCGGC
Organism: Variovorax sp. P2_H12; assembly: GCF_056403395.1. Lineage (NCBI taxonomy): Bacteria > Pseudomonadati > Pseudomonadota > Betaproteobacteria > Burkholderiales > Comamonadaceae > Variovorax > Variovorax sp. P2_H12. The sequence continues at coordinate 108,969 of NZ_JBFUFO010000022.1, read as the reverse complement.
GCCGGCTGCTGCAGGCTTTCCACCAGGGGCCAGAACTGGTCGCCGAGCTGCGCCTTGAGTGGCGCCACCAGCCATTCGGGCAGGTTGTGTCGGTGGCGTTCGAGCAGGTCGTCCTGCTTGACGGCGTCGCAGTTGTCGAGCCAGCGCTTCTCGGTGTCGTTGAGTGCGCTCTTGAGGAAGTCGCGCGGGCCGTAAAAGCCCAGGATCGCCATCCGGCGCTCCTTGGGGCCGCTGCCGGAAGGCGACAGATGATCGAACAGAAGCTTCTTGCGCAGCACCGTGTAGACGGTTTCCGCCAGGGTGGCGCGCTCGCGCGGGCCGAACTCGCGGTGGTCGCGGAAGAAGCGCGAAACGACCTGGTCGGCCGGGTGATCGAATTTCAGAACCAGGCCGACCAGGTCGGCGGTGGCGTCAAGCAGGGCTTTGGGGTGCATGACCCCATTGTCTCAGTCGTGGCCGATCGGGTCTCAATCGACGGTGCGGGCCCAGATCGCGCCGAAGGTCTGGCGCTCGATCTGCTCCAGCGTCGGCGAATGGCCGGCCCACAGCACCAGCGCGGCGCCCGGCAGGCTCAGGGTCTGCTCGAGCTGTCGGCACAGCTGCCAACGCTCGTCGTCGCCCAGGAGCGGCAACTCGAGAAAGACCACGTAGGCGCGTCGCCATGGGAATTCGCGCAGGTTCTTGCGCACCAGCCAGGCCCGCGAGACCGGGCTGCAGCGCACCAGGTCGGCCCGCAGTTCGCCGAGTTCGAATTCGCTCAGGTCGTGGCGGCTGATCTGGCTGAAGAAAGGCGTGGCAGTGATTTCATCCCAGGCGCGCTGCTCGGCCTCCTCCGCCGTCTTGGCCCGATCGCGCCAGAGCTTGAGCGCACGTTCGTCGTGGCCGCCCGCATCCGGGTCCTCGAGCAGCGCGACCGCGGTCTTGGCGGCCCACCAGCGGCTGGCCACGCTCGATTCGTGCAGCCGCTCGAGCACCGCGAGCCGGGCGCCGCGATCGCGGGCCGGCAGCAACTGCGCCAGGCCGCGCAAGGCCCCCGGGTGGTTCTCGGTGAACTGCAGAGCACGCTCATAGTGCCCACGCACGTCGGCCGCGGCATCGATTCGGCGCGCGCAGTCGGCCCACTCGACCATCTCGTCGGCGTTGTTTCGGCCGGCGCTGGCCGCGAGGACGGCAACGCGCTCGCGCACCCGCACCAGATAGGCGTGATGCTGCTTCCAGTCATTGACGTGCGCGCGGCGCCAGTCGTCGTCGAAATGCGCGATCCACCTGGGCGCATCGGCAAGCAGGCCCAGCGCCGATTTGGCCGACCAGGCCGGCAGGCCGGGCCTTTCGTCGAGCGCTTCCAGGCGGTCCCGCAGCACCGGGTGCGTATCGTCGACATCGCTGACGCTGCGCAGCGCGCCACGCAGCGCCGAGCGCGCGAAGTCCGGGGCGACCGGCACGCACAACTGCGGCGCCAGCGCCGAGAACGGGCCGACCGGGATCGGCTCGTCGACCGCCAGCGACCAGTGCGCGGGCCAGAATTGCTCGGCGTACCAGGCGCTCTTGACCACGATCTCGGTGAGCGCGCCAGCCACCACCCGCGTGCCCAGCAGCCGGGCCGCGACGCGGTCGGCCTCGTATTCGTCCTGGCGCGCCAGCGCGAAAGTCTTGGCGGCGAAGCGCGGGAAATACCAGCGGAAGAAGGCCTGCGAGGCGAAAGCCATCACGCCGTTGTCGCGCTGCAAGCTGGCGTCCAGCTTGAGCCACGACATCCGCGTGCGATAGATCCACGCGCTGAGCTTGCCGTGGTTGCCGCGCAGGTGCCCGTACTCGTGCCCCAGCACCGACAGCAGGCGCCTGCGATCCAGCGCCATCAGCAGCGGCAGGCCGATGCTGAGATGGTTGACCGCGCCGCCGAAGAGCCCGAAGCGCGGTATCTGGCGGATGCTGGCGTTGAATTCGCTGTCGAGGAAGACCCGGTGCACCGGCGGGCCGTCGATGCGCTTGCGGATCCGGTCCAGCGCCTCGAACAGTGCCGGCGCATCGGCTCGCTCCAGCGGCACGCCCTCGGGCTCATCGAGGGGCACCCACAGCGCGCGCAGCGTGGCCCACATCAGACCGAGCGCGAACAGCAGCAGCCAGCCGCGCGTGAAGTCGAATCTCCCTCCCTGTCCGAGGCCACCGACCACCCAGGCGATGATGCCGATCGCGAGCGCCAGGCAGGCGATGACCCAGAGATAGCCCAGGGCGGCGAAGACCGCGACCCCGCGCCGGTAGCCGCGGCTGTCGTCCGCGCTGGCATGCTCGCTCAGGCGCACGAGATGAACAAAATCTGCCCTCTCCATCCCGACCTTTCAGTTCCTTGAAGGAAACAACCGCATGAACGACGACGACCTGCCACCCCTGATCGAGACGCCCCCCGGCCGCTACCGCCACTACAAGGGCGGCGAGTACGACGTGCTGGGCACGGTGCGCCACAGCGAGACGCTGGAGCCGATGACGCTTTACCGCGCGCTCTACGGCGAGCGCGGACTCTGGGTCCGCCCGGCCGCCATGTTCGGCGGCCGCGTGGAGATCGACGGCGCGTCACAGTTGCGCTTCACGAAGCTCGACCAGAAAAAATGACCCCCGGCGGATTGTGTCATTTTGTTTCCATGAGCCAAGCCGCAATTGCCTGCGGGTAAACCCGGTGTTCGTGGACCAAGACACGCTCCGCCAGCGTCGCTGCGGTGTCGTCGGGCAGCACCGGCACCACCGCCTGCGCCAGGATCGGTCCGTGGTCGAGCTCCACCGTCACTTCGTGCACCGTGAGCCCTGCGACCTTGCAGCCGGCCTCGATCGCGCGCTGGTGGGTATGCAGGCCGGGGAACGCCGGCAGCAGCGACGGATGGATATTGAGCAGCCGGCGCGCATAGCGGGTCACGAAGCCGGGCGTCAGGATGCGCATGAATCCCGCCAGCACGACCAGCGTCGGCGCATGCATGTCGATGGCCTGGGCCAGGGCGGCATCGAAGTCCTCCCGGCTGGCGAAATCCTTGTGCGAGACGACTGCGGTCGAGATGCCCTTGGCACGGGCGAGCGCCAGCCCCGGCGCGTCCGCCTTGTTGCTGATGACGGCGGCGACACGGGCATCGAATCGGGCCGCCCAGCGCTCCTGCTCGGCGGCCCGCACGATGGCCGCCATGTTCGACCCGCCGCCGGAGATAAGGATCACAATGTTCTTCATGGGACGCGGGATTATCCGTGCTGCCTTTTCGTGGTCCGTGTTGTCACGACGCGGACACCCCGAAAGCGCACGACCGTGCTAAAACCGGCGGTTCCGGAGACACGCCGCGCCCGCGGCGGTTCGATCAACACAGCGAGGCACGCATGGATTTGAGCTTCACGCCCGAAGAACAGAAGTTCCGCGAAGATATTCGCGCCTGGGTCAAAGAAAACCTTCCCCAAGACATCTCGCACAAGGTGCACAACGCGCTCGAACTGACGCGTGACGACCTGCAGCGATGGGCGAAGATCCTCGGCAAGAAAGGCTGGCTCGGCTATGGCTGGCCGAAGGAATTCGGCGGCCCCGGCTGGACCGCGGTCGAGAAGCACCTGTTCGAGGAAGAGGCCGCGCTGGCCGGTGCGCCGCGCATCATCCCCTTCGGCCCGGTGATGGTGGCGCCGGTGATCATGGCCTACGGCAATGCCGAGCAGCACAAGCGCTTCCTGCCCGGCATTGCCAGCGGCGAAGTCTGGTGGAGCCAGGGCTACAGCGAACCGGGCTCCGGCTCGGACCTGGCCTCGGTCAAGACCAAGGCCGAACGGCAGGGCGATAAATACATCGTCAACGGCCAGAAGACCTGGACCACGCTGGGCCAGTACGGCGAATGGATCTTCTGCCTGGTGCGCACCAGCAATGAAGGCAAGCCGCAGACCGGCATCAGCTTCCTGCTGATCGACATGAAGTCGCCGGGCGTGACGGTCCGCCCGATCAAGCTGCTCGACGGCGGCCACGAGGTCAACGAAGTCTTCTTCGACAACGTCGAGGTGCCGGCCGAAAACCTGATCGGCGAGGAGAACAAGGGCTGGACCTACGCCAAGCACCTGCTCTCGCACGAACGCACCAACATCGCCGACGTCAACCGCGCCAAGCGCGAGCTCGAACGCGTCAAGCGCCTGGCCAAGAGCGAAGGCGTCTGGGAAGACGCCCGCTTCCGCGACGAGATCGCCAAGCTCGAGGTCGACGTCGTCGCGCTCGAGATGCTGGTGCTGCGCGTGCTGTCGGCCGCCACTTCGGGCAAGAACTCGCTCGACATCGCGGGCCTGCTCAAGATCAAGGGCAGCGAGATCCAGCAGCGCTACTCCGAGCTGATGATGCTGGCCGGCGGCCCCTATTCGCTGCCGCTGATCCGCGAGGCGATGGAAGCCGGCTGGCAGGGTGACTTCCCGGGCGGCCATCCGCAGCTGGCACCGCTTTCGTCGACCTACTTCAACATGCGCAAGACCACCATCTACGGCGGCAGCAACGAAGTGCAACGCAACATCGTCGCGCAGACCGTTCTCGGCTGAAGCCGTAGAACGGGCCCGCGCTACGCGCTGAATGTTTGACTCCCCCGCACCCCCTCCGGGAGGGGGCTCCAGCGAGGCTTACGCAAGGATTTGACATGGACTTCAATTTTTCGGATGACCAGCAGCAGCTTCGCGACGCGGTCGCCAAGTGGGTCGAAAAGGGCTACGGCTTCGAGCGCCGCCGCGCCATCGAGGCCGCAGGCGGCTTCTCGCGCGAGGCTTGGGACGAACTGGCCGAACTGGGCCTGGGCGGCCTCTACATCCCCGAGGACGAGGGCGGCCTGGGCATGGGCCCGGTCGAAGGCATGGTCGTGATGGAAGAGCTGGGCCGCGGCATCGTGCTCGAGCCGCTGGCGCAATCGTTCATCGCCGGCGCCCTGCTCGCCGGCCATGCCGACGCCGACACCAAGGACAGCTGGCTGCCGCGCATCGCAGGCGGCCAGGCGCTGGTAGTGCTGGCCTACCAGGAACGCAAGGCGCGCTACCGGCTCGACGTCTGCGAGGCCAAGGCGCAGAAGGCCGGCAACGGCTTCACCGTGCACGGCACCAAGAGCCTGGTGCCGGCCGGCGACGAAGCCGATGCCTTCCTGGTGCCCGCGCAACTCGACGGCAAGATGGCCCTCTTCCTGGTCGAGCGCGCTGCCGACGGCGTGGCGGCACGCGGCTACGGCACCCAGGACGGCAGCCGCGCGGCCGAAGTCGTGTTCGACGGTGCGGCCGCCACGCTGGTCACCCGTGACGGCCTGGCCGCACTCGAGTACGGAGTCGACATCGGCATCGCCTCGACTTGCGCGGAAGCCGTGGGCGTGATGGACCAGACGCTCGCGGTCACGGTCGACTACATGAACACACGCAAGCAGTTCGGCGTCGCGATCGCTACCTTCCAGGCGCTGCGCCACCGCGTCGCCGACATGAAGATGCAGCTCGAGCTGGCCCGCTCGATGAGCTACTACGCGAGCCTGAAGCTCAATGCCCCGGCCGCCGAACGCCGCCAGGCCATGGCCCGCGCCAAGTACCAGCTCGGCGTCTCGATGCGTTTCGTGAGCCAGCAGTCGGTGCAACTGCACGGCGGCATCGGCGTGACCGACGAATACATCGGCAGCCACTACTTCAGAAAGCTCACGCAGCTCGAGATGAGCTTCGGCGACAGCATGCACCACCTGGGCGAAGTCTCGGCCCGCATGCAAGATACCGCGGGCGTCTTCGCCTGAACTGTTGCTCGCCCCCAGGTTGGGCTCACTTCGTGTAGCCCGCCCACCCCCTACCGGGGGCAACACCAGCGGCCCGGCAAAGCCGGTTCCGCGGTGTTTCACCAACGGGCCTGGCTTCGCCGGCCGCAGACCGCAGCGTTGCTTTGGCTCCGTCAGCCGTGCAGGCGGGAGCTTTGCGGCAGGTGCGCCATCAGGAATTCCATCTGGTCCGCCAGGATCCGGCGGTTGCGCAGGATGAAGTCTTCCCACAGGCTGGGCACGTAGGGTGCGTAGAGCAGCGCCATGCCGGCTTGCTCGGGCGTGCGGCTGCTCTTTCTGTGGTTGCAGGGCCGGCAGGCCGTGACCACGTTCATCCAGGTGTCGATTCCCTTTTGAGCGAACGGGATGATGTGCTCGCGCGTGAGTTCGTCCTCGCCGAAGTGGCCGCCGCAGTAGGCGCAGACGTTGCGGTCGCGCGCGAACAGCTTGCCGTTGGTCAGGCCCGGGCGCTGCGTGAAGGGATTGATGCGCGGCACGCCCTTGGTGCCGATGATGCTGTTGATCGCGATCTGCGACTGCTGGCCGGTGACCGCGTTGTGGCCGCCCCGGAACACCGCCACCTGCGCGCCCACCTCCCAGCGGACCTCGTCGGAGGCATAGTGGATCACCGCCTGCTCGAGCGAAATCCACGATTGAGGCAGCCCTTGGGCCGACAGCTTCAAGACCTTCACACACGTCTCCTCTGATCAGAGAAACCACGGAAAGACCGATCACCGGCGCGCGGCCAGCGCACTTGCGCGCACCGCACTGCGTCACAATATACCGGTTTTGTGACAAATGGCCCTGACGTGCCCATTCCATGGGCACGAAGTGCTATCAAAAAGATACCAAACGATGCAGGTCTTCCGGGGATTTCGGCATCCGGGCGTGGCTCCGGCCTGCGCCCTGACCATTGGCAATTTCGACGGTGTGCACCGTGGTCACCAGGCGATGCTGGGGCTGCTCAATACCGAGGCGCGCCTGCGCGGACTGCCCAGCTGCGTGCTGAGCTTCGAGCCGCATCCGCGCGACTACTTCGCCGCGCTCAACCGGCGCCCCGAACTGGCGCCGGCGCGCATCGGCACCCTGCGCGACAAGCTCACCGAACTGGCCGCGGGCGGCGTCGCGCAGACCATCGTGCTGCCCTTCGACGCCCGGCTGGCCGCGCAGACGCCGGAAGAATTCATCCGGCACGTGCTGATCGAGGGCCTGGGCGCGCGCTACGTGCTGGTCGGCGACGATTTCCGCTTCGGCGCCAGGCGCGCCGGCGACTACGCGATGCTCGACCGTGCCGGCGACCAGCACGGCTTCGACGTCGCGCGCATGAACAGCTACGAGGTGCATGGCCTGCGGGTCTCGAGCTCGGCCGTGCGCGAGGCGCTGGCCGAAGGTCGGATGGCCGATGTCCAGGCGCTGCTCGGCCGGCCCTACGCGATTTCCGGCCACGTGGTCCACGGACGCAAGCTCGGCCGCGCGCTGGGCGCCTCGGCACCGGGCCGCGACGATGGCTTTCGCACCCTCAACCTGCGCTTCAAGCACTGGAAGCCGGCCGCCAGCGGCATCTTCGCGGTGCTCGTCCACGGGCTGTCCGAGGCGCCGCTGCCGGGCGTCGCCAACCTCGGCGTCAGGCCCTCGCTCGACGCCAACGACGTCAACGCCGGCCGGGTGCTGCTGGAGACCCATTGCCTCGATTGGCCGGCCCATCTGGGCAGCGAAGGGGCCTACGGTAAAATCGTGCGCGTGGAACTGCTGCACAAACTGCACGACGAATTGCGCTACACCAGCCTCGAGGCCCTGACTGCGGGCATCGCGAAGGATGGCCGCGACGCGCGCGCCTTCTTTGCCTCCACGCACGCAGAGACCCATCGCCAGACGACGCGCGACCGAATTTAGAGCGGAACCCTCGCTTTCCGCCGCGTTCGGCCGCCTTGGGATGCAAGGGGCCGCATGCCCCCCTCGATCCCCGAGCGCTGCCAGGCAGCGCAGATTTCTGGAACCCCCATGGCTGACAACAAGACCGACGGCGCCAACGACTACCGCGCCACGCTGAACCTGCCCGACACCCCGTTCCCGATGCGCGGCGACCTGCCCAAGCGCGAGCCGGGCTGGGTCAAGGAGTGGAACGAGGAAGGCCTCTACCAGCGTCTGCGCGACGCCCGCCACGGCGCGCCCAAGTTCATCCTGCACGACGGCCCGCCGTACGCCAATGGCCAGATCCACATGGGCCACGCGGTGAACAAGATCCTGAAGGACATGATCACCAAGGCGCGCCAGCTCGAGGGCTTCGACGCGCTCTACGTACCAGGCTGGGACTGCCATGGCCTGCCGATCGAGAACGCGATCGAGAAGAAGTACGGCCGCAACCTGAGCCGCGACGAGATGCAGGCCAAGAGCCGCGCCTACGCGACCGAGCAGATCGCCCAGCAGATGGTCGACTTCCAGCGCCTGGGCGTGCTGGGCGAGTGGGACCATCCGTACAAGACCATGGATTTCGCCAACGAAGCGGGCGAGATCCGCGCCTTCAAGCGCGTGATCGAGCGCGGCTTCGTCTATCGCGGCCTCAAGCCGGTGTACTGGTGCTTCGACTGCGGCTCCTCGCTGGCCGAGTTCGAGATCGAGTACGCGGACAAGAAGTCGCAGACCCTCGACGTCGCCTTCAAGGCGCATGACCCCGCAAAGCTCGCGGCCGCCTTCGGCCTGCCGGCATTGACGAAAGACGCCTTCGCGGTCATCTGGACCACCACCGCCTGGACCATTCCGGCCAACCAGGCGATCAACCTGAACCCCGAGCTCGACTACGCGCTGGTCGACACCGAGCGCGGCCTGCTGGTTCTCGCGGCGTCCCTGGTCGAGATGTGCATGAACCGCTATGCGCTCGACGGCACCGTGCTGGCCACGGTCAAGGGCGAGAAGCTCGGCGGCCTCGAGTTCGAGCATCCGCTGTACGACGTCGATGCCGGCTTTCGGCGCCTGTCGCCGGTCTACCTGGCCGACTACGCGACCGCCGAAGACGGCACCGGCCTGGTCCATTCCTCGCCGGCCTATGGCGTGGACGACTTCAACTCCTGCATCGCGCACGGCGTGGCGTACGACGACATCCTGAATCCGGTGCAGGGCAACGGCTCGTACGCGCCCGATTTCCCGCTGTTCGGCGGCCAGAACATCTGGAAGGCGGTGCCCGTCATCATCCAGGCGCTGCGCGATGCCGACCGCCTGCTGACGACCGAGGTCATCACCCACAGCTACCCGCACTGCTGGCGCCACAAGACGCCGGTGATCTACCGCGCCGCGGCCCAGTGGTTCATCCGCATGGACGAGGGCGAAGGCGTGTTCACCAAGGACAAGGCGCCGCAGACGCTGCGCCAGACAGCGCTGGCCGCGATCGAGCAGACCAGCTTCTATCCGGAGAATGGCAAGGCGCGGCTGCACGACATGATCGCCAACCGGCCTGACTGGTGCATCAGCCGCCAACGCAGCTGGGGCGTGCCGATCCCGTTCTTCCTGCACAAGGACTCGGGCGAGCTGCATCCGCGCACGATGGAGATCCTCGACCAGGCCGCGGCCATCGTCGAGCAGGGCGGCATCGAGGCCTGGAGCCGCGTGACCACCGAGGAGATCCTCGGTGCCGAAGACGCGCCGCTCTACACCAAGAGCACCGACATCCTCGAGGTCTGGTTCGACTCGGGCTCGACCTTCTATCACGTGCTGCGCGGCACCCATCCGAACGTGCATCACGAGACCGGTCCCGAGGCCGACCTGTACCTCGAAGGCCATGACCAGCATCGCGGCTGGTTCCACTCGTCGCTGCTGCTCGCCAGCGCGCTCGAAGGCCGCGCGCCCTACCGCGGCCTTCTGACCCACGGCTTCACGGTCGACAGCCAGGGCCGCAAGATGAGCAAGTCGCTCGGCAACGGCATCGACCCGCAGGAAGTGAACAAGAAGCTCGGCGCCGAGATCACTCGCCTGTGGGTGGCCGCGAGCGACTACTCGGGCGACATCGCGGGCGACGACAAGATCCTGGCGCGCGTGGTGGACGCCTACCGCCGCATCCGCAACACGCTGCGCTTCCTGCTCGCCAACACCAGCGACTTCGACATCAAGAAGGATGCGGTGCCGCTGGCCGAGCTGCTCGAGATCGACCGCTATGCGCTCGCCCGTGCGGCGCAGTTCCAGGCCGAGATCCTCGCGCACTACAAGGTGTACGAGTTCCATCCGGTGGTGGCCAAGCTGCAGGTGTACTGTTCCGAGGACCTCGGCGCCTTCTACCTGGACGTGCTCAAGGACCGGCTCTACACGACCGCCCCCGGCTCGCACGCGCGCCGCAGCGCCCAGACCGCGCTGTGGCACATCACGCAGGCGATGCTGCGCTGGATGGCGCCGTTCCTGAGCTTCACGGCCGAAGAGGCGTGGAAGTTCTGCGGCGACGGCCAGTCGATCTTCGTCCAGACCTACAGCGACCTCGGCACGCCCGACGAAGCGCTGCTGGCGAAGTGGACCCGCATCCGCGAGATCCGCGACGCGGTCAACAAGGAGATCGAGACCGTGCGCACCGCCGGCCAGGTCGGCTCCTCGCTGCAGGCCAACGTGACGATCACCGCACCGGCCGACGACCATGCACTGCTGGCTTCGCTGGGCGACGACCTGAAATTCGTTCTGATCACCTCGGCGGTCGAGCTGGCCGCCGGCGACGCGCTGTCGGCACAAGTGATGGCGAGTGTCGCGGCCAAGTGCGAGCGCTGCTGGCACTGGCGCGACGACGTCGGCCATGACCCGGCCCACCCGGGCCTGTGCGGCCGCTGCACCAGCAACCTGTACGGCGCCGGAGAGCAAAGGAACGTCGCCTGATGGCTCGCAAATCTTCGGGCTCGTCGGGCCTCGGCATCTGGCCCTGGCTCGGCCTCGCGCTGGTGATCGTGATCGTCGACCAGTTCACCAAGACGCTGATCCTGGGCTACTACAAGTACGGCGACGTGACCTACGTCACCAGCTTCTTCAACGTGGTCCGGGCCCACAACACCGGCGCGGCGTTTTCCTTCCTGGCCGATGCGGCCGGCTGGCAGCGCTGGTTCTTCACGGCCATCGGCGTCGCGGCGGCGATCTTCATCGTCTGGATGCTGAAGTCGCATGCCGGCCAGAAGCTGTTCTCGTTCTCGATGGCCGCCATCCTGGGCGGTGCCATCGGCAACGTGATCGACCGCATGATGCACGGCTACGTGGTCGACTTCCTGGACTTCCACATGGCCGGCCGGCACTTCCCGGCCTTCAACGTGGCCGACAGCGCCATCACCCTCGGCGCGATCTGCCTGATCCTGGATGAACTGAGGCGCGTGCGGCGCAAGTAGCCCGGCCGCGCGAAGGCAAGGCGAGCCAGCCAGGGGGGTTGGTCTATAGTCCTTTGCTTCCATGAAGCATCTGTTGAATTTACTCGCGGCGATCGCGCTGCTGGTATGGGGCACCCATCTCGTTCGCACGGGCGTGCTGCGCGTCTTCGGCGCCAACCTGCGCAAGATCCTGGTTCACAGCATGCGCAACCGCTTCACGGCGGCCCTCTCGGGCATCGGCGTCACGGCGCTGGTCCAGTCGAGCACCGCGACCTCGCTGATGACCTCCTCCTTCGTCGGCCAGGGCCTGGTGACGCTGCCGGCTGCGCTGGCGGTGATGCGCGGGGCCGACATCGGCACCGCCCTGATGTCGGTGCTGTTCTCGGCCGACCTGTCATGGCTGTCGCCGCTCTTCATCTTCGTCGGCGTGGTGCTGTTCATCACGCGCCCGTCGAGCGTGGCCGGCCGCGTCGGACGAGTGCTGATCGGACTCGGCCTGATGCTGCTCGCGCTGCAGCTGGTGGTGGCGGCCACCGGGCCACTGTTCGCCGGCCAGGCGATGCGTGAATTGCTGGGCACGCTGGGCAGCGACGTACTGCTGGAAATCACCATCGGCGCCGCGCTCGCGATCGTCGCCTACTCGAGCCTGGCGGTCGTGCTGCTGGTCGCCGCGCTGGCGAGTTCGAACGCGGTGCCGCTCGACGTCGCGCTCGGCCTGGTGCTCGGCGCCAATCTCGGCAGCGGGCTGCTGGCGGTGCTGACGACCGCCAAGTCGGCGGTCTCGGTCCGGCAGGTCACGGTGGGCAACCTGGTCTTCAAGCTGCTCGGCGTGGCGATCGCGGCGCCCTTCGTCGGTCTCTGGCTGCGCGAGGTCAGGCCCTACATCTCGGACGCGACGCAGTTCGTGGTGCTGTACCACCTGGCCTTCAACGTGCTCGTGAGCGTCGGCTTCATCGGCCTCACCGACTGGGTGGCGGCGCTGGTGACGCGCGTGCTGCCGGTGCCGGAGGAGCCCGCGGCCACGCGCCGGCCCCAGCACCTGGACCCCTCGGCCCTGTCGACGCCGACGCTGGCCATCTCGAACGCCGCGCGCGAGGCGCTGCACCAGGCCGACGTGGTCGAGACGATGCTGATCGGCGTGCTCAACGTGATCCGCAACAACGACCTGCGGCTGGCCCAGGAGCTGCGCAAGCTCGACGACACGGTCGACGAGCTGTACTCCGCCATCAAGTACTACATGACCAAGATCTCGCGCGAGGCCCTGGGCGAGGAGGAGAGCCGGCGCTGGACCGACATCATCAGCTTCACGATCAACATGGAGCAGATCGGCGACATCATCGAGCGCGTGATCATCGACATCGAGGACAAGAAGATCAAGCCGCAGCGCAACTTCTCCGACGCCGGCATGCGCGAGATCGTCGAGCTGCACGAGCGGCTGGTGGCCAACCTGCGCCTGAGCATGAGCGTGTTCCTGAACGGCAGCGTGCGCGATGCCCAGAAGCTGCTCGAGGAGAAGGCGCGCTTCCGCGACCTGGAGCGCGCCTACGCCACCACCCACCTCGGGCGCCTGTCGGACCAGACCGCGCTGAGCATCGAGACCAGCTCGCTGCACATCGACCTGATCAGCGACCTCAAGCGCATCAACTCGCACATCTGCTCGATCGCCTACCCGATCCTCGAATCGGCCGGCGCACTGGCGCCGACCCGGATGCGCGAGTCGCGCCTGAATAGTCTCTAGGCTCGCCCCCAGGTTGGGCTCACTGCGTGTAGCCCGCCCACCCCCTACCGGGGGCAACACCAGCGGCCCGGCAAAGCCGGTTCCGCGGTGTTTCACCAACGGGCCTGGCTGCGCCGGCCGATAGAAGAGAGGCGCCGTGCCTTTTCTGCGGCGGCGCGCAGCGCACGCCTGTTGGTGGGCAGTCGCGGAACCGGCTTTGCCGGGCCGCTGACTGCGCCCCCGGCAGGGGGTGGGCGCCCCGACACGAAGTGCGGGGCAACCTGGGGGGGAGCTACAAGGTAAGGATCGTGCAGCCGGTCGTCTTGCGGGCCTCGAGGTCGCGGTGCGCCTGCTGCACGTCGGCCAGGGCGTAGCGCTGGTCGATCGGGATCTTCACCGCGCCGCTCTCGACCACCGCGAACAGCTCGTCCGCCATCGCCTGCGTGCTCTCGCGCGTGGCGATGTGCGTGAACAGGGTCGGGCGCGTGACGTAGTACGAGCCCTTGGCCAGCAGGCCGAGGCTGAACGGCGGCACCGGCCCCGAGCCGTTGCCGAAGACCGCGAGCAGCCCGAAGGGCCGCAGGCAGGCGAGCGAGCCTTCGAAGGTGTCCTTGCCGACCGAGTCGTAGACCACCTTGACGCCCTGGCCGCCGGTGATTGCCTTCACGCGCTCGGCGAAGTTCTCGGTGGCGTAGTTGATCGCATGCGCGGCACCGTGGGCCAGCGCGAGCTGGCACTTGGCGTCGGTGCCGGCCGTGCCGATGAGCTGGAGCCCGAGCGCCTTGGCCCACTGGCAGGCGATCAGGCCGACGCCGCCGGCCGCGGCATGGAACACGATGAAGTCGCCGGGCTGCAGGCCCTCGGCCGGCAGCGTCCTGCGCAGCAGGTACTGCGTCGTCAGGCCCTTGAGCATCATCGCCGCGCCGGTCTCGAAGGAGATCGCGTCGGGCAGCTTGCAGACGCTCCTTGCCGGCATCACGCGCAGTTCGCAATAGGAGCCGGGAGGCTGGCTGGCGTAGGCGGCGCGATCGCCGGCCTTGAGGTGCGTGACGCCCTCGCCCACCGCCTCGACCACGCCCGAAGCTTCCATGCCGAGCTGCAGCGGCATCGCGAAGGGATAGAGGCCGCTGCGCTGGTAGGTGTCGATGAAGTTGAGGCCCACCGCCTTGTGGCGGATCCGGATCTCGCCGGGACCGGGGTCGCCGACCTCGACCTCGACGAACTTGAGCTCCTCGGGACCGCCGTGGCGGTCGATGCGCACTGCCTTGCTCTTCATATGCGTCTCCTGGTCGACGTGGATCAATAGGTTCCGGGATAGGCGCCGCCGTCGGCCAGCACGTTCTGGCCCGTGACATAGGCGGCATGCACGCTGCAGAGAAAGGCGCAGATCGCGCCGAACTCCGCGGGCGTGCCGAAGCGGCCGGCCGGAATGTTCTTCTGTCGGCTGGCGCGGATCGCGTCGATGTCCTGCCCGGACTTCTTCGCCGCGCCGGCCAGGGTGCCCTTCAGGCGATCGGTGTCGAACGATCCCGGCAGCAGGTTGTTGAGCGTCACGCCCTTGGCCGCGAGACCCGTGCGCGCAACGCCGGCAACGAAGCCGGTGAGCCCGCTGCGCGCGCCGTTGCTGAGGCCGAGGATGTCGATCGGCGCCTTCACCGAACTCGAGGTGATGTTGACGATGCGCCCGAAGCCGCGCGCCGCCATGCCGTCGACCGTGGCCTTGATCAGTTCGATCGGCGTCAGCATGTTGGCGTCGATCGCCTTCATCCATGCCTCGCGGTCCCAGTCGCGGAAATCGCCGGGCGGCGGGCCGCCGGCATTGGTGACCACGATGTCGAAGTCGGCGTGCGCCGCGAACGCCGCGGCGCGGCCTTCGGGGGTCGTGATGTCGGCCGCGACGTGCTTCACGAAAGGCTTGGCAGCGCTGCCTGCAGCAGTGGCCTGCAGGGTCGCCGCCGCAGCCTCCAGCGCCTCGGCGCCGCGCGCCACGATCACCAGGTTCACGCCCTCGCGCAGCAGCGCTTGCGCACAGCCGTAGCCCAGTCCCTTGCTCGCGCCGCACACCAGCGCCGTCCTGCCCGCGATTCCCAGATCCATGTTGATTCCTTCGGGCTCAGCGCCCCATTCGTGTGAAGACAAAGATGCCGGTGATGACCAGCACCGTGCCGGCCGCGATCCAGGCGGTGAAGGGCTCGCCGAGCAGCAGCACCCCCATCAGGATCGTCGACATCGGCCCGACCATACCCGTTTGCGCCGCCATCGCGGGCCCGATGCGCTCGATCGCCATCATGACGGCGAGGACGGGCACGGCAGTGCACAGCGTGGCGTTGAGCACCGACAGCCAGATCACCTCGGGCGCGACCTCGAAGGCCGCGCCCATCGGCCGCAACAGCAGGAACTGGGCGATGCACAGCAGGCAGGCCACGCTGGTCGCCAGACCGACCAGGCGCAGCGAGCCGAGCCGCTTGACGAACTCGCCGCTGGCGACCAGGTAGATCGCATAGCTCACCGCGCTCAGGAACACCAGGAAGGCGCCCCACGCGGCCGACGCGCTCTGGCCCAGGCTGAGCTCATGGCCGAACACCAGCAGCACGCCCGAATAGCTGATCGCCATGCCTGCGAACTGCCAGCGCGTGATGCGCCGCCGGTAGACGATCCAGCCGAACAGCAGCACCAGCGTCGGGTTGAGGTACAGGATCAGCCGCTCGAGGCTGGCCGTGATGTAGGCCAGCCCCGCGAAGTCCAGGAAGCTCGACAGGTAGTAGCCCGAGAAGCCGAGCCCGACGACGCCGAGCCAGTCGCGCCGCGTGAGCGCCGGCTTGCCCCGCCCGGCCCACCATGCCATGAGCGCGAACAGCGGCAGCGCGAACAGCATGCGCAGCATGATCAGCGTCACCGCATCGACGCCGTGCCGGTAGGCCAGCTTGACGATGATCGCCTTGCCGCTGAAGGCGATCGCACCGAAGGTGGCGAGGGCCAGGCCCGGGGCAAGGCTTTTTCGAACGGCTTGCGCCGAGGCGGCCTGGGGCATCGAGAGGACTAGAACCCCGCGGCCAAGCCGTCGCGGCGCGCATCGCTGGCCGCCACGTAGCCTTCCACCGCCGGGTCGCCCGCGCGCCAGATGAACTGGCCGGCGCCGAAGTCCTGGTAGGAGTCGTTGATGACATCGACCTTGTGGCCGAGCGCGGACAGGCCCTGCACGGTGGCGGGAGCCATCGCGGCCTCGGCATTGATTTCGAGTCCCGAATTGAAGCGCCAGCGCGGCGCATCGCAGGCCGCCTGCGGGTTCTGCCCGTAGTCCAGCATGCGAACCAGCGTCTGCATGTGGCCCTGCGGCTGCATGTTGCCGCCCATGACACCGAAGCTCATCACCGGCGCGCCGTCCTTCGTGAGGAAGGCCGGGATGATGGTGTGGAACGGGCGCTTGCCCGGCGCCACCAGGTTGGGGCTCGCGTCCTTCAGGCTGAAGCCGTGGCCGCGGTTCTGCAGGCTGATGCCGAAGCCCGGCTCCACGCAGCCCGAGCCGAAGCCCATGTAGTTGCTCTGGATGAAGCTCACCATCATGCCGCTCTCGTCGGCCGCCGTGAGGTAGATGGTGCCGCCCTTGACCGGGTTGCCTGCCTTGAAGTCCTGCGCCTTGTTCACATCGATGAGTTTGGCACGCGAGGCGAGGTAGGCGCCATCGAGCATTTGCAGCGGTGTCAGCTCCATCGACGATGGCTCCGACACGTAGCGGTAGGTGTCCGCGAACGCGAGCTTCATGGCCTCGATCTGCAGGTGCTGCGAGCGAACCGAGTCGACCGGGATCGAGCCGATGTCGAAATGCTCGAGGATGCCCAGGGCGATCAGGGCGGCGATGCCCTGCCCGTTCGGCGGGATCTCGTGCAGCGTGTGGCCGCGGTAGTTCTGGGCGATGGGTTCGACCCACTCGGGCTTCCAGTTGGCGAGGTCGCGCACCTTGAGGCTGCCGCCGTTCTCGTTCGAGAACTTCTCCAGCGCTTCGGCGATCTCGCCGCTGTAGAAGGCATCGCCCCGCGTCGCCGCGATGGCCTTCAAGGCGCGCGCGGCCGCCGGGAAGCGGAACAGCTCGCCCACTTCAGGCGCCCGGCCCCACGGCAGGAAGCTCTGCGCGAAGCCCGGCTGCGACTGCAGGATGGGCGTGGCCGCGGCCCATTTCTGCCGCACCACGGGCGGCATCAGGTACCCGCGCTCGGCGATCTCGATCGCCGGCGCCATGAGGTCCGCGAAAGGCAGCTTGCCGAATCGCTCGGACAACGCGACCCAGCCGCCCACTGCGCCCGGCACCGTGACCGAATCCATGCCGCGCATCGGCGGCGTGGCGGCGTCGGCGCCGTGCTTCTTGCGGAAATAGTCGGGCGTCCAGGCCGCGGGCGCGCAGCCCGAGGCATTGAGGCCGTGCAACTTCCGGCCGTCCCACAGGATGCAGAAGGCATCGCTGCCCAGGCCGTTGCTGACCGGCTCCACCAGCGTCATGACTGCTGCGGTCGCGACCGCGGCATCGACCGCGTTGCCGCCTTGCTGCAGGATGCGCAGCCCGGCCTGGGCCGCCAGCGGATGCGAGGTCGACACCACGTTGCGCGCGAAGACCGGGATGCGGGTCGAGGTGTAGGGGTTGGCGTAGTCGAATTTCATGTCAGTCCCCTGTGATCTTGCGTTCGGTAATGATCTTTTTCCATTTGGCGGCGTCCTGCGCCACCATGCTCGCGAGCTGCGCCGGCGTGCTGGTGGTGGGTTCGATCCCGAGCCGTGCCAGCTTGTCGCGCGTCTCCGGGTCGCTGAGCGACTGATTGGCGGCGCTGTTGATGCGGGTCACGAGATCGGCCGGGAGGCCCTTGGGGCCGTAGAGACCGAACCAGGTATTGGACTCGAAACCCGGCAGCACGTCGGCGATCGGTGGCAGTTCCGGCGCCAGCGGGCTGCGCTTCAGCGTCGTCACGCCCAGCGCCCGCAGCCGGCCGTCGCGCACGTGCGGCATGCCGGTCGGCAGCGAGTCGAACAGCACGTCGACCTTGCCCGTGATCAGGTCGGGAATCGCGAGCGCGGTGCCCTTGTACGGGATGTGCGTGACGAAGACGCCGGCCTGCGACTTGAAGAGCTCGGCCGTGAGCTGCACGATGGTGCCGTTGCCGCTCGACGCGTAGTTGAGCTTGCCCGGGTTCTTCTGTGCGTAGGCTATCCACTCGCGCACCGTCCTGGCCGGCGAGTTGTTGGGCACCAGCATGATGCTGGGCGCATCGCCCACGTGCGCGATCGGGGTGAAGTCTTGCACCGCATCGTAGGGCAGCTTCGGGTTGATCGCCGGGCCGATGGAGTGCGTGCTGGTGGTGGCCAGCAGCAGGGTGTAGCCATCGGGCGTCGCCTTGGCCGCGGCATCGGAGCCGATCGCGCCGCCGGCGCCGGGCTTGTTGTCGATCACCAGCGTGGTGCCGAGCTTCTCGCCCATCTTCTGCGACAGGGTGCGCGCGAAGAGGTCGGTGGCGCCACCGGCCGGGAATGGCACGATCAGGCGGATCGGCTTGGCCGGATAGCCCTGCGCCCGGCTGGCGGACGTTGCGCCCACGCAAAGCACGGCGGCACAGGCCTGAATGAACTGGATTCGCTTCATGGTTCTGGATTCTGTCCCTGTGGAGAGGAAATCGGATGCTATGCAACGCCAGAGCATCAAGCCAGATAATCCGGCTTATCGAACTATGAATTCTGCTTATGGCAAGAAACACCGCGGAAGAGATCTCGCTGCAGCAGCTCAGGGCCCTGGCGGCGGTCGCCGAAACCGGCAGCTTCACCCTCGCGGCGGAAACCCTGCAGCTCACGCAGCCCGCGATCAGCCACCTGGTCAAGCGAATGGAACACGAGCTCGGCCAGCCCCTGGTGGTTCGAGGCCGCCGCATCCGCATCACCAATGCCGGCCAGATGATGGTCGACACGGCCGTGCGCGCGCTGCGGCTGATCGATGAATCCGTCGGCGCCTGCCGGTCGCAGTCCCAGCTGCGCGAAGGGCGGGTGGTCCTGGCCGTGGGCCATCTCACGGCGGGCGCCCTGCTGCCGCCGCTTCTGGGCCGCTTTTCGCAGCAGCACCCGGCGCTGGCGACGGTGCTGATGGACAGCACGGCCGAGCAGATGATCTCGCGGATCCTCTCGCAGGAGGCCGACCTGGGCTTCGGTTCGGACATCGGCCAGCAGCACTCCGAGCTCGCGACCGAGCCGCTGTTCAGCGAGCGCATGGCGCTCTTCGTGCGCGACGATCATCCGCTGGCCCAGCGGGTGGTGATCGATGCCCGGCACCTGGATGCGCTGGCCTTCATCCACGTCAATCCGGACGCCAACGTGTGGCGATCCGTCAGCCGCCAGCTGTCGAGCGTGGCCAATGTGTATCCGCGCGTGGTCCACCATGTCTCGATGCTGTCGACCGCGTTCGGGCTCATCCAGGCCGGCGCCGGCGTCGCGCTGCTGCCTCGCTACGTGGAAGTCCTGATGCCGGGCAACCTGCGCGCGGTGGCCGTGACGCGTCCGGCGCTGGAGTACCCGGTCGTCGCGGTGCGGCTGGCCAAGCATCCGCTCAGCCCGGCCGCCATGGCCTTCCTCGCCATGGCCAGGCAGCACATGAAGCCGCCGCGCGCGCACAAGACGTAAAAAAACGGCACCCGAAGGTGCCGTTGCGTGAAGCCGGAAGGAGCGCAGCGCTCAATCCTCGACGAAGGCTTCCTGGCGCTTGGACTTGACCGCGGGCAGCAGCACGATCACCAGCAGCAGCAGCGCCGCCGCCAGCAGGCCGGCCGAGATCGGCCGCGTGACGAAGACGATCCAGTCGCCGCGCGACAGCAGCAGGGCGCGGCGCAAGTTCTCTTCCATCATCGGCCCCAGGATGAAGCCCAGCAGCAGCGGTGCGGGTTCGCAGCCGAGCTTGAAGAAGGCGTAGCCGATGAAACCGAAGATCGCCACCATCCAGATGTCGAAGGTGTTGTTGTTGGTCGAGTACACGCCGATGGCGCAGAACAGCACGATGGCCGGGAACAGGTACTTGTAGGGCACCGACAGCAGCTTGATCCACATGCCGATCAGCGGCAGGTTCAGGATGATCAGCATCGCGTTGCCGAGCCACATCGAGGCGATCAGGCCCCAGAACAGCTCCGGGTTGCTGGTCATCACCTGCGGGCCGGGCTGGATGTTGTGGATCGTCATCGCGCCGACCATCAGCGCCATCACGGCGTTGGGCGGAATGCCCAGCGTCAGCAGCGGGATGAAGGAGGTCTGCGCGCCGGCGTTGTTGGCCGACTCGGGAGCCGCGACGCCGCGGATGTTGCCCTTGCCGAAGGGCACTTCGCCCGGATGCAGCTTGGTCTTCTTCTCGATCGTGTAGGCCGCGAAAGCCGCCAGCAGCGCGCCGCCGCCGGGCAGGATGCCGAGCGCCGCGCCGAGCGCCGTGCCGCGCAGCACCGCGGGCAGCATGCGCTTGAAGTCTTCCTTGGTCGGGAACAGGCCGGACACCTTGGCGGTGAAGACCTCGCGGTCTTCCTCGGGGCGCGACAGGTTGGCGATGATTTCGCCGTAGCCGAACACGCCCATCGCGATGGCGACGAAGCCGATGCCGTCGGTGAGCTCAGGAATGTCGAAGCTGAAGCGCGCCACGCCCGAATTGACGTCGGTGCCGACCAGGCCCAGCAGCAAGCCCAGCACGATCATCGCGATCGCCTTGAGCAGCGAGCCCGAGGCCAGCACCACGGCGCCGATCAGGCCCAGGATCATCAGCGAGAAGTACTCGGCCGGGCCGAACTTGAAGGCCAGCTCGGTCAGCGGCGGCGCGAAGGCCGCCAGGATCAGCGTGCCGACGCAGCCGGCGAAGAACGAGCCCAGGCCGGCGGCCGCGAGCGCAGGCCCCGCTCGCCCCTTGCGCGCCATCTGGTAGCCGTCGATCACGGTCACCACCGAGGACGATTCGCCCGGCAGGTTGACCAGGATGGCGGTGGTGGAGCCGCCGTACTGGGCGCCGTAGTAGATGCCGGCCAGCATGATGAGGGCCGACACCGGCGGCAGCGCGTAGGTCGCGGGCAGCAGCATCGCGATGGTGGCGACCGGGCCGATGCCCGGCAGCACGCCGATCAGGGTGCCCAGGATGCAGCCGACCAGGCAGTACAGCAGGTTGGTGAAGGTGAACGCGACACCGAAACCGAGGGAGAGATTATTGAGAAGTTCCATTTGCCGGTCCTCAGCCCGTGATGAAGGTGGGCCAGACCTGGATCTGAAGCTTGAGCGCCCAGATGAAGGCGATGTAGCTGCCGACAGCCAGCGCGGTGGCGAGAATCAGCACCTTGGGCAGCTCGAAGTGGGCGCCAGCCAGGCTGGCGATGGTCACCAGGGCGTAGATCGCGATGATCAGGCCCATGGCCGGTACGCCGAGGCTCGGCAGGCCGCCGAGCAACACGCCGAACGCCAGGTTGGCACCGAGGATGTAGAGCACCTGCTTCCAGGCCCACTTGCCGATCTTCTCGCCGTCCTCGGTCTCGACCGTGAGGCCGGTGAACATGATCACGAGGCCGATGACGGCCATCAGGATGCCGAGCATCAGCGGGAAGTAGCCCGGACCCATGCGGGCGCCACTGCCGACGTTGTAGGTTGTCGCCCCCCAGGCGAAAGCGACTCCCACGACGGCGAACATCACCCCCGAGAAGAAGTCTTTCTGACTCTTGATTTTCACGAACAGTCTCCACGAAAAAACTCGATCGGAGATTGTGTGGTCAGGCTGAAGTCAGCTCGATGTGGATTCCACCTACCGGCTCTTCAGGGTTATCCCTGCTTGCCTCATTCCAGTGGGGGGGTGGCGCTGAGCACTTCCTCGATGGTGGTCACACCCTCCGCGACCCGCAGCGCGCCGGCCAGGCGCAACGGCCGCATGCCGTCGACCACCGCCTGGCGCCGCAGCCCGACCGCGTTCGGCTCCTTCGTGACCAGGGCCTTGAATTCCTCGCTGATGCTCAGGAGCTCGTACAGCCCCATGCGCCCCATGTAGCCCGTCATGCGGCAGTCGACGCAGCCGACCGGCTTGTAGGCGCGCACCGAGCCGCTGATCTGCCACGGCTTGACGAACTCGGCCAGCTTCTCGCGCGTCACCGACTCGTCCGGCTGCTTGCAATGCGGGCACAGCGTGCGCACCAGGCGCTGGGCCAGCACGCCGAGCATCACCGCGTTGATCAGGTAGGACGGCACGCCGAGCTCCATCAGCCGGGTGATCGCGCTCGGCGCGTCGTTGGTGTGCAGGGTGCTGAAGACCAGGTGGCCGGTGAGCGCCGCCTGGACCGCCATCTCGGCCGTGGCGAGGTCGCGGATCTCGCCGACCATGATGATGTCCGGGTCCTGCCGCATCAGTGCGCGCAGGCCTTCGGTGAAGCCGAAATCGATCTGTGCCTGCACCTGCGTCTGATTGAAGGAGGGCTCGATCATCTCGATCGGGTCCTCCACCGTGCTGACGTTGACCTGCTCGGTCGCGACGCGCTTGAGCGTCGAGTAGAGGGTGGTGGTCTTGCCCGATCCGGTCGGGCCGGTCACCAGGATGATGCCGTGCGGCCGGGTCACGAGCTTCTCCCAGCGCTGCGCGTCGTGCGGGGTGAAGCCGAGCGCGTCGAGGTCCTTGACCGCCGTGTCGGGGTCGAAGATCCGCATCACCATCTTCTCGCCGAAGGCGGTCGGCAGCGTCGACAGGCGCATCTCGACCTCGTCGCCGCGCAGGTTGCGGGTCTTGATGCGGCCATCGAGCGGACGCCGCTTCTCGACCACGTCCATCCGCCCGAGCAGCTTGATGCGCGCGACCATTGCGTTCATCACGCCCATCGGCATCTGGTAGGCCGGATGCAGCACGCCGTCGATGCGAAAGCGGATCATGCCCTGGTCGCGCCGCGGCTCCAGGTGGATGTCGCTGGCGCGCTGGTCGAAGGCGTACTGCCACAGCCAGTCGACCACCTGCACCACGCTCTGGTCATTGGCGTCGAGCTGCTTGTTGCTCTTGCCGAGCTCGACCAGCTGCTCGAAGCTCGCGCCGCCGGCGTTGCCGCCGGCCTTCTGCGCCGCCCGCACCGACTTGGCCAGCGCAAAGAACTCGGCCGTGTAGCGCTGGATGTCGGTCGGGTTGGCGACCACCCGGCGCACCGTGCGGCGCGACTGGCGCTCGACTTCGGCGATCCAGTCGGTCAGGAAGGGCTCGGCGGTGGCCACCACCAGTTCGCTGGGCGTCACCTGCACCGGCAGCACCTTGTGCCGCTCGGCATAGGCCGCGCTCATGGTGTCGGCGACCTTGCCCACATCGACCTTGAGCGGGTCGATCCGCAGGTACGAGAGCCCGGCGCGGCCGGCCAGCCACTGGGCCAGCATTTCGAGATCGAGCGGCTTGCCGTCGCTCTCGCGGACCATCGCGACATTGGCCAGGCGTACCAGCGGTGCCTGGCGGCTCTCGGCCTGGGCGCAGCGCGCCTGCGTGCGCTTGGCCTCGACCGGCGAGATCACGCCATCCTGGGCCAGCCATTCGATCAGGTGGCGCAGGACCAGCGGGCCCTCGTGGCGCGGGGCGGCGGTGGCGGCGGGGGTGACGGCGCTCATGGGGAGATCAGCTCTGGGGTTTGAAGACCCGCAGCCACTTCGGAGCGGGCAGGCCCCAGCGAGTCTGGATGCTTTGGGCGCGCTCGGCAAGAAGGGGCCGCTTGGGACGGGTGGCTTCGCGCTGGGCCAGCACCACGGTGTTGCCCTCGCGCGTCGGCTTGAAGGCCCAGACCGCCTCGGCGCCGAAGGCCGCGGTGATCTTCTCGAGGCTGCGCTCGTAGCTCGACGAGCGGCCGAACAGATTGACGGTCATGGCGCCGTCCTCGGTCAGCAAGGCGCGGCAGTCGGCGTAGAAGGCCTCGCTGTCGAGCACCGGCGCGGCCGCCTCGTGGTCGTACAGGTCGACCTGCAGCGCATCGACCGTCCCCAGCCAGCGCGGCTTGCGGATCTCGGCGGCGGCATCGGCGATCACGATCTCGAGCTTGGTGTCGTCGGCCGGCAGCTTGAACCAGCCGCGGCAGGCGGCCACGACCTGCGGATTGAGCTCGATCGCCGTGGTGCGCATGCGCAGCGTCTTGCGGCAGAACTTGGTCAGGCTGGCCGCGCCCAGGCCGAGCTGCATCGCATGCCGTTTGCCGACGCCGGCGGGATCGACGAACAGCAGCCAGGCCATCATGCGCTGGACGTATTCGAGCTCGATCTCGAAGGGCGCATCGAGCTTCATCGAACCCTGCACCCATTCGGTGCCGAGGTGCAGATAGCGCACGTCGCCCCAATCGGAAAAATTGACTTCGGGAAGGGAGACTTTCATGGAATGACCAAATACCTTTCAAACACCTCGCGCCACGCCTGCACCTTGCGCTCGAGGCTCCAGGAGGCGTTGGCAGGACTCGACGAGGGCAGCCGATGGACCGGGACGCCGAGCGCCCGCGTGTGCCGCGCATGCCGGAAGCTTTCGCCGCCGTTGTGCGCGATGGCCGCGAGCCGGGGCAGGCGCAGGCTCGCGATATCGTTCGCCACGGGCTCGCGGATCGCCGAATCGAGGCTGCCTTCGCGCTCGCAGCTGGCATAGACGTCCCACACGCCGAGCCCCCGGTCGAGCAACCAGGCGCTACGCTTTTTATAGCTGCCTTCACCCACTGGCAGCGGGTTTCCGGGCCACAGCGCCTGCAAAATCTTCCAAAAACCATTCTGCGGGTGCGCATAATACTGCTGCTGCGCGATCGACCGGGCCCCAGGAAAGCTGCCGAGGATCAACAAGGCGGTGTTTTCGGAAACGATTGGCGCGAGCCCCGTGAGCACGGCCTTGACGTCGCCTGGGCGCGAGACCGGCTTATTCATGACGAACGCTGCACGGTTTGCCGAAGCATCGGCACCTGCGAGGAGAAGAAATGAATACGGAAGCGATCTGGATTTTCCTGACGACGCAAGGCGTGGATTTTGGCCTGAAAGTGATCGGCGCCCTGATCGCCTGGGCCATCGGCCGCTGGCTGATCGGCCTGGCGCAGCGCCTGGTGGCCAAGGCCCTCGAGCGCGGCAAGAGCATGGACCCGACCTTGAACCACTACCTGGTCTCGATCCTCGGCGTGCTGCTCAACATCGTCCTGATCCTCGCGATCCTCGACATGTTCGGCGTCCGCACCACCTCCTTCGCGGTGCTGCTGGCCGGCGCCGGGCTGGCGATCGGCACGGCCTGGGGCGGCCTGCTCACGCATTTTGCGGCCGGCGTGTTCCTGCAGGTGCTGCGTCCGTACCGGGTCGGCGACTACGTCACCGTCGGCGGCGGCATCAGCGGCACAGTCAAGGAACTGGGCCTGTTCGGCACCACGCTGATCACGCCCGACAACGTCGTCACGACGGTGGGCAACAACAAGGTGCTGTCGGATCCGGTCCAGAACTTCAGCCAGTTGCCCTTTCGCCGGGTCGACGTCACCGCGAAGATCGCCAACGGGGTCGACGTGAACCAGGCCATCGCGCTGCTCAAGGCCGCGGTGAGCCAGATCGCCAACGTCTCGGCCGAGCAGCCGCCGGACGTCGAGATCCTGCAGTTCACGCCCGAGGGGCCCCTGCTCGCGGTGCGTCCGTACACCCACACCGACCACTACTGGCAGGTCTACTTCGACACCCACAAGGCGATCGTCCGCACTTTCGGCGCCGCCGGCTATCCGACGCCCGAGACCCCGCTGGTACACCGGTCCGTCGCACCGCCGCCGACCGCCTGAAAAAAACCCGCCGACGGCGGGTTTTTCATTGGGGCGGCGAGCGCGGCGAAGTCAGGGCTTCTTGGCGGCTTCGTTCTGGACGGTGCCCGGAATCTTCTCGCCGATCTTGTCGCCGACCTTGCGGGTACCGTCGGCGGCATCGGTGGCCACGTTGCCGATCGCGTTCCCGGTTGCCTTGGCGCCCTTCTCGGTGGCCGTCACGGCCTTCTTGGTGCCGCTCTTGGTCGCATCCCAAGCCTTCTCGGTGCCGCTCTTGGTGGCATCCCAGGCCTTCTCGCCGGCGTTCTCCACCTTCTGGGTGGTGCTGGGCGCCGTGGTTTGCGCGGTTGCCGACACGCCGATGCAAGCGAAGGCCAGGGCCACTGCGGCAGGCAGGGTGCGAACGATGGGTTTGCTCATTGGATGGCTCCTTGTATGAGTTGGAGTGACGGTTTGCCACTGTGATGCAACGACTGCACGAGTTCGAAGGATGACACCAAAATCCGCTGCCGCACCGCAACGGCCCCAAGTCGGGTGCTTCGCCTACGCCGGGCGCGGGTGGTCGGCCGACAGGCCGATCAGCGAAGCCAGACGTGGCAGGGCCGCGGCGGCGTTGCGCGTGGTCGCTTCGGCCAGCGCCGAGCGCTCCATCCCGCGCAGGCCCGCCACGACCTCGGCGATGCGCGGCAGCTCGCCGGGCTCGTTGCGCCCCTGCGGCTGGCCCGCCTCCCGCTGCGCCTGCGTGCGATAGAGCCAGTGGGGCTGGATGTCCGGCGCGTCGGTCTCCATCACGATCGCGTCCAGCGGCAGCATGGCGGCGAGCCGGCGCAGTTGCAGAGCACGCTCGAAGGTCACGGCGCCGCCGAAGCCCAGCTTCAGGCCCAGGTCGATGCAGGCCTGCGCCTGCTGCTCGCTGCCGTTGAAGGCATGCGCGATGCCCTGCCAGCCCTGGCCCGGCGCCACTTGGCGCAGATGCATCAGCACCTTGTCCACCGAGCGGCGCACATGGATGATGACCGGCAGCCCGTGCTTGCGTGCCAGTTGCAACTGACTGTGAAAGAAGCGCTCCTGCTTCGCGGGGTCCAGGCCGGCGACGAAATAGTCGAGGCCGATCTCGCCCACCGCCACCAGCCGCGGGTCGTCGCGCCGGCGGCCGAGTTCCTCGTCGAGCAACCCCAGATCCTCGTCGCGCGCTTCGCCGGTGCACAGCGGATGGATGCCGAGCGCATAGGCATCGTCCTGCAGGTGCGCAAGTTCGCGCACGGTCGCGAAGTTGGAGACAGCCACCGCGGGGATGACGCAGAGCATGACGCCGGCGTCTCGGGCGCGGGCCCGGATCCGGGGCATTTCCGAGCCGAACTCGGGCGCATCGAGGTGGCAATGGGTGTCGACGAAGCGGGACATCGCGCGATGATGCCCGAAGGGATGCACGGCCGCGGAAAGCGTGCTACCGTGCCTCCTACAGCGACTCTCTCTTTTGTGCGGAGGTGCCCCGATGCGCAGGCCTGCTTTCTACAGCCGCTCGCCCCGAGGGCCGCAGGATGCGGCCGAGGCCGTTACGCCCGAGGCAGCCCAGACGATCGCGCAGGCTCCCGCCGCTGCCTGGCAGCCCGGGCGTCGCAGCTTCGGCCTGCTGCTGGCATTGATGGTCGGCATGGGCGCCACCGGCGCCTACTTCTGGCCGCACCAGGGCGCTCAGGCGCTGACCCAGAAGGACATCGACGCGGCGGTGCTGCGCACGCTGCAGACCGCCCCGCTGCCCTCGCCTGCCGCCCGGGCCGCCGAGATCATCCGCCCCTCCGTGGTCCGCGTGGTGGGCTACGGCACCGAGAAGACGACGCCCGAAGCCAAGATCGAGAAACGCGGCCGCAATCTCGCCAAGGCCAAGCCACCGGAGGTCACCGACGAAGTGGCCGGCAAGCAGGTCGAGCGCGGCGTCGGCACCGGCGTGGTGATCGTCGACAAGGGCGTGATCCTGACCAACCTGCACGTGGTCGCCGGCGCCGAGACCATCAAGGTGACCTTCGCCGACGGCCTCGAGGCGCCGGCCACCATCACTGCGCTGCAGCCCGAGAACGACCTGGCGGTGCTGCAGGCCCAGAAGCTGCCCGATGACCTGATCCCGGCCACCATGCGATCGACCGCCGACCTGATGCCGGGCGACCAGGTGGCAGCGGTCGGCTTCCCGTTCGGCATCGGACCCTCGGTGTCGGCCGGCGTGGTGTCCGGTCTCAATCGGTCCTTCCGCTCGCCTGAAGGCAAGCAGGAACTCAGCAACCTGATCCAGTTCGACGCCGCCGCCAATCCCGGCAACTCGGGCGGCCCGCTGGTCAACATGAACGGCGAGGTGCTCGGCATCGTGACCGCCATCCTGAACCCGACCCAGCAGCGCACCTTCATCGGCATCGGCTTCGCCGTGCCGATCGAGAACGCAGCATCCGCCGCCGGCTCGCCCCCCTTCTGACCCACCGACGAAAGCACCCAGCATGAGCACAGAGCCTGAATCGCCCGCCCCGGTCACGGCCGAGCTGATGGAGCAGATCCTCTATCAGGTCAAGCGCGTCGTCGTCGGCCAGGACCGCTTCCTCGAACGGGTGATGGTGGCGATGCTGGCCGGTGGACACCTGCTGGTCGAGGGTGTGCCCGGGCTGGCCAAGACGCTGACGGTGAAGACGCTGGCCGATACCGTGCGCGGCCGGTTCAAGCGCATCCAGTTCACCCCCGACCTGGTGCCGGCCGACCTGGTCGGCACCCGCATCTACAACCAGAAGACCGGCGACTTCAGCACCTCGCTGGGCCCGGTGTTCGCCAACCTGCTGCTGGCCGACGAAATCAACCGGGCGCCGGCCAAGGTGCAGAGCGCGCTGCTCGAAGTGATGCAGGAGCGGCAGGTCACGATCGCGGGCGAGACGCACAAGGTGCCGCGCCCCTTTCTCGTGATGGCGACGCAGAACCCGATCGAGACCGAAGGCACCTACCCGCTGCCCGAGGCGCAGGTCGACCGCTTCATGATGAAGGTGCTGGTCGACTATCCGAGCGACGAGGAAGAGTTCGTGATCGTCGAACGCGTGATCGGCCCGCCGGTGGAAGCCATTCCGGTCGCCACCACCGACCAGCTCGCGACCCTGCAGGCCGAGGCCCAGCGTGTCTATGTCGATCCCTCGCTGATCCAGTACGCGGTCCGGCTGGTGTCGGCCACGCGCGCCCCCGAGAAGCACGGCCTGAAGGACATGCGGCGCTTCATCACCTTCGGTGCCAGCCCGCGCGCCAGCATCAACCTGACCCAGGGCGCGCGCGCACTGGCCTTGCTGCGCGGCCGCAGCTATGCGCTGCCCGAGGACATGACTGCGCTGGTGCCCGACGTGCTGCGCCACCGCGTCACGCTGTCGTACGAGGGCCTGTCGGAAGGCCTCACGCCCGACAGCCTGATCGACAGGATCATGCGGGCCGTGCCCGCGCCGCCCAAGCCGCTCGAACATGAAAAGCTGGTGGCCTAAGCGCGCGCAAGCCGCCAACGACGAGCAGCTCGCAACCATCGACGCTGCGGCCGGCGGCGTGGAGCGCGCGCTGCGCCGGCTCGAATGGACCGTGATCCGCCGGCTCGACGGCCTGCTGCAGGGCGACTACCGCACGCTGATGCGCGGCACCGGCCTGGACCTGGCCGACCTGCGCGAGTACCAGCACCACGATGACGTGCGCCACATCGACTGGAACGTCACGGCGCGGCTGCAGACCCCGCACGTGCGCGTGTTCACGGAAGACCGCGAGATGGCGGCCTGGTTCGTGCTCGACCTCAGCCGCTCGGTCGACTTCGGCTCGGGCGCCAAGGCCAAGCGCGAGATCTCGGCCGGCTTCGTCGGCGTCGTCGCCCGGTTGCTGACCCGGCACGGCAACCGTGTCGGTGCGATGGTCTACGGCAACGACATCGAAGCCGTGATCCCGCCACGCACCGGCCGACGCCATGTGCTGCACCTGCTGTATGCGATGGAGCGCCGCGCAGCAAGGATCGCCCCCGACCAGACAGGCATGACCCGCCTGGCCGACCTGCTCAAGTCGGCGGCGATGCTGATACCGCGCCGCTCGACCGTGTTTGTGGTCTCCGACTTCGTCACCGAGCCCGGCTGGGAACGGCCGCTCGCCCACCTCGTGCAGCGCCACGACGTGGTGGCGGTGCGCCTGTTCGATCCCCTCGAGCTCGAGCTTCCCGACCTCGGCCTGGTGCCGCTGCACGACGCCGAGACCGGCGAACAGCTCTGGGTCGACACCCATGATGCGGGTTTTCGCAAGCGCTTCGCCCGCATCGCCGCGGAACGCGAAGCCACCTTGCGCCAGGCGCTGGCCAAGATCGGCGTCGACGCGCTCGAACTCTCGACCGCTGACGATCTGGTGGAGGCCATCGTGCGCTTCGCCGACATGCGCAAGCGCCGCGTGCGCAGCGGACAGTCCCGGATGGTGGCTTCATGACTTTCCTCTGGCCTCAATTCCTCTGGCTGCTGCTCGCCATGCCCTTGCTGGTGCTGCTGTACCTCTGGCTGATCCGGCGCAAGAAGAAGCTGGCGCTGCGCTATGCCAGCCTGTCGATCGTGCGCGAAGCCATGAGCGCCGGCCAGACCATGCGGCGCCACATCCCGCCGCTGCTGTTCCTGCTGGCGCTGGGCGCGATGCTGATCGCGGCCGCGCGGCCGATGGCGGTGGTGGTGCTGCCCTCGAACCAGCAGACCATCATCCTCGCGATGGACGTCTCCGGCAGCATGCGCGCGGCCGACGTGCAGCCCAACCGGCTGGTCGCCGCGCAGGAGGCGGCCAAGAGCTTCCTGAAGGAACTGCCGCGCACCGTGAAGGTCGGCATCGTCGCCTTCGCGGGCAGCGCGCAGGTGGCGCAGTTGCCGACCACCAATCGCGAGGACCTGGTCACCGCGATCGACTCCTTCCAGCTGCAGCGCGCGACCGCCACCGGCAACGCGATCGTGGTGTCGCTGGCCACGCTGTTCCCGGACGCGGGCATCGACATCTCCGACTTCGCGCCGAAGAGCCGGCAGACCGGCGTCCCCATCGAGCGTGCCGGCAAGCCGCCGCCGAAGGAGTTCACCCCGGTCGCGCCGGGCTCCTACACCTCGGCCGCGATCATCATGCTGACCGACGGCCAGCGCACCACCGGCGTCGACCCGCTCGATGCCGCCAAGGTGGCGGCCGACCGCGGCGTGCGCGTGTACACGGTGGGCATCGGCACGGTCGACGGCGAGACCATCGGCTTCGAGGGCTGGTCGATGCGGGTGCGGCTCGACGAGGAAACGCTCAAGGCGATCGCCAACAAGACGCAGGCCGAATATTTCTATGCGGGCACCGCGAACGACCTCAAGAAGGTCTACAACACGCTGAGCTCGCGGCTCACGGTCGAGAAGAAGGAGACCGAGATCTCGGCGTTGTTCGCGATGGGCGCGGCCGCGCTGGCGCTGCTGTCCGCCGGCCTGTCGCTGCTCTGGTTCAATCGCATCCTGTAGCGGCGTTCTCCAAGTACTTCGGCGCCACCGGCTGGCGTTATGGGCGTGGTGGCCACGCCCGGCCCCGAGTGCGACTATGCCAACATCGGGAAATCCATCCGCGGGATGGCCTCGGAGCACTTCGCGCGCTTCGAGCAGGAAGGCGCGGCCGGCCGGGGCGCGGCGAAATCCGCCAAGGCGAAGCCTGCGACCCCTGCGAGGAAGGCAAGAAAATAGCGCACAGGCATCACAAGGAGATCCCATGTTCGATCTGAAGGGCAAGGTCGCGCTCGTGACCGGCGGCAACGGCGGCATCGGGCTCGGCATGGCCAAGGGGCTGGCCGGCGCCGGGGCGCGCGTGGTGATCGCGGCGCGCAATCCGCAGAAGTCGGCCGACGCGGTGGCGGCGCTGAAGGCGCTGGGCAGCGACAGCTTCGCGCTGTCGGCGGACGTGACCGACGAGGACTCGGTGCAAGCCCTGTTCGACGAGGCCGTGGCGCGCTGCGGCCGGCTCGACATCCTGGTCAACAACGCCGGCACCACGGTGCGCAAGCCGGTCGACCAGCTCGCGCTGGCCGAGTGGCACCAGGTGATGGACACCAACCTCACGAGCGCCTTTCTCTGCTGCCGCGCCGCCCATCCGCACCTCAAGGCGACCGGCGGCGGCAAGATCATCAACATCGGCTCGATGATGTCGATCTTCGGTGCGCCGTACGCGCCGGCCTACGGTGCCAGCAAGGGCGGCATCGTGCAGCTGAGCCGGGCGATGGCCGCCTCCTGGGCGGCCGACGGGATCCAGGTCAACGCCGTGCTGCCGGGCTGGATCCAGACCGACCTGACCGACGGCGCCAGGGCCCAGGTGCCGGGGCTCAACGAGCGCGTGATCGCGCGCACCGCGGCGGGTCGCTGGGGCAAGCCCGAGGATCTGGCGGGCATCGCGGTGTTCCTCGCCAGTGCGGCGTCGGACTTCGTGACCGGCACGGCGATCCCGGTCGACGGCGGCTATTCGATCGCGGCCTGAACAGCGGGGCGATCGCCCCACCGTCCGGCAGCCTTCACGGAACTCGCCGGTCCCGCCACCGCTCGAAGGGCGATGAGCACCTCGCCCACTCCCCGGAACCTGCCCCGGCGCACGGTCGCAGCGGCAGCGCTTGCTTTGCCGGCACTCTGGCTGGGCGCCCGCGCGCAGCCTGCGGCGCAGCGACGCCCGACACCGTCGCAGACCGAAGGGCCGTTCTACCCGGTGGCCCTGCCGGCCGACTCCGACGGCGACCTGTTGCGCAACGGCGCACTGAACTACGGCGCCACCCAGCCGGCCTGGGTCGACGGCACGGTCACCGACCTCGATGGCCGCCCGCTGAGTGGCGCGCAGGTCGAGATCTGGCAATGCGACGAAGCGGGCCACTATCACCACCCGGGCGACGGCGACCGCGCCGATCGAGCGTTCCAGGGTTTCGGCCGCGTGCTGGCCGATGCGCAGGGACGCTATCGCTTCCGCACCATCCGGCCGGTGCCCTACACCGGCCGCACGCCTCACATCCATGTCAAGGTGAAGCTGGCCGGCCGCGAACTGCTGACCACCCAGCTCTACGTGGAAGGGGCGCCGGGCAACGCGCGCGACGGTCTCTGGCGCCGCCTTTCCGAGGAGGCGCGCGCGGCGCTCACCGTGCCGTTCGAGCGCGCATCGGATGGCTGGAAGGCCAGCTTCCCGATCGTCGTCGCGGCCTGATTGGCCCCCACGCTCCCTCACTGCGTGTGGTCGCTGCCCCCCGAGGGGGCGTCAGCAGGCCGCCCGTCTGCGCAAAGCGCGGACTTCGCCGCGCTGGCGGCCCGGCACCGGCCTGATTGGCCCCCACGCTCCCTCACTGCGTGTGGTCGCTGCCCCCCGAGGGGGCCGCAGGCCGCCTTGGGGCGGCCCGGCACCGGCCTGAGTTCAGTCCGCCAGCCGCCCCGCGGTGAGCCGCAGCACGCGGTCACAGCGCGCCGCCAGGCTCTCGTCGTGCGTGACCATCACGAAGGCGGTGTTGCGCTCGTGCGCGAGGCGCAGCATCAGCGCGAACACGCCGTCGGCGGTGGCGCGATCGAGGTTGCCGGTGGGCTCGTCGGCCAGCACGCAATCGGGCTCGGTCACCAGCGCGCGCGCGATCGCCACGCGCTGGCGCTCGCCGCCCGAGAGTTCGGCGGGCCGGTGCTGGACGCGCTCGCCGAGGCCCACCGCGGTCAGCATCGCGACCGCCGCCGCGCTCGCCTGCGCCGGCGGCATGCGGCGGATCTTGAGCGGCATCGCCACGTTGTCGAGCGCGCTGAACTCCGGCAGCAGGTGATGGAACTGGTAGACAAAGCCGAGATGCCGGTTGCGCAAGCGCCCCTGCTCGGCGGCGTCGGCGTGCGCGATGTTCTCGCCATGGAGTTCCACGCTGCCGCCGGTCGGCGCGTCGAGGCCGCCCATCAGGTGCAGCAGGGTGCTCTTGCCCGACCCCGAGGCGCCGACGATCGCCAGCGTCTCGCCCGCGCGGACGTCGAGGTCGACGCCGTGCAGCACCGTGAGGTCGATGCGGCCTTCGTGGAACCGCTTGGTCAATCCGCGGACCTTCAACACCACGTCGTTCGTCGCCTTACTCATAGCGCAGTGCCTCCGCGGGATTGACCCGGCTCGCGCGCCAGCTCGGGTAGAGGGTGGCGGCAAAGGCCAGCACCAGCGAGATCACGGTGATCGGCAGGATGTCGCCGCGCTGCGGGTCGCTCGGCATCTTGCTGATCAGGTAGATGTCCTTGGGCAGGAAGCTGGCGTGGAACAGCCGCTCGAGCGCCGGCACGATGACGTCGATGTTGTAGGCGATGCCCAGACCCAGCAGCAGCCCGCCGAGGGTGCCGATGACGCCCACCATCGCGCCCTGGACGACGAAGATGCCCATGATGCTCTTCGGGCTGGAACCCAGTGTGCGCAGGATCGCGATGTCGGCGCGCTTGTCGGTCACGGTCATCACCAGCGTCGAGACCAGGTTGAAGGCCGCCACCGCGACGATCAGCGTGAGGATGATGAACATCATGCGTTTCTCGACCTGCACGGCCGCGAACCAGGTCTTGTTGGCGCGCGTCCAGTCGCGGATCAGGAACTGGCCCGGCAGCGTGGCCGCCAGTTCGTCGGCCACTTCGCGCGCCTGGTGCAGGTCCTTGAGCTTGAGGCGCACGCCGGTCGGGCCCTCGAGCCGGAAGACGCGGGCGGCGTCCTGCTCGTGGATCATGGCCAGCGCCGAGTCGTATTCGTAGTGGCCCGAATCGAAGGTGCCGACCACGGTGAAGGGCTTGAAACGCGGCATCACGCCGGCCGGCGTGACCTGGCCGCCCGGCGCCACCAGCGTGACCTGGTCGCCCACGCGCACGAACATCGAGCGCGCCAGTTCGATGCCGAGCACGATGCCGAACTCGCCCGGCACCAGCTTGTCGAGCGCGCCCTGCTGCGCGGTGGTCGAGATGTCGGTCACCTGCGGCTCGAGCTTGGGGTCGATGCCGCGGATCAGCGCGCCCTTCATGTCCTCGCCGCGCGCCAGCAGCGCCTGTGCGGCGACGAAGGGCGCGACGCCGATCACCTCGGGGTTCTTGCGCGCCCCGGCCATGATGGCGTCGATGTCGGCCAGCGCCTGGCCGTCGCGCGAGAAGATCTCGATGTGGGAGATCACGCCGAGCATGCGGTCGGTCACTTCCTTCTGGAAGCCGTTCATCACGCTCAGCACGATGATCAGTGCCGCCACGCCCAGCGCGATGCCGAACATCGAGACCCCGGAAATGAAGGAGATGAAGCCGTTGCGCCGCGTGGCCCGGCCGGCACGGGTGTAACGCCAGCCGAGTTGCAGTTCGTAGGGGAGTCGCATTCAGGCCTCCCGCCGGGCCGCCCCACGGAGGGGCGGCGATGACTCGGAGTACAGAGCGTGGGGGCAGTTCATCTGGAGAATTGTGGCATCCCGGACAATAGGCCCCATGCCAGCTCCCCCCACTGCCCGCCATCTGCTCATTCCTTTCGCCGGCCGGGGTTCTCCGGCCTGCCGCGAGGCGCTGGCCGGTCTCCGGCTGCCGAAGCTCGAGGCGCTGCTGGCCCGGCTCACGCTGGTGCATGCCGACACCCAGGACGACAGCACTCGCTCGCCGCCGCACGAGCGAGCCCTGGCCGAGGCCCTGGGCATCGCGGCGGCCGATGGCTGCATCCCCTGGGCCGCGCTGGAGGCCAGGACGGCCGGCCTCGGCCCGACCGACGGCGGCCAGGCCTGGGGCGTGGCCACCCTGTGCCACTGGCAGGTCGGCATCGACGACGTGGTGCTGGGCGACCCGGGCGCCATCGAGATCGACGCCACCGAGTCCGATGCGCTGCTGGCCGCGGCGCGTCCCTTCTTCGAGGAGGACGGCATCGCGCTGCACGCCACGGCCACGCCCGGACGTTGGCTGGCATCCGGCCCGGTCTTCGACGGCCTGGCGACCGCGTCGATCGACCGCGCCGTCGGCTTCCCGATCTCGCAGTGGTCGCCGCTGTCCGATGCCGGGCGGCCACTGCGTCGGCTGCAGAACGAGATGCAGATGCTGCTCTACACCGAACGCGTGAACGACGCCCGCGCCGCGCGCGGCGTACCGCCGATCAATTCCTTCTGGCTCAGCGGCACCGGCCACCTCCCTGCCGCATTCGTGCCGGCCGCCGCGCCCACGGTGGCCGAGTCGCTGCGCCCCCCCGCCCTGCGCGACGACGGCGCCGGCTGGGCCGCGGCCTGGCAGACACTGGACGCCGGGCCGGTGGCCGACCTGCTGGCCGATTGCACGCGCGGCGACGCCGTCACGCTGACGCTCTGCGGCGACCGCGGCGCCCATCGCTTCGGGGTGCAGCCGCGCGGTTTCGCGCGCTGGGCCCGGGGCCTGTTCGGCCGCCCCGGCGCCACCCCTGTCCTCGAGGCGCTGTGAGCATGAAGATCCTCCCCAGGGCCATCCCCCCGCGCAGCGCCTGGGCGCTCGAACAGGCCGGCGTGCATCCGCTGCTGGCACAGCTCTATGCCGCGCGCGGTGTGCTCGCGAAAGCGGAGCTCGATGACGGCCTCGCGCTGCTGCTGCCTCCGCACACGCTGCGCGGCGCCCGCGAGGCCGCGGCGCTGCTGGCCGATGCGATCCGCGAGGACAAGCGCCTGTGCGTCGTCGCCGACTACGACTGCGATGGCGCCACCGCCTGCGCCGTGGCGGTGCGCGGCCTGCGCCTGCTGGGCGCGCGCCACGTCGGCTACCTGGTGCCCGACCGGGTGGTCGACGGCTACGGCCTGACGCCGCCGATCGCCGAGCGCGTCGCCGCGAGCGGGGCCGATCTGCTGATCACGGTCGACAACGGCATCGCGAGCGTCGAAGGCGTCGCCGCCGCCAAGGCGCGCGGCCTCGCGGTGCTCGTGACCGACCACCACCTGCCGGGCCCGGTGCTGCCCGAGGCCGACGTGCTGGTGAACCCCAACCAGCCCGGCTGCGAATTCGACAGCAAGAGCATCGCGGGCGTGGGCGTGATGTTCTACGTGCTGCTGGCGCTGCGCACCGAGCTGCGGGCGCGCGGCGTGTTCGATGTCGCCGCTCAACCGAAGCTCGATGTCCTGCTGCCCCTCGTGGCGCTCGGCACGGTCGCTGACGTGGTCCGCCTCGACGCCAACAACCGGCGCCTGGTGGCACAGGGCCTGCGCCGCATCCGCGCCGGCGCGATGCAGGCCGGCATCGCCGCGCTGTTCAAGGCGGCAGGCCGCAACGCGGCGGCAGCCACCACCTTCGATTTCGGTTTCGCGCTGGGGCCCCGCATCAACGCCGCCGGCCGCCTGGCCGACATGACGCTCGGCATCGAGTGCCTGCTGACCGACGACGCCGACCGCGCCGACGAACTCGCGCGCATGCTCGACGGCATCAACCGCGAACGGCGCGACATCGAGGGCGGCATGCGCGACAAGGCGCTGGCGCTGGCCGAGACGCTGTTCGACGACAGCCAGGAGCCGCCGGCGGCGATCAGCGTGTTCGGCGCCGACTTCCATGAAGGCGTGGTCGGCATCGTGGCCTCGCGCATCAAGGACCGCTTCCACCGGCCGACCTTCGTCTTTGCGGCCAGCGGCGCCGACGGCAAGGCGCACGAGCTCAAGGGCTCCGGCCGCTCGATCCCCGGCTTCCATCTGCGCGATGCGCTCGACCTGGTCGCCAAGCGGCACCCGGGCGTACTGCTGCGTTTCGGCGGCCATGCGATGGCGGCCGGCTGCACCGTGGCGCGCGAGCAGTTTCCGGTCTTCGAGCAGGCGCTGGCCCAGGTCGCGCAGGAGTGGCTCGACGCCGCCACGCTGACGCGCCGGCTCGACACCGACGGGCCGCTGGCGCCCGAGTACCTGCGCGTCGATCTGGTCGACACGCTGCACCGCGAGGTCTGGGGCCAGGGCTTCGCGCCGCCGACCTTCAGCGAGGAGGTCGAGGTGGTCTCGCAGCGCCTGGTCGGCGAGAAGCACCTCGCGCTCAAGCTCAAGCACCGCGGCAGGCCGGTGGACGGCATCTGGTTCGGCCACACCGAGCCGCTGCCACCGAAAGTGGTGCTCGCGTGGCGGCTCGATGCCGACGAATGGCAGGGCGTGCGGCGGGTCCGGTTCCTGGTCGAAGGCGCCGAAATCTAGGCTTCGATTGTTTCCAGGCTGCTAACGCCGCGGTTCCGTTTGCGGCGGTTGTGCGGTGGCGTTCGGCTCCAAACTTCTCCTCACCGACAAACCCTTGTGAAGGAACCGAAATGAATGCCTCGAAGATCATCGCCGCCGCTGCACTGTCCCTGCTGGCTGCCGCCGGCGCCAACGCGGAAACCTATGAGGGCGTGCATGCCCTGACCTCGTCCGCGAGCCGCTCCGAAGTCGCTGGCCAGGCGGTCGCCGCGGCGCGCGAAGGCAACGTCTACGCCGACGGTGCCAGCGCGGGTGCGCAGTCGTTCAGCTCCACCGCCAGCCGCGCCACCGTGCGTGCCGAGGCGGTCGCCAAGTCGCATGACCCGCTGGCCAGCCTCGACCGCCGCGCGTTCTACCGCGACCAGGTGCCGAGCGCCTACAGCAAGCCGAAGGTCTCGTTCGCGCGCCAGGCTGTGCTGTAGGTCGCTAGCGCTGAAAGACCTGGTTGAGCCCGATCGCGTAGCCCCGGACCCCGTCCGGACCGCTGCGCGCGGCGCTCAGGTCGACGCTGATCGTCGGCGTCAGGTTGAAGCGCACACCGGCGCGCGAGGTCCAGGCCTCGGCCGCCTTGAAGCGCTCGAAGACCAGCCACAGCTTGTCGTTGACGGCCCAGGCACCCTGCAGTCCGCCGCGCCCGGTTCGCTCGCCGCTGCCGGGCGTCCAGTCGTAGCCGAGATTGAGGTTGACATACAGGCTCTCGAGCGGATGCCAGGTCACGGGCACCACGAACTGGCCGCCGGCACGACCGCCGTGCGTGACATCCCACACCGCGCTGAAGAACAATGCCGCGCTCAGTCGCGAATCCTCCTGC
This sequence comes from Variovorax sp. P2_H12, assembly GCF_056403395.1. Lineage (NCBI taxonomy): Bacteria > Pseudomonadati > Pseudomonadota > Betaproteobacteria > Burkholderiales > Comamonadaceae > Variovorax > Variovorax sp. P2_H12. Next base: position 70,437 of record NZ_JBFUFO010000022.1, on the reverse strand, counting down.
TCTCCCATGAAGGTCCACTTGAGCTGCGGCCCCGCGCCGTAGGCCTTGTCGCCGGGCACCGATGCACGGTCGACGTTGAAACCGAGCTCGACCGGCCCGACCCGGCACGCAGGCCCCAAGTGGTAGTCAGTGACCGGCCCCGTGCCGAAGCGCCCCCCCCAGACCTCGTACTGGCACTGGCCCGGGTCCAGCGTGCCGGCATCGTCGATGTCGAAGTGGCCGGCGGCGTGGACAGGCGACGCCAGCAGGCACAGCAGCGGAAGCAGAAAGCGTCGGACCATGGCCGCGCATTCTAGGAGCCACCCGTGACTCAGATCTCGAACTGGGGCTGCAGCTCGCGGATGCGTTTCATCGCCACGCCCGCTGCCGCCGTACGCGTCTCGACTCCCAGCTTCACATAGACCCGCTCCAGGTGCTTCTTGGCGGTCGCGGGGCTGCTGCCGAGGATTTCGCCGATGTCCCTGTTGGTCTTGCCCTTGACCACCCAATAGAGAACCTCGGCCTCGCGCGCCGTGAGCTTGAGGCTCAGGCTCATGGTCTCGATCACCGCGGTGTCCGACAGCTCGCGCATGATGATCAGCCAGTCGTCGCCCTCGTCGTCGTGGCCGGTCTGCTGGTGCAGGCGCAGGCTCAGGCGGGTTGCGCCGTGCGCGATCGCGAGTGCCGGCGGCTCGATCTGGCGCTGCTGGGCATCGGGCAAGTGCCGCCGAAGCCATTCGAGCACCGCGGGCGGCGTCACCGGCGCGCTGGTGCCGCAGTAGCGCAGCAGCATCTCGCGCGCCAGCGCGGTCTGCCAGATCAGCTTGCCCTCGGGCATGCGCACCGTGATGCTGGCGTAGCCGAAGGCATCGAGCGCGTTGCGCGCCTGGCCGGCCTGCTGCGCTTCCTGCCGCGCGCGCCGCGCCCCCTGCAGGTGGACGTTCATGCGCGCCAGCACCTCCTTGGGCTTGATCGGCTTGGTCACGTAGTCGACGCCGCCGGCCTCCAGCGCGGCCACCAGGTGCTCGGTCTCGGTCAGGCCGGTCATGAAGACGATCGGGATGTGCGCGGTCGCGGCATCGGCCTTGAGCCGGCGCGCGACCTCGAAGCCGTCGATGCCGGGCATCATCGCGTCGAGCAGGATGATGTCGGGCCGCGCCTGGGCCGCGCGCTGCAGCGCCTGTTCGCCGCTGGTCGCGACCAGCACCGTGTAGCCCGATTCGTCGAGCGCATCGTGCAGCACCGCGAGGTTGTCGGGCACGTCGTCGACGATCAGCACCAGGTCGGTGTTGCCGCCGCTGCCGCGCAGCGTGTCGACCAGCATCGGGGGATGGTCGGCACCGCTCATGACGCCCCCGCCGCCGCGCTCAACGCCCGGCTCATGGCCTCGAACTGGAACTGCCGCGCCAGCGCGCGCTGGAGGGCGGTCCACGCCGCGCACTCGGGCTGGGTCGCGTCGATGTCGTCGAGCTGGTTCATGATGCCCCGAAAATAACCCAGGCCGACCGCTTCCTCGAGCGCACGCAGCCGCGCGGCCGAAGGCAGCACCAGCGCGGCCTCGACGGCGGCGGGCGGCACGGCGGCGCTCTCGGTCCACCGGATGCCGAGGCGGCGCTCGAGCCAGTCGAGCAGCTCGCTGTGGCGCACCGGCTTGACGAAGAAATCATCGGGCGTGATGCCGACGTCGTTCTCCAGGCGCTTGTCGAAGGCGTTGGCCGAGACGATCGCGACCGCCGCCTGCGCCAGCCCCAGGGCGCGCGCACGGCGGATCGTCTCCCAGCCATCGATGCCCGGCATCGCGAGGTCGACGAACATCGCATCGGGCCGCCAGCCGGCCGCAATCAGGTCGAGCGCGTCATGGCCGCTGGCCGCGGTGCGCAACTCGAAGCCCGGCGGCGCCAGCACCTGCACCAGCAGTTCGCGATCGGCCTCCTCGTTGTCGACCACCAGCAGGCGCTGCCGGCGGCCCTCGTAGCCGCGCCGCAGCCGCACCGCGGGCGCCCGGACGCGCCGGCCGCTGCCGGCGGGCGCCTCGTGCACGCGCGGCAGGAACAGCCGCACGCTGAACTGCGAGCCGACGCCGGGCGTGCTCTGCACGCTCATCTCGCCGCCCATGAGGTCGATCAGCATCCTGGCGATGGTGAGGCCCAGTCCGGCGCCGGGCGCCGCCGGTCCGGCCGTGGCGCCGCGCGCGAAGGGCTCGAAGATGCGTCCGAGCTCCTCCGCCGACATCCCCGGCCCGGTGTCCTCGATCTCGATCGCGGCGAACTCGCGCGCATAGCGCAGCCGCAGCGTGACCTGGCCGACGGCGGTGAACTTGATCGCGTTGCCCAGCAGATTGATGAGGATCTGTCGCACCCGCTTCTCGTCCGCACGCACCAGCTCGGGCAGGCTGCCGTTGGGCTCGAAGCGAAAAGCCAGTCCCTTCTCGGCGGCCTCCAGCTCGAACATGTCGGCCAGCTCGCTCATCAGCTCCGCGAACCCCATCGGCCGGGCGTTGAGCGTGAGCTTTCCGGCCTCGATGTGGGCGATGTCCAGCGTGCCCTCGATCAGCGACAGCAGGTGCTCGCCGCCGCGCTTGATCACCGCCACCGCCTGCCGGCGATGCGGCGGCACCGCGGCGTCCTCGCCCATCAGCTGCGCATAGCCCAGGATGCTGTTGAGCGGCGTGCGCAACTCGTGGCTGATGGCGCTGATGTAGCGGCTCTTGGCCTGGTTGGCCTGGTCGGCCGCGCGCTTGGCTTCCTCTGCGATGCTGCGCGCCTGGTCGGCGCTCTGCTTGGCTGCCTGCAGCGCATGGTCGGTCTTGCGGTGCAGTTCGATCTCGCGCACCAGCAGATGGGTCTGGCGATTCGACTCCTCCTGCGCCACCTTGCGGCTCTGGTGCGCGAGCACCAGCCACCAGGCGACGATGCCGGCGATCACCAGCAGCGCCATGTAGGCCTTGAGGAAACCGGAGCGCAAGGACGCCGGCTGCAGGCCGAGCAGTGCGCCCTCGCCCGATGCCGCGTCGCCGAGCGCGCGCAGTTCCTGCTGGTAGAGCACGCCGAAGACGCCGGCCAGCAAGGGCACGACGATCAGCATCAGCAGCAGGAAGTGGCCGAGCCCGGTGTCGAGGTAGGGCCAGACGCGGCGCGGCAGCAGCCAGCGCAACGCGCCCGACCACTGCGCCGACAGGCTCGCCTGCGGCTTGCAGAGGTCGCCGCAGCGCGCATCCAGCGTGCAGCAGAGCGAGCAGATCGCGCCTTGATAGGCGGGGCAGTGCGCCATGTCCGGGCCTTCGTATTCGCGCTCGCAGATCACGCAGCGCTGCGTGACCAGCCGGCGATAGCTGCCGGCACCCGACTCGACCCGCGCCCAGCGGACCGCCGAGCGGCGCGCAGACGGCGCGAAGGGCGCATCACCGTCGTCGTCCGAGACCCGCGCGATGTAGTACTTGCCGCGGGTCGCCCAGGCGATCAGCGGTGCTGCGACGAAGGCGGTGCCGAGCGCGATCAGTGCCGAGAAGGCCTGCGCCAGCGGCCCGAAGACGCCGAGGTGCGCGGTGATCGACAGCACCGAGGCGAGCGCCATCGCGCCGACGCCGACCGGGTTGATGTCCCACAGGTGGGCGCGCTTGAACTCGATGCCCGGCGGCGACAGGCCCAGCGGCTTGTTGACGACCAGGTCGGCCACCACCGCCATCATCCAGGCGATCGCGATGTTGGCGTAGAGGCCCAGCACGTCGCCGAGGGCCTCGAACACGTTCATCTCCATCAGCATGAAGGCGATCAGCGCGTTGAACACCACCCACACCACACGGCCCGGATGGCTGTGCGTGACGCGCGAGAAGAAGTTGCTCCAGGCCAGCGAGCCGGCGTAGGCATTGGTGACGTTGATCTTGAGCTGCGAGATGACCACGAACACCGCGGTCGCCGCGACCGCCCAGCCGTAGTTCGGGAACACGTATTCGTAGGCCGCCAGGTACATCTGGTTGGGGTCGACGGCGCGCTCCGGCGGCACCATGTGTCCGATCGCCAGGTAGGCCAGCAGCGCGCCGCCCAGCATCTTGAGCACCCCGAGCACCACCCAGCCGGGTCCGCCCGCCAGCACGCCGGCCCACCAGCGGCCGCGGTTGGCGGTCGTGCGCGCCGGCATGAAGCGCAGGTAGTCGGCCTGCTCGCCCATCTGCGTGATCAAGGCGATGCCGACGGTCAGCGCGGCACCGAAGAGGTGCAGATCAAAGCCGTCCGTCTTCGACCGGACACCGATGTAGTGCGCGATGCCCGCGAACGCACCAGGATCGCGCGCCAGCACGTAGACGAAGGGCACCACCAGCATCAGCAGCCAGACCGGCTGGGTCCACACCTGCAGCCGGCTGATGGCCGAGATGCCGTGCGTGACCAGCGGGATCACCACCAGCGCGCAGACCAGGTAGCCCCAGACCGGCGGGATGCCGAGCGCGAGTTCGAGCGCATAGGCCATCACCGCGGCTTCCAGCGCGAAGAAGATGAAGGTGAAGGAGGCGTAGATCAGCGAGGTCAGGGTCGAGCCGATGTAGCCGAAGCCGGCGCCGCGCGTGAGGAGGTCCATGTCGACGCCGTAGCGCGCCGCATAGACGCTGATCGGCAGGCCGGCCAGGAAGATGATCAGCCCGGTGACCAGGATGGCCCAGAAGGCATTGACGAAGCCGTACTGCACCAGCAGCGTGGCGCCGACCGCCTCCAGGATCAGGAACGAGGCCGCGCCGCCGAAGGCCGTGCTGGCCACCCGCCATTCGGACATCCGGCGGAAGCGCTGCGGCGTGTAGCGCAGCGCATAGTCCTCCAGCGTTTCGCTCGCGACCCAGCTGTTGTAGTCGCGCCGGACCTTGACGATGCGCTGCGGCGCTTCGTCGCTCGGAGCGGGGGGATTGGCTGGGAGGTCCACACGTGATTGGTGCAACGTTCGTGCCACGGCACGAACGTTGCAAAGCGCATGGCCTGCCCATAATGCCCCGCACCACGACGCCACCTCCGCCCCCATGGAACTCACACCGCGCGAAAAAGACAAGCTGCTGATCTTCACCGCAGCCCTGCTGGCCGAACGGCGCCGGGCCCGCGGGCTCAAGCTCAACTACCCCGAGGCCGTGGCGCTGATCTCCGCCGCCGTGATGGAGGGCGCGCGCGACGGCAAGAGCGTGGCCGCCCTGATGAGCGAGGGCCGCGCGGTGCTGACCCGTGCCGACGTGATGGACGGCATCGCCGAGATGATCCCGGACATCCAGGTCGAGGCCACCTTCCCGGACGGCACCAAGCTCGTGACGGTGCACCAGCCGATCTTATGAGCCCCCACGCTCCCCCACTGCGTGTGGCTCGCTGCCCCCCGAGGGGGCCGCAGGCCGCCTTGGGGCGGCCCGGCGCCGGCCTGAGCCCTCCTCTCACCACAACAAGGATCCTCACCATGCGCTTCACCCGTACCGCACCCGTTCTCGCGCTGCTGCTTGCCGCGCTGCCCCTGGGCGCCAGCGCCCACACCGGCGCCGATGCCGGCCTGCATCACGGCTTTCTCGCCGGCTTCATGCATCCGCTGACCGGTCCCGACCACCTGGCCGCGATGATCGCGGTCGGCCTCTGGAGCGCGCTCGCCGCGCGCCGCGCCTGGCCCGACCTGCTGTGGGCGCCGCTGGGATTCGCGCTGATGCTGCTCACGGGAGCGCTGGCCGGCCTGGGCGGCCTGCAGCTGCCGGCGGTCGAGCCGATGATCGCGGCCTCGCTGCTGGTGCTGGGCCTGCTGGTCGCCACGCGCAAGCGGCTGCCGGCCTTCGCGGCGGCCGCGCTGGTCGGGGTCTTCGCGGTCTTCCACGGCATCGCGCACGGCCATGAGCTGCACGGCGAATCGGCTGCCGCACTGACCCTGGCGGGCATGCTCGCCGCCACCGTGCTGCTGCACGCAGCCGGCATCGCCGCCGGCTGGGCGCTGCGCCACGGTCATCGCTGGCTTGCGCGCATCGCGGGCGCCGCGGTGGCGCTGTTCGGCGTCGCGCTGCTCAGCGCACTGGCCTGAGGGGGCTTCGATGATCCCCGGCGAACTCATTACCGACGAGGGCGAACACGTCCTCAATCCCGGCCGTCGCGCCATCACGCTGGTGGTCCGGAACACCGCCGACCGGCCGATCCAGGTCGGCTCCCACTATCACTTCGCCGAAACCAACGGCGCACTCGGCTTCGACCGCGAGGCCGCGCGCGGCATGCGGCTGAACATCGCGTCGGGCACCGCGGTGCGCTTCGAGCCCGGCCAGCAGCGCACGGTCGAGCTGGTGGATTTTTCGGGCGACCGCGTCATCTACGGCTTCCGCGGTCTCGTTCAAGGAAAACTCTGATGCCCCCACGTTCATCACTTCGTGTATTCACTGCCCCCCGAGGGGGCGCAGGCCTCCCTTGGGGCGGCCCGGCGGGAGTCCTCTGAATGGCAACCATCGGCCGCCGCGCCTACGCGGAAATCTTCGGCCCCACCGTGGGCGACCGCGTCCGCCTCGCAGACACCGACCTGGTGATCGAGGTCGAGGAGGACTACACGCTGCATGCCGGCGGCTACGGCGAAGAGGTCAAGTTCGGCGGCGGCAAGACCATCCGTGACGGCATGGCGCAGGGCCAGCGCACGCGCGCCGAAGGCGCGGTCGACACGGTGATGACCAATGCGCTGATCCTCGACCACTGGGGCATCGTGAAGGCCGACATCGGCCTGAAGGGCGGCCGCATCGTCGCCATCGGCAAGGCCGGCAATCCCGACGTGCAATCGGGCGTGGACATCGTCATCGGCCCGGGCACCGAGGTCATCAGCTGCGAAGGCAACATCGTCACCGCCGGCGGCATCGACAGCCACATCCACTTCATCTGCCCGCAGCAGATCGAGGAGGCGCTGGCCTCCGGCGTGACCACCATGCTCGGCGGCGGCACGGGGCCGGCGACCGGCACCTTCGCGACCACCGCGACGCCGGGCCCCTGGCACATCGAGCGCATGCTGCAGGCGGCCGACGCCTTCCCGATGAACCTCGGCTTCCTGGGCAAGGGCAACGCCAGCCTGCCGGCCGCGCTGCACGAGCAGATCGACGCCGGCGTGATCGGCCTCAAGCTGCACGAGGACTGGGGCACCACGCCGGCCGCGATCAGCAACTGCCTGGACGTCGCCGATGCCACCGACACGCAGGTCGCGATCCACAGCGACACGCTCAACGAATCGGGCTTCGTCGAGAACACCATCGCGGCCGTCAAGGGCCGCGGGATCTGCGCCTTCCACACCGAGGGCGCGGGCGGCGGCCATGCGCCGGACATCCTGCGCGTGGTCGGCGAGGCCAACTTCCTGCCCTCGTCGACCAACCCGACCATGCCCTACACGGTGAACACGCTCGACGAGCATGTCGACATGCTGATGGTCTGCCATCACCTCGACGCCGGCATCCCCGAGGACCTGGCCTTCGCCGAGAGCCGCATCCGCAAGGAGACCATCGCGGCCGAGGACATCCTGCACGACCTCGGCGCGATCAGCATGTTCAGCTCCGACAGCCAGGCCATGGGCCGGGTCGGCGAGATCGTCATCCGCTGTTGGCAGACCGCCCACAAGATGAAAGGCCAGCGCGGCAAGCTGCCCGAGGATACCGAGCGCAACGACAACTTCCGCGCCAGGCGCTACGTCGCCAAGTACACGATCAACCCGGCGCTCGCGCACGGCATCGCGCACGAGGTCGGCAGCATCGAGGTCGGCAAGTGGGCCGACCTGGTGGTCTGGAAGCCGGCCTTCTTCGGCGTCAAGCCGTTCACGATCATCAAGGGCGGCACCATCGCGATGGCCGCGATGGGTGACCCCAGCGCATCGATCCCGACGCCGCAGCCGGTGCACTACCGGCCGATGTTCGGCGCCTACGGCGGCTCGCTCGCGAGGAGTTCATTGACCTTCGTCTCGCAGGCCGGCCTGGCTGCCGGCATCGGCGATCGCTACGGACTTGCCAAGACATTGAGCGCGGTGAGGAACGTGCGCGGCGTGCGCAAGCAGCACATGGTGCACAACGCCCATACGCCGACGATGGAGATCGATGCCCAGACCTACGCGGTGCGCGCCGACGGGCAGCTGCTGGTGTGCGATCCGGCGGTTTCTCTGCCGATGACGCAGCGGTATTTTCTGTTCTAGTTCGATGTGCGCGCGGATCGACAATCCGCATTCCATCGAACAACCCTGCCTTTCCATGCTCACCGCCAACAAACTCATGCCCCAGGGCGGCGGCCTCGCGGCCGTCCTGCTCAAGCGCGCCGCCACGGTCGAACTCGACTGGGACGTGCGCCAGAAGAGCCGCTTCGACACCACCGATTCGCAGGGCCGCCAGCTCGGCGTGTTCCTGCCGCGCGGCACCGTGGTGCGCGGCGGCGACGTGCTGGTCGCCGAGGATGGCTCGCTGGTCAAGGTCATCGCGGCGCCGCAGCCGGTGCTGGTGATCACGCACTGCAGCGAACACGGCACGCCCTTCGACCTGATGCGCGCCGCCTACCACCTGGGCAACCGACACGTGCCGATCGAACTCAAGCCCGACCATCTGAAGATCGAGCCCGACCATGTGCTGGCCGGCATGCTGCGCGCGATGCACCTGATCGTGCGCGAAGCCGAGGCAGCCTTCGAACCCGAGGGCGGCGCCTACGGGGCGCACGGCGGCGGCCATGGGCACGCGCACGGCGCGGCGCCGGTCGGACCCGTGCTGCACCCCGACGCCTATTCGGGCTCGGCGGGGCATGGCGAGCACGACCATGACCATGGCCACGCGCACGGCCACGATCGTTCCCCCGGCCACTCGCACGGATGAACGACACGCCGGCCGGCCTGCCCGCCAGCAGCCTGTTGCAGCTGATCTGGCTGGCCTCGCCGGCCCTGCCGGTCGGCGGCTTCTCCTACTCCGAAGGGCTCGAAGCGGCGATCGAGGGTGCGGGCATCACGACCGAGCCCGCCGTCTCGGACTGGCTGGCCGACCAGCTGCACCTGGCACTGGCCCGCGCCGATCTCGCCGTGGTGGCGCAGGCGGTGCCGGCCTGGCGGCTGGCGGATGCGGACCGCATCCGCGCGCTCAACGACTGGGTGTTCCAGACCCGCGAATCGGCCGAGTTCCTGCTGCAGACCGAGCAGATGGGCCGCTCCTTCGTCGAGTGGCTGAAACTGCACCACGCCGACATCGCGAGCATCTTCGAGACGCTGCCTGCCAGCTATCCGATCGCCTTCGCCTTTGCCGCCAGCCGCACCGAAGCGCCCGCGCGCGATGCCTGCCTGGCCTTCGCCTTCGGCTGGGCCGAGAATATGATCGGCGCCGCGGTCAAGGCGGTGCCCCTCGGCCAGAGCGCCGGCCAGCGCATTCTCGGCCGCCTCGCCGCGGAAATTCCCACAGCCGTCGACCATGCGATCACACTGGCGGATGATGAGCGGCAGGCCTTCTCACCGATGCTTGCCGTGCTGTCGGCCCGCCACGAAACCCAGTACTCGCGCCTCTTCCGAAGCTAAGACCATGAACCCCCACGTTGCTCGCGAGACATAACCCATGTCCTCCGCCCTCCACCACATCCCCCACCGCACCAAGAAACTGCCGCCCCTGCGCGTCGGCATCGGCGGCCCGGTCGGCTCCGGCAAGACCACCCTGCTCGAAATGCTGTGCAAGGCGATGCGCGACAAGTACGACCTGATCGCGATCACCAACGACATCTACACCAAGGAGGATCAGCGCCTGCTGACGGTCGCCGGCGCGCTGCCGGCCGAGCGCATCATGGGCGTGGAGACCGGCGGCTGCCCGCACACCGCGATCCGCGAGGACGCCTCGATCAACCTCGAGGCGATCGACCGCATGCTGGTCCAGTTTCCCGATGCCGACGTGGTGTTCGTGGAATCGGGCGGCGACAATCTGGCGGCCACCTTCAGCCCCGAGCTCTCCGACCTGACGATCTACGTGATCGACGTCGCGGCCGGCGAGAAGATCCCGCGCAAGGGCGGCCCCGGCATCACCAAGAGCGACCTGTTCGTGATCAACAAGACCGACCTCGCACCCTACGTCGGCGCCGACCTCGGCGTGATGGAGGCGGACACCAAGCGCATGCGCAAGCAGCGACCCTTCGTGATGACCAATCTCAAGACACGCACCGGCCTCGCCGAGGTGGTGGCCTTCATCGAAGAGCGCGGGATGCTTGGCGAGGCCTGAGGCTCACAACAAACATCTCCATCTGTGACGGCGGCCGTGAATTGGTCCGCATCTTGCTCTAGGCCATAGGGCGTGTATCGCAACGTCGCTCAACGCGCGATACTGCCGCAACAAGTCACGAGTCAACAGCGCCATCATGGCTTCAGAAGCGATCTTTCATCCAGCGACCGGCAGCGTGCAGTTCGCCATCTATCCCGACGGCCACGACGGTGCCCGCATCATTGCCCGCATCGACGAAGAGGCGCTGCAGGCGCGCTTCCAGGCGCCCGAGGACCGCGACGCCGACCTGGTGCTGGCCTATGCGCGCAATGCGGACGCCATCGACGCGATGGCCACGGCCCGGTATCGCGAGAATCCGGCGGCGGCGATCTGCCTGAACAGCGACGACTTCCAGCGGGCGGGCGTGCCGGAACACAGGGTCGCAGCGAACGCGGCCTGAGGCGCATCGACCCGCTTGAAGCCGCGCCCTCGCGTGCGGCTTGACCTTGAAGTTACTTCAGGGTTCCCAATGGCTTCATGGCAAGAAGAACACCTGAAACCTCGATCGTCGGCAGCCACGCGGCGGCCCCTCCCCTTCCCGCGACCTGCTGTTCGGCCGACCATGCGGTCGCCGCGCCCCTGCCGCCCGGGCCGGGCGCGCCCAACACCTACCGCATCCCGACCATGGACTGCAGCGCCGAGGAGTCGGAGATCCGCCGCGCCGTCGAGCCGATCGCGGGCATCCGCGGACTGCACTTCCAGCTCGGCCAGCGCACCCTGAGGATCGACGGCGCGGACGACGCGCTGCCGAAGGCGCTGGCGGCCATCCGCAAGGCCGGTTTCGCGCCGGAGCGGGTCGGCGCCGGCGCGTCGCCCACCGCAGCCGACGCGCCGCGGCGCGGCCACGCGCACGGCCACGACGGCGGCAGCGGCTACCTGCGCTTCGCCGCCGCCCTGGGCTTCGCGATCGTGGCTGAAGCGGTGTCGTATCTCGCGCCGGACACCCTGGCCTGGACGGTCGCCGGGATGGCCATCGCTGCGCTGGCCATCGCGCTCGCCGGCCTCGAGACCTATGCCAAGGGCCTGGCGGCGCTGCGTCATGCCCGGCTCAACATCAACGCGCTGATGTCGGTGGCCGTGACCGGCGCCTTCCTGATCGGCCAGTGGCCCGAAGCCGCCATGGTGATGGCGCTGTACGCGATCGCCGAGCTGATCGAGGCCCGGGCGGTCGACCGCGCCCGCAACGCGATCCAGGGCCTGGTCGACCTGGCACCGGCCGAGGCCGAGGTGCGGCAGGACGGCGGTGCGTGGCTGCGCGTCAAGGCCGGCGAGATCGCCCTCGGCAGGATCGCCCGCGTCAAGCCCGGCGAACGGGTGGCGCTGGACGGCGTCGTCACGCGGGGCAACAGCAGCATCGACCAGTCGCCGGTCACCGGCGAGAGCATTCCGGTCGACAAGGGCCCGGGCGATCCGGTCTTCGCGGGCACCATCAACCAGGCCGGCGAGATCGAGTTCCGCGTCACCGCGGCCGCCAGCGACACCACGCTGGCGCGCATCATCCATGCGGTCGAGGAAGCCCAGGGCACCCGGGCGCCGACCCAGCGTTTCGTCGATCGCTTCGCGGCGATCTACACGCCGGCGGTGTTCGCGCTGGCCGTGGCGGTCGCGCTGCTGCCGCCGCTGCTGCTGGGCTGGCCCTGGCTGGCCGCGCTCTACAAGGCGCTGGTGCTGCTGGTGATCGCCTGCCCCTGCGCGCTGGTGATCTCGACGCCGGTCAGCGTGGTGAGCGGCCTCGCATCGGCCGCGCGGCGCGGCATCCTGATCAAGGGCGGCACCTACCTGGAGAACGCGCGCCTGCTGAAGGCGGTGGCGCTCGACAAGACCGGCACCCTCACCGAGGGCAAGCCGAAGCTGGTGGCATTCCGGCCGTGGGGCCAGACCGACGACGCCCGGGCACGCCGGCTGGCCAAGAGCCTGGCGGCGCGCTCCGATCACCCGGTGTCGCAAGCCATCGCGGCCGGCCTGGCGGAGCCGGCCCTCGAGGCGGACGACTTCAAGGCGCTGCTGGGGCGCGGCGTCGAAGGCGTGGTCGACGGCCGGCGGCTGGTGCTGGGCAACCATCGGCTCATCAAGGAGCGCCAGCAGGCCGACCCGGCGCTCGAGGCCGAACTCGGCGCGCTCGAGGCGCAGGGCCGCACGGTCACGCTGCTCGCCGACGAGCACGGCGTGCTGGCCCTCTTCGCGGTGGCCGACACGATCAAGCCCAGCTCGATCGAAGCCATCGCGCAGCTCAAGCGCCTGGGCGTGGCCCCCGTGATGCTGAGCGGCGACAACCAGGCGACCGCGCAGGCCGTGGCCCGCGAGGCCGGCATCGGCGATGCGCGCGGCGGCCTGCTGCCGGACGAGAAGCTGCGCGCCATCGAGGACCTGCGGCAGCGCTACGGCCCGACCGCGATGGCCGGCGACGGCATCAACGACGCGCCGGCCCTGGCCCAGGCCGACATCGGCTTCGCGATGGGCGGGGCGGGCAGCGACACCGCGATGGAGGCGGCCGACGTGGTGATCATGAACGACAACCTCGGCCGCATCGCCGAGACGATCCGCCTGTCGCGCCGCACCCACGCGGTGCTGTGGCAGAACATCAGCCTGGCGCTGGCGATCAAGGTCGTGTTCTTCGCGCTGGCCGTGTTCGGCGCGGCGACCATGTGGATGGCGGTGTTCGCGGACATGGGCGCGAGCCTGCTGGTGGTGGCCAACGGCCTGCGGCTGCTGCGCCGAATTGACTGACCCCCACGCTCCCCACTTCGTGTGGTCGCTGCCCCCCGAGGGGGCCGCAGGCCGCCTTGGGGCGGCCCGGCGCCGGCCTGAGCATCGTTCACAGCGAAAAAAAACGGCCCCGAGGGGCCGTTCTTTCTTGCTGGACGCCAGGCTTACTTGCGTGCCTTCTTGGCCGGAGCAGCGGCAGCCTTCTTGGCGGGGGCGGCCTTCTTGGCGACCGGCTTCGCAGCAGCCTTGTCGGCCTTGCGCTTGGCGGCCTTGGGGTCGACGGCAGCCTTGAACGCTGCGCCTGCCACGAACTTCGGCACCTTCTGGGCTGCGATCTTGATCGCGGCGCCCGCCTGGGGATTGAAGCCGGTGCGAGCAGCGCGTGCCACTTGCTTGAAGGTGCCGAAGCCGATCAGCTGGACGGGCTCGCCCTTCTTCACTGCAGCGACGATGGAACCGGTGACGGTTTCCAGGATGCGCGCGGCTTCGGCCTTGCTGACGTTGTGGGCGGTGGCGATCTTCTCGACCAGTTCGATACGGTTCACTTCAAATTTCCTATGGATGGTTTTTTTCGCCATGTTGCCTATGGCGGCGCAGCCTGCGACGCAAGCTGCAAGCGGCGCGCAGTGTAACGTAGCTGTGACCGACGCCTTCCCGGGTGGCCTCGGCGAGGCGGCCGCGAGGCCGCACTCGGTGTCGTGCAATCCGCGTTCCGCGCGCGTTGCCGAACTTCCCTGATCCAGCGCAAGAAGCGTCTCGTCAGCAGCTCGCATCGCCCTGCCCGGCAGGCGGGCACCGAACGACGGGCTATCCTCGCGGCACGCCGCTGTCCGGCGCAGAAAAGGATGCATATGACGGCCCCCACGCTCTGGTGGTTGATGACGTTCGCGCTGGTCGCCCTCGAACTGGTGACCGGCACCATCTATGCCCTGCTGATCGCCATCGGCTTCGCGGTCGGCGCGCTCGCCGCGCACCTCGGCGCCGCGATGCCGACGCAGATCGTCTGCGCCGCCGTGGCCTGCATGGCCTTCGTCGGCGGCTGGTACCTGCGCGCGTCGCGCCGCCCGAAGGCGCGCCTGTCCGACCTGCAGATCGACGTCGGCGAACAGGTCACGGTCCCGGCCTGGAGCGAGGGCCGCACGGCCGAGGTCCGCTACCGCGGCGCCACCTGGCAGGTCAAGCCCATGGCCGGCGCGCCCACGGTTCCCGGACTCCATCGCATCGTCGACGTGCAGGGCAACGTCCTCGTCGTCGAGTTCATCGGCTGACGCGCCGCGAAAAAACTCTACCCATCACTACTGAAAGCCTTCATGGAAATTTCGCTCGTTCTCCTCGTCGTCGCGATCCTGTTCGTCGCGAGGGCCGTCAAGTTCGTCCCGCAGCAGCACGCCTGGGTGGTCGAGCGGATGGGCAAGTACAACGCCACGCTGCTGCCCGGCGCCAACTTCCTGGTGCCCTTCATCGACCGGGTGGCCTACCGGCACAGCCTCAAGGAGGTGCCGCTCGACGTCCCGAGCCAGGTCTGCATCACGCGCGACAACACCCAGCTCACGGTCGACGGCATCCTGTACTTCCAGGTCACCGACCCGATGCGCGCCAGCTACGGCTCGTCGAACTACATCGTGGCCGTCACCCAGCTGGCCCAGACCTCGCTGCGCAGCGTGATCGGCAAGCTGGAGCTCGACAAGACCTTCGAGGAGCGCGACATCATCAACGCCCAGGTGGTGGCCGCGATCGACGAGGCGGCGCTCAACTGGGGCGTGAAGGTGCTGCGCTACGAGATCAAGGACCTGACGCCGCCGAACGAGATCCTGCACGCGATGCAGTCGCAGATCACGGCCGAGCGCGAGAAGCGCGCCCTGATCGCAGCCTCCGAAGGGCGCCGCCAGGAGCAGATCAACATCGCCACCGGCGAGCGCGAAGCCGCCATTGCCCGCTCGGAAGGCGAGAAGCAGGCGGTCGTGAACAAGGCGCAGGGCGAAGCCGCGGCGATCAGCGCCGTGGCCGAAGCCACCGCGGGCGCCATCGCCCGGATCGCCGAGGCCATCGAGAAGCCCGGCGGCCAATCGGCGGTGCAGCTCAAGGTCGCCGAGGAAGCGCTCCAGGCCTACGGCAAGGTGGCCGACAAGTCGAAGACGACGCTGATCGTGCCGAGCCACATGACCGAGGTGTCGACCTTGATCACTTCGGCGATGGCGATGGTCAAGGGCCCCGCCAGCTGAGGGCCTGCAGGATGATTGCCGCCGATCGCGACCAGACGGTTGCCGAAGAAGTGATGAACGCCCTGAGCCACGGCCTGGGCCTGCTGCTGGCCATCGCCTCGCTGCCGATCCTGGTGTACAGCGCCGCACAGCAGCATGGCGCGGCCGCCGTGGTTGGCGCGAGCATCTTCGCCGGGACGATGATCCTGCTGTACCTGGTGTCGACGCTGTACCACGCCTTGCCGTTCGGCAGGGCCAAGGCCTGGTTCAACCGCCTGGATCACGCGGCCATCTACCTGTTCATCGCCGGCAGCTACATGCCCTTCCTGCTCGGTGTGCTGCGCGGCCCGTGGGGCTGGGCGCTGTTCGGCGCCATCTGGTGCGCGGCGGCGCTGGGCGTCGGCGCCAAGCTGTTCAACCGGCTGCGGCATCCGTTGTGGTCGACCGGCCTCTATGTGGCAATGGGCTGGATGGCCGTGGCGGCCGCGGTGCCGCTGCACGAACGCATGAGCGCCGCCGGGCTCGGCTGGCTGGTGGCCGGAGGCCTGGCCTACACGGCCGGCGCGGTGGTCTTCCTGTTCGACAACAAGGTGCGCTTCGCGCATTCCGTCTGGCACCTGTTCGTGCTGGCGGGGAGTGCCTGCCACTTCTTCGCGGTGCTTTGGCACGCGCACGGATAGCAATCCGCCCCCGCGTCCACGGCGCACGCTGTCAGCTGCGTGCCGGCTCCCGACCC
Organism: Variovorax sp. P2_H12; assembly: GCF_056403395.1. NCBI lineage: Bacteria > Pseudomonadati > Pseudomonadota > Betaproteobacteria > Burkholderiales > Comamonadaceae > Variovorax > Variovorax sp. P2_H12. The sequence goes on along the minus strand of NZ_JBFUFO010000022.1, from coordinate 54,593 downwards.
GGGGGCATGTTATGGTTTTCGGATCGGAACCGCTTCCCCGAACGAAGGAGACACCCATGCCCGGGCCCCAAGCTCAACCCAAGGTCGCGCTGGTGATCGGCGCCGGCGATGCCACCGGCGGCGCCATCGCAGCCCGCTTCGCAAGAGAGGGCTACATCGCCTGCCTCACGCGCCGCTCGGCCGACAAGCTGCAGCCGACGGTCGACGCGATCCGCGCGAGCGGCGGCCAGGCCTTCGGCTACGGCAGCGATGCCCGCAAGGAAGAGGACGTGATCGCGCTCGTCGAGCAGGTCGAGCGCGAGCACGGCCCGATCGAGGTGATGGTCTTCAACATCGGCGCCAACGTGCCGTGCAGCATCCTCGAGGAAACCGCGCGCAAGTACTTCAAGGTCTGGGAGATGGCCTGCTTCGGTGGCTTCCTCAACGGCCGCGAGGTCGCCAAGCGCATGGTTGCCCGCGGCCGCGGCACCATCCTCTTCACGGGCGCCACCGCAGGCCTGCGCGGCGCCGCCAATTTCGCCGCCTTCGCCGGCGCCAAGCATGCGCTGCGCGCCCTGGCGCAAAGCATGGCACGCGAACTCGGGCCCCGCAACATCCACGTGGCGCACGTGGTGGTCGACGGCGCGATCGACACCGAGTTCATCCGCACCAGCTTTCCCGAGCGCTACGCACTGAAGGACCAGGACGGCATCCTGAACCCCGCGCACATCGCCGACAACTACTGGCACCTGCACGCGCAGCCGCGCGACGCCTGGACCTTCGAGCTCGACCTGCGGCCCTACATGGAGCGTTGGTAGGTTTTCGTCCCGGGCGACGCCGCTTCAGGCGCCGCCGTGCCAGAAACCGCGATGCGGCACCGCGGCCTCCTCCTCCAGCAGCGGGCCGACCACCTCGACGCGCCGCTGCCCGCGCGCGAACACCTCGCGGCACGGCAGGGAGAAGGTGGGGTTCTCCGGATGGTCGCCCGTGAGCCCGAGCAGCGCATGTTCCGACAGTGCATAAACCACGCGGCCGATGCCGGTCCAGTACACCGCGCCGGCGCACATGCAGCAGGGCTCGGCGCTGGTGTACAGGGTGCATCCGGCGAGCTGCGCGGGCGTGAGCTTGCGCGCCGCCTGGGCCGCGGCCACCAGCTCGGCATGCTGGGTCGGGTCGCCTTCGGGGGGCATCGAGTTGTTGCCGGCCGTCGTCACGACCTGGCCATCGGCGTCGGCCACGAGCGCGGCGAAAGGATGGCGCCCCCGGGCCCGGGAGTCGGCCGAGAGGCGGATCGCGAGGCGCAGCAGTTCGAGGTCGCGCGCAGAGAGCGTGGCGGGCATCGATGGCGGTGTGGGCTCTGGAATGGGCTGGGTCATGGTGGTGTGTCATGTGCGATATGCACGATCCGGCGCCTTTGGTTCGCCCGCCGTCATGCGCATGACGCCATTGTTGGGGATGATCGAGGCTGACCCCAAGGAATTCGCCATGAACAGCCGCATCCGCTCGATTCGCGCCGGCCGCACGCCGAAGCCCACGGCGCGGCATGCCATTGCCGAGGCGCTCTCGCGCAAGCTGGGGACGCTGGTCGGGACCGATCGGCGCCGCGAACAGCTCGCCCGCCAGCGCCTCGAGCGGCTGGAGCCCGATCAGCGCCTGCGCGAAGTCGGCGAGTGGTAGCCGGCGCCTGATCCGACGGGCTGCCGCCGCTGCGCGGGCGGCGCGACCGCCCTTGCCTCGCGGCCCGGCCGACCATTCGCTAACATCGGCGGACCCTCACGCTGCCTGCCGAATGATCCCGCACCCCCCCTTCGAACGCCAGATTCCCGCGTCGCCGCCGGCGCGAAAGAACCACGGGATGCCCGCGCGCGCCGCCGGCCTGGGGTTCGCTTGAGCGACGCCAAGGGCATGGGCCCGAGCATCGGCGCGCTGCTGCGATCGGCCGTCGGCCCGCTCGAGCGGCCCTTGCACTTCCTCGGTGAGGTGCTGCTGTCGGCCGCTGCCGCGCTGCGCGGCCGCTGGACCTTCCGCCGCGAGGACCTCGGGCGCGTCCTGGCCGACTGCAGCGCAAGGGCGGTGCCGATCGTCCTGGTCGTGAATCTGCTGGTGGGCGCGATCCTGGCGTTCGTGGGCGCGGTGCAGCTCGCCAAGTTCGGCGCCGGTATCTTCGTCGCCGACCTGGTGGGCATCGCGGTCGCGCGCGAGATGGCGGCCATCATCACGGCCGTGGTCATCGCCGGGCGCACCGGCGCCGCATTCGCCGCCGAGATCGCGACGATGCAGGCCAACGAGGAGGTCGATGCGCTCGAGGTGCTGGGCCTGACCGCGATCGACTTCCTGGTGCTGCCGCGCGTCGCTTCGTTGCTGTTGATGATGCCGCTGCTCTACATCTTCGCCTGCCTGGCCGGCCTGCTGGGCGGCATGATCGTGTCGGCCGCCATGCTCGACGTGTCCGGCGCCGCCTACATGCAGCGCACGGCCGAGGCGCTGACCTGGACCCACCTGGGCCTGGGCATCGGCAAGTCGCTCACCTTCGGCGCCCTGGTCGGCATGGTCGGCTGCTACTACGGCCTGCGCGCCCAGCGCAACGCGGCCGGCGTCGGCGTGGCGACCACCGGTGCGGTGGTGACCAGCATCGTCGGCATCATCGTGCTCGACGCCATCTTCGCCATGTGCGCCAACGCCCTGGACATCTGACCATGAGCCTGCTCGCGGTGGACCAGCTCGTCATGCAGTTCGGCGACCGGCTGATCCAGAAGGACGTGTCGCTCAAGGTCGAGAAAGGCTGCATCTTCGCCGTCATGGGCGGCAGCGGCTGCGGCAAGAGCACGCTGCTCAAGCACCTGGTGGGGCTGCTGCCGCCGGCGGCCGGCAGCGTGACCTACAGCGGCGTCGACTTCTGGGCCAGCGACGATGCGCAGCGTTCCGCGCTGCGCTCGCGCTTCGGCATGCTGTTCCAGAGCGCCGCGCTGTGGTCGTCGATGACGGTGCTGGAAAACGTCTGCCTGCCGCTCACGCGCCAGACCCGCCTCGATGCGAAGCAGCGCGAGAGCAAGGCGCGGGAGGTGCTCGAATGGGTCGAGCTGGGCGAGTTCGCGGACTTCTATCCGTCGTCGCTGAGCGGCGGCATGAAGAAGCGCGCCGGCCTCGCGCGCGCCATCGCCGCCGAGCCCCCGCTGCTGTTCCTCGACGAACCCTCGGCCGGCCTGGATCCGATCAGCTCGCGCCGCCTGGACGACCTGATCCTCGACATCCGGCACCGCACCGGCGCGGCCGTGGTCTTCGTGAGCCACGAGCTGCCGAGCCTGTTCGCGATCGCCGACGACGGCATCTTCCTCGACGCCGACAGCAAGCGCCCGATCGCGCACGGCTGCCCGCGAGAACTGGCCCGCCAGGATGTGCATCCGACGGTGCATGCCTTTCTCCATCGGGAGGTGCCGCCCGCGGCCGCACCTGCCTCCACCCCATCCAAGGCCACCCCATGAAACGCAACGCCCTGCTGATCGGCGGCTTCGTCGCCGCCGCCTTCGCCATCGCCATCGCGGCCATCCTCTGGCTCGGCGGCAACGACCTGTTCACCCGGCAGCAGAAGGCCCGCGTGTACTACCAGGGCAACGTGAGCGGCTTGTCGGTCGGCGCGCCCGTGACCTTCCGCGGCGTCATGATCGGGCAGGTGACGGACATCGGCATCCAGATGGACGCCGCTTCGCTGAAGACCACGGTCCCGGTCACGCTCCGGCTGCAGCCCTCGGCCCTGCACCTGACCCATGTCACCGAGAACAAGGCCCTCGACCTGCCGGAACTGGTGCAGCGCGGGCTGCGCGCCCGGCTGGCTTCGCAAAGCGTGGTGACGGGCCAGAAGGCGATCGAGCTCGACTTCCTGCCCGACACGCCGGCCACCTTGCTGGGCGGCCCGGGCGCGCCCGAGATCCCGGCGGTGGCGGACCGGTTCGGGGCCCTGATCGACCAGGTCGCCAACCTGCCGCTGCACGACACGGTGGCGGAGGTGCGCCAGGCGGTGCAGGAGCTGAGCACCACGCTGGTGGCGGTGCAGCACACGCTGGACGGCGCCAAGGACGTGCTCGGCGGCGCCGCGAAGGAGCTGCAGCTGACCGGGGCCGAATCGCGCAAGACGCTGACGGCCGCGACCGAGGCCATCCGCCAACTGCAGGGCAGTTCGGAAACCACGCTGCGATCGATCACGCAGCTGGCCGACAGCTCGCGCCAGACGGTGCTCGCGGCCCAGCCGGAATTGCAGCGCACCCTGGTCGGCGCCCGGCAGGCCTCGGAAACGGCCAAGCTCGCGATGGAACGGCTGGCGGACGTCGCGGCACCCGGCGCGCCGCTGCGCGGCGATTTCGAAGCCGCGGTCAAGGATCTTTCACAGGCGGCGCGCAGCCTGCGCTCCTTGAGCGAGCAGCTCGAGGAAAGGCCCAACGCAATCATCTTCGGGAACCCACGCCAATGAATGCACTGAACCGATGGGCGGCCTGGCCGCTGTGCGCCGCGCTGGCGGCGATGCTGGCGGCTTGCGCCTCGACGCCGGCGCCGGTGCTGCTGACGCTGCCGCCGGCCGTGTCGGCAGCGGCCGCCGCTTCCGCGCCGGCCTCCGTCCGCGTGCTGGCCGTGGGCCGGCCCGAGATTCCGGAATACCTGGTCGCGCGCCGCGTGCGCTACCGGGCCGAGGCCAGCACGCTGGGCGAGTGGCCCGACACCTTCTGGGCCGAGCGCATCGAGATCGGGGTCGCGCGCGAGTTCAACGCCGCGCTGCGCGAGCGCCTGCCCGGCTGGCGCCTGTGCGAGGCCAATTGCAGCGAGCAGTCGCCCGCCGCTCTTTCACTGCAGGTGGTGCTGAGCCGCATGGACTATGTGCGCAGCGAACAGCGACTCAAGGCGACCGCGCGCATCGCGCTGTGGAGCACCGAACGCGTGCCGCGCCTGCTGCACGGCGGGGAGTTCAGCTACGACATCCCGGGCGACGCCGACAGCTCGCAATCGCAGGCGCGGGCGTTGACGGAACTGCTGCGCCGGATTGCCGCGCAGGCCGCGACCTCGGTCGCCGCCGTGCCCTGAGCCGAGCAGCGCGGCGGCCACGCGAACCGGCGCCGGCCTCGCTAGCGCAGCGCCTGTTTCTCCGAACGACGCTCGCCCGGGCGATGGACCGGGATGAAGTCGTACGACCCGCCGGCATCCCGCGCGCGCATGCCTGGCATCGCCGGCGCAGCGATCCGATCGGCCCCGCCGCCGAACGCGGTCGACTGCAGCGCCGGGCCGGAGAACGCGGCGCCGCACGGCCGGTCGGACAGGACCGTCTGGCCGCGGTCATCCTTGCAGCGATGGATCTCGGCGGAGGCCATGGCGCTTGCCGCGCAGATGCTGAACACGACGATCGTTCGGGCCACGTGCTGGACCAGGAAGGGCATGGGTCGCTTTCGGTGTTTCGGCGATCCTAGGGGCGCACGGCCTATTTGCAACAAGTTGTATCGACGCGGTCGCGCCGGCCGTGAAAAAAGTCACGCAGGGTCGACGCCCCGAGCCCGAACACCGCCGGTCCGGACGATCGACCACGCCCCACCGAAGCCACCGATCTAAGATGCGGACCCACCTCCCGAGGAAAGCATCTTCATGAAAATGATCGCGCTCGCATCCGCCGCCTGGATCCTCGCTGCCGTGCCGAACTTCGCATCCGCCCAGGGTGATGGCGGCAGCCAGACCCGATGCGAACTCCAGTACAGCACGTGCAAGCAGACGGCCAAGGCCGACTACCAGTTCTGCAAGACCGCCTCGGAGAAGAACTGCCGCCCGCGGCTCGACAAGGCGCTCAAGAACTGCAGCGTCAGCCGCAACAACTGCCAGAACTAGCCGCTAGCCGCGGGGCTTGCCGGCCACCAGCCGCATCCCCGGCATCAGCTCGGCCGCGAGTTCCGGCCGCTCGAGCGCGTACTCGAGATTCATGCGCGCGATCTCCACGTGCTCCTCGCCCAGCGCCTGCGCGCGCGAGCCCTGGCCGCGCTCGATCGCCTGCACCATCGCGTGGTGCGTGCGATGGGCCTGCTTCATCCACTGGTGCCCTTCTTCCATCGACGACTGCATCGGCAGCATCGCGCTCGGCGATGCGAAGGGCTGGCCGTCGAGCATGTCCATCACGCGCTGCAGCGCGACGTTGCCGCAGCCCTGCATGATGAGCTTGTGGAAGCGGTCGTTCATCTCGACGTAGGCCGCGTAGTCGTCCAGGTCCATCTCGGCCTTGTTGACCGCCTTGTCGCCATCGTCGAGGCACTCGTGCAGGTCGCGCAGCAACTGGCGCGAGGCGCCGTCCTCGGCCAGCAGGCGGGCGGCAAAGCCCTCGATCACGCCGCGCACGCGGATCGCGTCGGCGATCTCCTGCGAGGTGAAGCGGCGCATCTGGTAGCCGCCGCTCGGCGACTGCTCGATCAGGCCCTCGTGCTCCAGGCTGGTCAGCGCCAGCCGCACCGGCGTGCGCGAGGCACCGAGTTTTTCCGCCAGCGGGATCTCGGCGAGCCGCTCGCCGGGCACGAATTCACCCTTGAGGATCAGGTCGCGGAGTTGAACCAGCACGCGGGATTGTTGGGAGTCCATCTGGGTCGGCAAAGCGAAGGGATGGTTCGATTCTAAGGAGAACGACGACCATTGCACACAAGCATCGCCAGTTGGTCCGGATGTTGCATGCATCAGAACCATGATGCATCCATTTGAATGGAATGCACCGCATAGGCGCGTCAGACACTAGGTGTTAACCCTTTATTTCAGGCCGTCAACATCCAATTCGAACGGAAAACAATTGACCTTGGACAAAGACAGCTTGGACAATGTATGCAATTGCATGCAGTGCATGTTTCCAACTGTCACCCCTCGATGGAGCACCCATGATCAGCGCTGAACAAAACGATTTCATCACCCGGGTCGGCCCCGGCACCCCCGCGGGTACGCTGCTGCGCCGCTACTGGCAGCCGGTGGCGCTCGCCGACGAACTCGCCGGCCCGCGCCCGGTCAAGCCGGTGCAGTTGATGGGACAGCACTTCGTCCTGTTCCGCGACGAGAAGGGCCAGCTGGGCATGCTCGACCGCGACTGCCCGCACCGCGGCGCCGACCTCGCCTTCGGCCGCCTCGAAGACGGCGGCCTGCGCTGCCCCTTCCACGGCTGGCTGTTCGACGCCAAGGGCAACTGCCTCGAAACCCCCGCCGAACCCGCCGGCAGCAAGCTGTGCAGCCGCATCAAGCAGGCCGCCTACCCGGTGGTCGAGCGCGCCGGCACCGTGTTCGCCTACATCGGCGAAGGCGAGCCGCCGGCGTTTCCCGAGTTCGACTGCTTCGTGGCGCCCGACTCGCACACCTTCGCCTTCAAGGGCCTGTTCGAATGCAACTGGCTGCAGGCGCTCGAGGTCGGCATCGACCCGGCGCACGCCTCGTACCTGCACCGCTTCTTCGAGGACGCGGACACCTCGGAAAGCTACGGCAAGCAGTTCCGCGGCGCCTCGGCCGACTCCGACATGCCGATCACCAAGGTGCTGCGCGAATACGACCGCCCGGACATCAGCGTCGACCCGACCGACTACGGCATGCGCCTGACCGCCTTGCGCAAGCTCTCCGAGACCCAGACCCACGTGCGCGTGACCAACGTCGTGTTCCCGCAGGCCTTCGTGATCCCGATGAGCGCCGAGATGACCATCTCGCAGTGGCATGTGCCGGTCGACGACACGCACTGCTACTGGTATGCGATCTTCACCAGCTTCACCGGCCCGGTCGACAAGCAGCAGATGCGCGACCAGCGGCTCAAGCTCTACGAGCTGCCCGACTACACCTCGCGCAAGAACAAGCGCAACAACTACGGCTACAGCATCGACGAGCAGCGGACCGAAACCTACACCGGCATGGGCGACGACATCAACGTGCACGACCAGTGGGCCGTCGAGTCGCAGGGCCCGATCCAGGACCGCACGCGCGAGCACCTGGGCAGCACCGACAAGGGCATCATCGCCTACCGCCGGATGCTGGTGAAGGCCATCGAGAGCACGCAGGCCGGCGAAGGGGCGCCGATGCTGATCGACGCCGCGCAGGCCAGCGCACTCACCGGGCCGCCGTCGATCGACGGCATCGGCGAGTCCGGCAACACCGACGGCTACTGGCAGAGCGCCGACCGCGAACGCCGCCTCAAGTCGGACTGGGCCTCGGCCCGCCTGGCCGCCGCCTGAGCACGCCACGCCATGAGCTCCTTTGTAGACCGACACGGCCTCTGGTCCGACGACCAGCAAAAGCAGGCCCAGGAACTGGTGCGCCGCATCGATGCCGGTGACCTCGATGTGGTGCGCTTCGCCTGGCCGGACCAGCACGGCCTGCTGCGCGGCAAGACGCTGGTCGCCAGCGAGGCCCGCGCCGCGCTGTGGGACGGCGTCAACCTGACCTCCACGCTGCTGGCCAAGGACACCTCGCACAAGACCGTGTTCCCGGTGTTCGCGGCCGGCGGCGGCTTCGCCATCGAAGGCTTCCAGGGCGGCGCCGATTTCACGATCGTGGCCGACCCCTCGACCTTCAAGGTGCTGCCATGGACGCCGCGCACCGGCTGGATCCTGTGCGACGCCTACATGGCCGACGGCAAGCCCTGCCCGTATGCGACGCGCCAGATCCTGCAGCGCGCGGTGCACCAGCTCGGCGAGATGGGGCTGGACTTCATCGCCGGCCTGGAAGTCGAGTTCCACGTCTTCAAGCTCGACGACCCGCGCATGGGCCTGACCGATTCGGGCCAGCCCGGCGAGCCGCCGCGCGTGTCGCTGCTGTCGCACGGCCACCAGTACCTGACCGAGCTGCGCTACGACCGCGTCGATGCCGTGATGGAGCTGCTGCGCTCGCAGCTGATCGGGCTCGGCCTGCCGCTGCGCTCGCTCGAGATCGAGTTCGGCCCGAGCCAGTTCGAGCTGACCTTCGGCCCCACGGCCGGCGTGCTGCCGGCCGACACCATGGTGCTGCTGCGCAGCGCCATCAAGCAGATCTGCCAGCGCGCGGGCTACCACGCCACCTTCATGTGCCGCCCGCGCATCCCGAACGTGATGTCCAGCGGCTGGCACCTGCACCAGTCGCTGCGCCGCCAAAGCGACGGCGTGAACGCCTTCATGCCCTCGGAGCCCGGCCAGGACTTGAGCGACCTCGGACTGCACTACCTCGGCGGCCTGAAGGAGCACGCCTGCGGCTCGGCCGCACTGGCCAGCCCGACGATCAACGGCTACCGGCGCTACCGCCCCTTCTCGCTGGCGCCGGACCGCGCCATCTGGGCCCGCGACAACCGCGGGGCGATGCTGCGCGTGCTGGGCGGCGTCGGGCAGAATGCGACGCGCATCGAGAACCGCGTGGGCGAGCCGACCGCCAACCCCTATCTCTATCTCGCGTCGCAGCTCTTCTCGGGGCTGGACGGCATCCGCAACAAGACGAACCCCGGCCCGTCGGCCGACGCCCCTTACGAAACGCCCGCCGAACACCTGCCACGCTCGCTCGGCGACGCGCTCGCCTGCCTGCGCCAGGACGCGATGCTGAACGAACAGATGGGCAAGACCTTCGTCGACTACCTGTGCCACATCAAGGAAGCGGAGATCGCCCGCTTCAACCTCGAGGTCAGCGAGTGGGAACACCGCGAGTACTTCGACATGTTCTGACCTCGCCATGCCCACGATCCACTACATCCTCAAGGACGGCAGCAGCCGCAGCGTCGACGCCAAGGCCGGCTCCAGCGTGATGGAGAACGCCATCCGCGGCAACATCCGCGGCATCGATGCCGAATGCGGCGGCTCCTGCTCCTGCGCCACCTGCCACGTCTACGTCGACGACGCCTTCATCGACCGCCTGCCGCCGCCCGACGAGGTGGAGGGCGAGTTGCTCGACGGCGTCGCCTCCGAACGGCAGCCGAACAGCCGCCTGAGCTGCCAGCTCACGATGACCGCCGAGCTCGACGGCCTGACCGTGCGCGTCCCCGAGAGCCAGAGCTGATGCCCGCCGCCCACCCCCTGGTGATCGTCGGCGCGTCCTATGCCGGCGTCCAGCTGGCCGCCAGCGCCCGCGAGCTCGGTTTCGAGGAGCGCATCGTCATCGTCGGCGACGAGCGGCATGCGCCCTACCAGCGCCCGCCCCTGTCCAAGGGCCTGCTGACCGGCAAGACGACCCTCGACCAGCTGCCGTTGCGCGGCCCCGATTTCTTCGAGCAGAACCGCATCGAGCTGCGGCTCGGCCGCCGCGCCGAAGCGCTGGACGCCGGCGCCCGCTCGGTGACGCTGGACGACGGCGCCGTGCTCGACTACGGCTGGCTCGCGCTGACCACCGGCGCGCGCTGCAGGCCGTTCACGCTGCCCGGCGCAGACCTCGACGGCGTGCTCGACCTGCGCACCCTCGACGATGCATTGCGCGTGGCCCATGCCGCCGAGCGCACCCAGCGCGCCTGCGTGATCGGCGGCGGCTTCATCGGCCTCGAAGTCGCTTCGGCGCTGCGCGCGCGCGGCGTCGCGGTGACGGTGATCGAAGCGCAGCCGCATCTGCTGGCGCGCGCCTTCCCGCCCGCGATGTCGGCCTTCGTCGAGCACGCGCATCGCCGCCGCGGCGTCGAACTCCTGACCGGCCGCGGTGTGCGTGCGCTGCATGGCACCCAGGGCCGCGTGGCCGCGGTCGAGCTCGACGACGGACGGCGCATCGATTGCGACCTGGTGGTGCTGGGCATCGGCGTGCTGCCCAATGCCGAGCTGGCGCGCGAGGCCGGCATCGGCGTCGACAACGGCATCGTGGTCGACATGCTGGGCCGCACGTCCGCGCCGCGCGTGCTGGCGGCCGGCGACGTCGCCAGCATGGCGCTGCCGCCCGCACCCGGCGCACCGGCGCGCATGCGGCTCGAATCGATCCAGTCGGCCAACGACGGCGCCCGCGCGCTGGCCTCGCTGATCGTCGGACACGAACGGCCCTGCACGGCCGTGCCCTGGTTCTGGAGCGACCAGTTCGACCTCAAGTTCCAGATGACCGGCCTGGCCGCGCCCGGCGACGAGGTGGTGCTGCGCGGCGACATGGCGAGCGACCGCTTCAGCGTGTTCTACCTGCGCGGCGGCACGCTGGTGGCCGCGCACTCGGTGAACAAGCCGGCCGAGCACATGCTGAGCCGCAAGCTCATCGGCACCCGTGCCCGCTTCACGGCCGGGCAGCTCGCCGACGAATCCTTCGACCTCAGGCCGGCGGCGACGACCGCACCGGAGGCCGCGACCTCCTGAGTCCCGGGGCCGCGCACCGGCCCCACCGTTTTCCCAACCACCCTGCCTGCCGGCCCACCGGCTTCATTGAACGGAGCTTCCACGATGATGATGAACAAGAGAAATGTCCTCGCCACCCTGACGCTGGCCTGCCTCGGTGCCTTCGGCGCCATGGGCGCGGCCCAGGCCGCCGACGAGCCGCTTCGCATCGGCCTGATCGCGACCTACTCGGGCCCCTACGCCGACTACGGCCGCCAGTTCGATGCCGGCGTGGCGCTGTACCTCAAGGAACACGGCGGCAAGATCGCCGGGCGGCCGGTCGAGATCATCAAGAAGGACACGGCAGGCCCGGCGCCCGATGCCGCCAAGCGCATCGCGCAGGAGCTGGTGGTGCGCGACAAGGTGGGCATCCTCACCGGCCTGGACTTCAGCCCCAACGCCTACGCCGTCGCGGCCATCGCCACCCAGGCCAAGATCCCGACCCTCGTGATGAACGCGGCGTCCTCCGCCATCACCAGCAGCTCGCCCTACGTGGCGCGGCTGTCCTTCACCGTGCAGCAGGTGACCGATCCGATGGCGCGCTGGATGGTCAAGCAGGGCGTGAAGGAAGCCTACACGGTGGTCGCCGACTACGCCTCGGGCGTCGACGCCGAGACCGCATTCAAGAAGGCCTTCACGGCCGAAGGCGGCAAGGTGGTCGGCGAAGTCCGCACGCCGATGAACAACCCCGACTTCTCGGCCTACGTGCAGCGGATCAAGGATGCCAAGCCGCAGGCGGTGTTCTTCTTCTTCCCCTCGGGCGTGATGCCGCCGGCCTTCCTCAAGGTGTGGAAGGAGCGCGGCATGGAAGAAGCGGGCATCAAGCTCTACGCCACCGGCGAGGCGACCGACGACAGCTACCTCGACGCCACCGGCGACGTGGCGCTGGGCCTGCTCACGAGCCACCACTATTCCTACGCCCATCCCTCGCCGAAGAACCAGAAGTTCGTCAAGGACTTCGCGGCCGAGTTCGGCGGCAAGCTGCGCCCGAGCTACTTCGCCGTCACCGCCTACGACACGATGGCCGCGATCGACCTCGCGCTCGCCAAGACCCGCGGCGACGTCTCGGGCGACAAGGTCATGGAAGCACTCAAGGGCCTGAGCTTCGAGAGCCCGCGCGGCCCGGTCCAGATCGACCCCGCGACGCGCGACATCGTGCAGACGGTCTACATCCGCAAGACCGAACGCACCAAGGGCGAGCTCGTGAACGTCGAGTTCGACAAGTTCGAGCGCGTCAAGGACCCGGCCAAGGAAAGCAAGTAAGCGAGCGGCCGCCGCGACAGCAGCAACGGGACATCCATGGGAATCGTGATCTTCGACGGAGTGGCCTACGGCATGCTCCTTTTCCTCATCGGGGTGGGCCTGTCCATCACGATGGGCCTCATGAACTTCGTCAACCTCGCGCACGGCACGTTCGCGATGGTGGGCGGCTACGCCGCAAGCGTTCTGATGAACCACTTCGGCGTGGGCTTCTTCCCGTCGCTGGCGGTGGCCTTCGTCGTGGCGGCGCTGGTCGGCGCGGTGCTCGAGTTCCTGTTCTACCGGCGGCTCTATCGTGCGCATCCGCTCGACCAGGTGCTGCTGTCGATCGGCATCGTGTTCGTCTCGGTCGCCGTCTTCACCTACTTCTTCGGCCCGACGATGCAGCCCTTCCAGCTGCCGCCGGTGCTCGACGGCCGGGTGTCGCTGGGGGGCCTGGAGGTCGGCCGCTATCGGCTGTTCCTGATCCTGTGCGGCGTGCTCGTGCTCGCGGGCCTGTTGCTGGTGCTCGGCAAGACGCGCTACGGCGCGATGGTGCGGGCCGCGGTGGACAACCAGCGCGTCGCCGGCGGCACCGGCATCCACGTGCAGCGGCTCTTCTTCCTGACCTTCTCGCTGGGCTGCGGCCTGGCCGGACTGGGCGGCGCCTTGAGCCTCGGCATGCTGGGGCTGGAGCCGTCGTTCCCGCTCAAGTACCTCGTGTACTTCCTGATCGTGGTGTGCGTCGGCGGCGCCGGCACCATCACCGGCCCCTTCGTGGCCGCGCTGCTGGTCGGCATCGTCGATGTCGCGGGCAAGTACTACCTGCCGGAAGCCGGCGCGTTTCTCATCTATGTCGTCATGATCATCATGTTGCTGCTGCGGCCCAACGGCATCATCCCGCGCAAGGGGCTGGTATGAAGCCCATCACAGTTTCGCCGGGCCGCCTGCGTGCGGCCGAGGTGGCCTTCTGGCTCGCGCTGGGCGCCAGCTTCTTCCTGCTGCCGGACAAGCTCACGCTGATGAGCCAGATCATGATCTTCGGGCTGTTCGCGGTCTCGCTGGACATGGCGCTCGGCTACGCCGGCATCCTCACGGTGGGCCATGCGGCCTTCTTCGGCGCCGGCGCCTATGCGGCCGGCCTGCTGGCCAAGCATGGCTGGAGCGAGCCCTTCAGCGGCCTGCTGTTCGCGCTCATGGTGTGCGCCGTGCTGGGCTATGTGCTGAGCTACCTGGTGGTGCGCGGCGCCGACCTCACGCGGCTGATGATCACCATCGGCGTCTGCATGCTGCTGGCCGAGCTGGCCAACCGGCTGTCGTCGATCACCGGCGGCACCGACGGCCTGCAGGGCGTGGTGATCTCGCCGGTGCTCGGACTGTTCGAGTTCGACCTGTTCGGCAAGACCGCCTTCGTCTACGCCTACGCCGTGGTGCTGGTGGTGTTCCTCGGCGTGCGACTGGTGCTGGGCTCGCCCTTCGGGCTCACGCTGCGCGGCATCCACGACAGCCGCAAGCGCATGCTCGCGATCGGCTCGCCGGTGGAGGCGCGGCTGCGCATGGCCTATGCACTGTCGGCCGGCGTCGCCGGCATCGCCGGTGCGCTGCTGGCCCAGACCACGCAGTTCGTCGGCATCGAGTCGATCGGCTTCAACCGCTCGGCCGAGGTGCTGATCATCCTCGTGCTCGGCGGCACCGGCCGGCTGTACGGCGGGCTCATCGGCGCGATCGTCTACATGCTGGTGCACGACTGGTTCGCCGACCTCAACCCGCAGTACTGGATGTTCTGGCTCGGCATCTTCCTGATCGCCGCCGTCATGCTGGGCCGCGGCGGGATCATGGGCGCGCTGTCGCGCCTGGTGAAGACCGGGAGACCTTTATGAGCCGCAGCGCCGCACTTCGCACCCGCGGGCTCGGGATCTCCTTCGGCGCCTTCCGCGCGGTCGACGACGTCAACCTGACGCTCGAACCCGGCGCGCGCCAGGCCCTGATCGGGCCGAACGGCGCCGGCAAGACCACGCTGATCAATCTGCTGACGGGCGTCTTCAGGCCGACCCACGGAACGATCCACATGGGCGAGCGCGAGCTCACCTCGCTGTCCGCCGACAAGCGCGCCCGCCTGGGGCTGGCGCGCACCTTCCAGATCAACACGCTGTTTCCCAGCCTCACGCCGCTGCTGTCGGTGGTGCTCGCGATCAGCGAGCGCGACGGCCTGGGCGCGGTCTGGTGGCGTCCGCTCAAGCGCAACAAGGCCGCGTTCGACGAAGCCCATGCGCTGCTCGGACGCCTCAAGCTCGACGCGCTGGCCGACGTGCCGGTGGCCGAACTGGCCTACGGCAAGCAGCGGCTGCTGGAGATCGCGCTGGCCATGGCCGCCAGGCCGCGCATCCTGCTGCTCGACGAGCCCGCCGCCGGCGTGCCCGAGGACGAGAGCGGCGAACTCTTCGAGGTCATCGCCGAGCTGCCGCAGGACATCAGCGTGCTGTTCATCGAACACGACATGAATCTCGTCTTCCGCTTTTCGCGTCGCATCTCGGTGCTGGTCGCCGGCCAGATCCTTACCGAAGGAACCCCCGCCGAAATCGGCACCGACCCGCGCGTGCGCGAGGTCTATCTGGGCCACGCAGGAGCCAACCATGTCTGAGATGCTCGCCTTCGATCAGGTGGTGGCCGGCTACGGCAACGCCGTGGTGCTCGACCGCCTGGGCTTTTCGCTGGCGCAAGGCCAGAGCCTCGCGATCCTCGGGCGCAACGGCGTGGGCAAGACCACGCTGCTCGAAACGCTGATGGGCAACACCCGCGTGATGCGCGGTGCGCTGCGCTGGTGCGGCGAGGACATCACGCGCTGGCCGGCCCATCGCCGCGTGCGCGCCGGCCTGGGCTGGGTGCCGCAGGAGCGCGAGGTGTTCCCCTCGCTCACCGTCGAGGAGAACCTGACCGTGATCGCGCGGCCGGGCAGGTGGAACCTGCAGCGGGTCTACGAATTCTTTCCGCGGCTGCGCGAGCGGCGCGGCAACTACGGCAACCAGCTGTCGGGCGGCGAACAGCAGATGCTGGCCATCGGCCGCGCGCTGATGACCAATCCGAAGCTGCTGCTGCTCGACGAACCGATGGAAGGCCTGGCGCCGATCATCGTCGAGGAGCTGGCCCGCTCGATCCGCCATCTCTGCGAGAGCGAGGGCCTGGCGTCGATCGTGGTCGAGCAGCACCCGGTGCTGGCCCTCGAGATGACCCACCAGGCGATCGTGCTGGAGCGCGGCACCGTGGTGCATGCCGGTCCGAGCGCGGCGCTGGCCGGCGATGCGGCCCTGCTCGAAGGCCTGCTCGGCGTCGGCATCGCCGAAGTGCCGGCCTGAGGCGGGCCATCGCCGTCTTCACTCCCTTTCCTCTTTTCCTGTCAGGACCACATCATGTCAACTTGCGTCTCCCGGCTGTCCCGCCGCGGCCTCCTCGCCGCCTGCGCCTTCACGCTGGCCGCGCCGGCCGCCTTCGCGCAGGACACCGTCCGCATCGGTCTCATCGCCGAGATGTCCGGCCCCTTCGCCGAGTTCGGCAAGCAGATGGAGGCCGGCATCAGGATCTACCAGAAGCAGTTCGGCGACAGCGTCGCGGGCAAGCGGGTCGAGATCATCGTGAAGGACGTGGCCGGACCGAATCCGGAACTCGCCAAGCGGCTGGCCCAGGAGCTCGTGGTCCGCGACAAGGTGCAGCTGCTGGCGGGCTTCGGCTTCACGCCCAACGCGCTGTCGGTCGCCCCCATTGCGACGCAGGCCAAGGTGCCGATGATCGTGATGAACGCGGCGGCCGCCGACCTGACGGCCAAGTCGCCCTACATGGTGCGCACCTCCTTCAGCTACCCCGACGTGGTGCCGCCGATCGCGCAATGGGCGATCAAGAACGGCTCGAAGAAGGCCTATGTGATCGTCGCCGACTATGCGCCGGGACATGACGCCGAAGCCGCCTTCCTGGCCGCCTACAAGAAGGCCGGCGGCGAGATCGTCGGCAGCGTGCGCACGCCGATGATGACGCTCGACTTCTCGCCCTACATGCAGCGCGTGAAGGACGCGAAGCCGGACGTCCTGTTCGCCTTCGTCAACGGCGGCGACGTGGCGCCGGCCTTCATCAAGGAGTTCCGCGAAAAGGGCCTGCCCGAGGCCGGCGTCAAGCTCATCGGCACCGGCGACATCGTCGACGAAGCCATCATCGAGGTGATCGGCGACCGCGCGCTCGACATCACGACCGTCTACCCCTATTCGATGCATCACAAGTCGGAACTCAACGCGCGCTACGTGCGCGACTTCAAGGCGCAGCGCGATGCAAAGGCGCGCCCGACCATCATGAGCGTGGCGGCCTACGACGGCATGGCCGCGATCTATGCCGCGCTGAAGAAGACCAACGGCAACGCCGACGGCCCGGCGCTGATCCAGGCCTTCCAGGGCCTGCAGTTCGAAAGCCCGCGCGGCCCGATCGGCATCGACGCGAAGACCCGCGACATCGTGCAGGACGAGTACATCCGCCGCGTCGGCAAGGTCGACGGCACGATCGCCAACATCGAGTTCGAGACCTTCAAGGCCGCACACTGATGGCCTGCGATGCGCTGAGGCTGGACATCGCCGGCCTGGCGAAGGCCTACGCGAGCGGCGAGCACACGCCCGAAGGGGTGCTGGACGCGCTGTTCGCGGCCATCGAGGCCGACACGCGGCAGATCAACGCCTTCTGCCTGCTCGACCGCGAAAGCGCCCGGGCGGCCGCCCTGGCGGGGGGGGGCGGCGGGGTCGCCGCCGGCGGCCGCGGATTCGCCGGCCGTGGCGCTGCTGCGCGCCGCGGGCTGCGTGATCTTCGGCAAGACCACCACCACCGAATTCGGCTGGAACATCGGCTCCCGGAGTCCGCATGGCGGCCTGACGCGCAATCCGGTCGACCCGCTGCGTTCGACCGGCGGGTCGAGCAGTGGCGCCGCCGCGCAGGCCGCCGCGGGCTGGGGCCCGCTGGCGCTCGGCAGCGATGCGGGCGGCTCGGTGCGCATTCCGGCGTCGTACTGCGGGCTGGTGGGCTTCAAGCCGAGCTTCGGCGCCATCCCGCTCGCGCCGCAGAGCGCCTTCGCCGAATTCGCCCACCTGGGCCCCTTCACGCGCAGCGTCGAGGATTGCGAGCTCGCCATGCAGGTGCTGTCCCAGGCCGATGCGCGCGACCCGAGTTCGCTGTTCGCACGCAGCGGCGCCGGGACCGGCCGGCCGCTCTCCATCGGCTGGACCCTGCAACTGGGCGCCGACATGCAGGTGGCGCCCGCGATCGCCGACGCCTTCCACGCGCTGGTCGAGCAGCTCGGACAGGCGGGCCACAGCCTCGTTCCCCTGCCCGCCGAGGGCACGGACATGGCGCCCGACATGTGGACCGTGTGGGCGTCGCGCGTGCACGAGTCCTTTCTCGCCTGGACGCCGGAGCAGCGCGCGCTGCTGGAGGGCCCCCTTCAACAGATCTACCAGGAAGGCGCGACGCTGGACGCAGGGCGGCTGTCCCGCAGCCGGATCCGCCTGCGGGATTTCACTTCGCGCCTGGCCCAGCAGTTCAGCCGCATCGATCTGCTGCTGACGCCGGCCACGCCGACCGTGGCGCCGCCCATCGCAGACGGCACAGGCGCGCCCGTCAACTGGTTCGCGGGCAACGGCTTCTCGTACCCGTTCAACCTGACGCAGCAGCCGGCCCTGAGCCTGCCGCTCGGGCGCGACGCCGACCGGTTGCCCTTCGGGCTGCAGATCGTCGGCCGCAAGTACGAGGACGCGCGGGTGCTCGCCTTCGGCCGGGAAGTCGAATCGCTGCTGCTGCGCGGCCCCGCCGCATGAAGCCGATCGCGGTCTTCCAGCACACCGAGGTCGGGGCACCGGGCGCCGTGGTGCCCATCCTCGAGGCGCTGGGCCGCGAGGTGACGCTGGTGCGCATCGTCGACGGCGACGCGGTGCCCGCCGAGGCCTCGGCCTTCGGCGGCCTGGTGTTCATGGGCGGCTCCATGAGCGTGCACGACCCGCTGCCGTGGATCGCGCAGGAGCTCGCGCTGATCCGCGATGCCGATGCGCGCGGCATTCCCGTCGCGGGCCATTGCCTGGGCAGCCAGCTGGTCGCGCTGGCCCTGGGCGGCGAGGTCCGCCCGCACGACCAGCCCGAGATCGGCTGGTGCGAGATCACCGCCGAGGCGTCCGGCACGGCCCGCGACTGGTGGGGCGAGCACGCGGGGCAGGTGCTGCAGACCTTCCAGTGGCACGGCGACACCTTCGAACCGCCGGCGGGCGCGGTGCCGCTGGCGCGCGGCGCCCACTGCGGCAACCAGGCCTTCTTGGTGCGCGGGCTGCACCTGCTGGTGCAGTCCCATCTCGAGATGACCCCGGCGCTGGTCGAACTGTCGGTGCAGCGCAATGGGCACCAGCTGGCACGCCAGAACGCGCTGGGCAACCCGGCCGCCAGCGATTTCGACGACATCCTGCGGGATCTGCCCCGGCGCACCCGGCAGATGCATGCGCTCCTGCATCGCCTCTACGCGCGCTGGACGGCCCGCTGCGCATGAGCCGCCGGGCCGCTCCCAAGGCGAATACCGCAGCGCTGCTGCGCGGAGGTTCCCAATGAGCCGCCGGGCCGCTCCCAAGGCGAATACCGCAGCGCTGCTGCGCGAAGGTAGCCCAATGAGCCGCCGGGCCGCTCCCAAGGCGAATCCGAAGCGCTGCTGCGCGAAGGTAGCTCAATAAGCTGGCGGGGGCCCCAGGAAGGTGCATCCGCGCCCGATGACCCCCGGCCTGCACGCCCCCACCGTCGAGTCGTAGACTCTCCGGGTTTCGGATCTGTCCGCGCGCGCGACCACGCCGATCCACCGTGAGCGACTCATCCATCTGTTCAATGCACAAGAGGTCCCGAATGACTGCCGGAAAATCAAGAATCATCTACACCCTCACCGACGAAGCGCCGCTGCTGGCAACGGCTTCCCTGCTGCCCGTCATCCAGGCTTTTGCCGCCCCGGCGGGCATCGACGTCGTCACCAGCGACGTCTCCGTCGCGGCCCGCATCCTGGCGGAATTCCCCGACCGCCTGACCGAGGCGCAGCGCGTGCCGGACAACCTGGCCGAACTCGGGCGCCTCACCCAGTTCCCCGACACCAACATCATCAAGCTGCCCAACATCAGCGCCTCGGTGCCCCAGCTGCAGGCCGCCATCCGTGAGCTGCAGGGCCGCGGCTACAACCTGCCCGACTTTCCCGAAGACCCGAAGACCGCCGAAGACAAGGAAACGCTGGCGCGCTACGCCAAGGCGCTGGGCAGCGCGGTCAACCCGGTGCTGCGCGAGGGCAACTCGGACCGCCGCGCACCGGCCGCCGTCAAGCGCAATGCGCGCAAGAACCCGCACTCGATGAGCAAGTGGAGCCCGGCCTCGCGCACCCACGTCTCGCACATGCACGGCGGCGACTTCTACGCCGGCGAGAAGAGCATGACGCTCACCAAGGCCCGCGACGTCCAGATGGACCTGGTCACCAAGAGCGGCCAGACGATCGTGCTGAAGAAGAAGGTCGCGCTGCTCGAGGGCGAGATCATCGACAGCATGTTCATGAGCAAGAAGGCGCTGCTCAAGTTCTACGAGGACGAGATGGAAGACGCGCGCGAGACCGGCGTGATGTTCTCGCTCCACGTCAAGGCGACGATGATGAAGGTCTCGCACCCGATCGTCTTCGGCCATGCCGTCAAGGTCTTCTACAAGGACGCCTTCGCCAAGCACGGCAAGCTGTTCGAGGAGCTGGGCGTCAACGTCAACAACGGCCTCAGCAGCGTCTACGAGAAGATCGAGAGCCTGCCCTCGTCGCAGCACGACCAGATCATCAAGGACCTGCACGCCTGCCACGAGCACCGCCCCGAGCTGGCGATGGTCGATTCGGCCAAGGGCATCAGCAACCTGCATGCGCCCAACGACGTGATCGTCGACGCCTCGATGCCCGCCATGATCCGCCTGGGCGGCAAGATGTGGGGCGCCGACGGCCGTCCGAAGGACACCAAGGCCGTGATGCCCGAGAGCACCTTCGCCCGCATCTACCAGGAGATGATCAACTTCTGCAAGACCAACGGCGCCTTCGACCCCGTGACCATGGGCACCGTGCCCAACGTCGGCCTGATGGCGCAGAAGGCCGAGGAATACGGCTCGCACGACAAGACCTTCGAGGTCCCCGAGGACGGCGTGGCCCGCATCGTCGACATCGCGACCGGCGAGGTGCTGCTCGAGCAGAACGTCGAGACCGGCGACATCTGGCGCATGTGCCAGGTCAAGGACGCGGCGATCCGCGACTGGGTCAAGCTGGCCGTGAACCGTGCGCGCCTGTCGGGCATGCCGGCCGTGTTCTGGCTCGACGAGTACCGTCCGCACGAAGCCGAGCTGATCAAGAAGGTCCACACCTACCTGAAGGACCACGACACCACGGGCCTGGACATCCAGATCATGTCGCAGGTGCGCGCCATGCGCTACACGCTGGAGCGCGTGATCCGCGGCAAGGACACCATCTCGGTCACCGGCAACATCCTGCGCGACTACCTGACCGACCTGTTCCCGATCATGGAGCTGGGCACCAGCGCCAAGATGCTGTCGATCGTGCCGCTGATGGCCGGCGGCGCGATGTTCGAGACCGGGGCCGGCGGCTCGGCCCCCAAGCACGTCAAGCAGCTGGTCGAGGAGAACCACCTGCGCTGGGATTCGCTCGGCGAGTTCCTGGCGCTGGCCGTGTCGCTGGAAGACCTGGGCCAGAAGACCGGCAACAAGAAGGCCAAGATCCTGGCCGAGACGCTCGACACCGCCACCGGCACGCTGCTCGACAACAACAAGGGCCCGTCGACCCGCACCGGCGAGCTCGACAATCGCGGCAGCCACTTCTACCTCGCGCTGTACTGGGCCCAGGCGCTGGCCGCCCAGACCGACGACAAGGAACTGCAGGCGCACTTCGCGCCGCTGGCCAAGTCGCTGGCCGCCAACGAGCAGAAGATCGTCGACGAACTGAAGGCCGTGCAGGGAAAGCCGGCCGACATCGGCGGCTACTTCCTGCCGGATGCGAAGAAGACCGCGGCCGTGATGCGGCCGAGCGCGACCTTCAACGCGGCGCTGGAGGCATAAATCCGCTCAGGGGATGCCCGGACGCGGTCGACGGTTGCGCGGTGTAGGCTCCGTCCCATCGCTCAACCTGGATCCCACAGATGAAAGCCGACGACCACGCCCGCATGGACCACAGCCACAGCGGGTCGCGCTCCTCGCGAAAGCGGCGGGCACGGCGCAGGGGCTTGAAGGTCTTCGCGGCGGCCGTGGTCGTCATCATCGCGGTAGTCGGCTGGGGCCTGTTCTATCTGTCGGCGTCCGAACCGGCCCCGGCCGCCGCCGCATCGGCCGGGTCGGTCGACACGGGCAGGAAACCGGTCGAGCGGACCGCCGCCCTGCCTCCCCTGAACCTGCCGGCCGACGACGCCCCCCATGGGTCCGGCATGGAGTGGTGGTACTACAACGGGATCCTCGACGCGAAGACGGGCAATCGCTATGCCTTCCACGTCGCCGTCTTCGTCGCCAACGGCCTGATCAAGCACACGGTCATGCACGCGGCGCTGACCGACCTTCAAACCGGCAAGCGCTATGCGAGCCAGACCCGCACCGGCGGGATTCCCGCGAAGAGCGTCGCCAAGGGCTTCGACTTCAGGCAGGACGGCTGGCAGGTCGCGGCCTCGGGGCCGTTGCATGTGCTGCGCGCGTCCTTCGAAGGCGCCTCCATCGCGCTCGACCTGAACGATGCCCGCCCGGTCGTCGCGCATCGCGCGGCGGGCTCGGACACGCCGGGCCTGCTCGACTTCGGCAAGAGCGGCATCAGCTACTACTACTCGCGCCCGCGTGTGGCGGCGCAAGGCGAAATCGCCATCGGCGGCAAACCCGTCCAGGTCAGCGGCGACGTGTGGTTCGATCACCAGTGGGGCGACTTCGATGTCCTGAGCCTGGGCTGGAACTGGTTCGCGCTGCACCTGGCGGATGGGTCCGACGTGATGCTCTACGAACTGTTCGACATGGAGGGCCGGAACGTCATGACGGCCGGCACGGTCTCGAACGCCAGCGGGTCCGTGGCCCTCAAGCCGGGCGACATCGAACTGACGCCCGGCAACACCTGGACCAGCCCGAAGACGAAGATCACCTATGTCGTCGAATGGGGCGTCAAGCTCCCGTCGGGCGTGTTGAGCATCAAGCCCTTCGTCGCCGACAGCGAATTCGATTCGAGCGGGACGACCGCGAACATCTACTGGGAGGGACCCGTGAAGGTCACGGGCAGTTCCAGCGGGGAAGGATTCGTCGAGTTGAGCGGCTATGACCGGCTGGATGCGGCGCGCGTGAACCGCAAGTGACCGTCGGCGGGCCCCGCCCCAGCCCCCTTGCATCGATGACATGCCCTCGGGCAGGGACTCACTGGAAGCATATGAAGATGCTACTCTTCGAGTCCATCACGGCAGCGTTCGATCTACAAGGATCACAACGAATCGAATAAGGCCACCCGTTCATCTGCTGAGGGCATCGACTCCGGGTCGATGCGAAGGAATGTCATTTGCCTGAGTTCGAAGTCTCGACACTGGCGCAGCAACTCGAGCGCCATGCCACGCGAACACCTGCTGCGATCGCCCTTCTGGCACCAGGATTCCAGCCCCTCAGCTACGCGCAGTTGTTCGCCCTCGTGCAGCACGCGCGGCCCTGGCTCGCTTCCCACGGCCTTGCACCCGCCGCTCGCGTTGCGGTGCTGATGCCGTCGGGCATGGAGCTGGCGGTTTCTTGCCTGGCCATTGCATGCGGGGCCGTTTGCATTCCGTTGAACCCAAGGCTCACCTCGACGGAACTCCTCGCGCAGCTCGACGACGCCAGCGCCGATGCCATCGTCGGCTTGCCGGATGACCCCATGGCAGCCCGTATTGCGCAGACGCTGGGGCTGGTCCCTCTGACCTTCGACATGCAGCGCTGGCTCGACAGTCCATCGGGAAGCGAAAAAGCCGGTGCCGACGCACCCTGGCCCGAACCGGCACATACAGCCTTTGTACTGATGACCTCGGGCACGACCGGAAAGTCCAAGCGCGTGCCCTTGAAGCAGCAGCAGATCGTGCATTCCGCACTCCAGACCGCGCATCACCTCGAGCTCAGCCCGGAAGACCGCAGCTTGTGCGTGATGCCCGTGTACCACAGCCAAGGCTTGATCGTCGGGCTGCTGGCGCCCCTCGTCTCCGGCTCGTCCGTCGTGTGTACGCCCGCCTTCGACGCCACGGAGTTCCTGCGCTGGGCGCGCGAATTCCGTCCCACCTGGTACACCGCGACGCCCACTGTTCACCAAGCCGTTGTCGACCACGTGTCGCGCAACCACTCGGGGATGCCGCCGCACGCCTTTCGCCTGATTCGCTCGGCATCGTCGAGTCTGCCCGCGGGCTTGCAACACCGCATCGAAGACCTGTGGGGCGTTCCCGTGATTCAGGGCTATGGCATCACTGAAACGGCCGGACCACTGTCCAGCAATCCGTTGCCGCCCGACGTTCAAAAGGCGGAATCGATAGGCCGCCCGGTCGGCGCGGAGCTGCGCGTGATCGATGACGAGGGCCATCCATTGAAGGTGGGGCAGCTGGGCGCAGTCATGGCACGTGGCCCCTCGGTGTTCGATGGCTACGAGGACGCTCCCCGTTCCAACGCCGACGCCTTTCGGGACGGATGGTTTCATACCGGCGACCTCGGTTGGTTCGACGAGGACGGCTTCTTCTTCCTTGCCGGCCGCAGCAAGGAACTGATCAACCGGGGCGGCGAAAAAATATCGCCCTTCGAAGTCGAGCAGGCCCTCTTGCGCTTGACGGGCGTCGCTCAAGCCGTGGCCTACCCGGTGGATCACCCGACGATGGGCGAAGACGTCCACGCGGCCGTGGTGCCTGCGCCAGACAGCGCGGTTTCGGGACAGTTCCTGCGCTCCCGCCTTTTCGGCGTCATCGCCGACTTCAAGGTGCCGGCGTGCATCCACGTGGTCGATCGGATCCCCGTGGGCCCGGGCGGCAAGGTCCAACGCCTCGGTCTTCGCCATCAGATCTCGGGGGGCATCGAGGCCGCCCCTGCTGCGCCACTGACGCCGTTCCAGGCGCACATCGCCCTGCTGTTCGCGCAGACCCTGGACCAGCCGATGTCCCCATCCAATGCGAACTTCCTCGCCCTGGGGGGCGATTCCCTGTCAGCGCTACGGCTGGCTCGGACCGTCAATGAAACGTGGGGCCTGGACCTGTCCGCATCGGCCTTGCTGGCCGCGCCGACGGTCGTCGCCTTCGCGGCCACGGTGCAAGCCGCCATCGAAGAGGCCGATGCGCTGAGCTCGGCATTGCAGGCCGACCTGGACGCCCTGAGCGACGACGAAGTCGCCCGCTTGCTCGGCACCGACCCGATGGGTCGTTGACCTCGTTTTCCCAGTTTCAAATCGCCATGAACCCAGCCTCGAACCTGGCCGCTGCGGAGCCTTCGATTCCGACGAGCCCCGACAGCCCCGAAGCACGACGACGCATTCTTGCCCGCAAACTTCTGCAACAACGCGCGCAGGCGGGCCCGTCCACGGCGGGTGACCCGAATGACGGCGTGCCACTGTCCTTCTCGCAGGAAGGACTGTGGTTCCTGGATCAGATGGTCAGCGGCGGCACGGCCTACAACATTCATTCGGCGACGCGCTATCGAGGTCCGCTGGACGCAGAGCTGCTGGAGCGCAGCCAGCGGACGCTCATTGCGCGCCACGAAAGCTTGCGCACCGAGTTTCACGCCACTGCGGAAGCACCCGTGCAGAAGGTCGTACCGGTGCGCGTCGCGCTGGAGCGGTTCCGTCTGCGGCAGGTGCCGCTGGCGCCAAGCGACACGACGGAAGCTGCGCTGCTGGAGCGCATCCGGGCCACCATCGCCGAGCCCTTCGATCTGTCCAGCGCGCCGTTGCTGCGCGCCGAGCTGATTCGCATCGCGCCGGACGACCACGTCCTGATCCTGTTGGTCCATCACATCGTGGCCGATGGCTGGTCGATGAGCGTCGTCAAGCGCGAACTCGGTCAGCTCTATGCGCAGGGCGGCGAAGGCAGCGGCATGGCCGAGCTGCCGCTGCGCTTCTCGGACCATGCCGTCTGGCAACGCCAGCGCTTCGAACGCGGCGGTCTTCATGCACAAGGCGCGTACTGGCGCGAGAACCTGCGCGAGTTGCAGACGCTGAACCTGCCGACCGACCTGGCACGCCCTTCCCACGTGGCTTATGCGGGCCGGACGCTGACGGTGCGCATCGCCCCGGAACTCACCGCTGCATTGCGGACATTGGCGGCCAACCAGGACGCCACGCTCTTCATGGCCCTGCTGGCGGCCTTCGACGTGCTGCTGATGCGCTATGGCGGCCAGACCGACATCGCCGTCGGCGTCCCGCTGGCGGCGCGCGACGATGCGAGGCTGCACGGACTGGTGGGCTACTTCGTCAACACGGTGGTCATGCGCAGCCATGTCGAGCGCGAGTCCGGATTCATCGAGTTGCTGAAGAACGTGCGCCAGACCACGCTCGCAGCGCTCACCCACCAGGACATGCCGTTCGACCGGCTGGTGGCCGAGCTGAGCCCGGAACGCGACACCAGCCGCAATCCGCTCTACCAGGTCTCGTTCGCGCTCGAAAACTTCCCTTACCGTGTCCTCGAGATCGAGGGCCTGGAGAGCGAGCAGCTGAGCGTTCCTGCGCAGACCTCCAAGTTCGACCTGTCGCTGACCGTCCTCGAAAGCGGCCGACAGGGGCTCGAAGCGGCGTTCGAGTACCGCACCGACCTGTTCGAGCCGCAGACCATCGCCCAGATGGCAACGCACTTCGTCCGGCTGCTCGAGGGGATCGTGGCCGATCCCGCCTGCGCGCTGGACCGCCTGCCGCTGATGGACGCGGCCGAGCAGCACCGGGTGCTGGTCGAGTGGAACCAGGGCCCCACGGCCGGCCCGGCCGACCTGCCGGTGCATGCGCTCTTTCGCACCCAGGCGCGCGCGACGCCGGATGCCGTCGCACTGGTTTTCGGGCCACACAGCATGAGCTACCGCGAGCTCGACCTGCTGTCGGAACAGCTCGCGCACGAGTTGCGCGCGCTGGGCGTCGGGCCGGAAGTCGCGGTCGGCCTGTGCATGAAGCGCTGCCTCGGCCTGGTCGTGGGCTACCTGGCGATCTTCAAGGCCGGCGGCGTCCTCCTTCCGCTGGACCCGGAGCAGCCGACCGAGCGGCTGCAGGCCATGCTGGAAGATGCGGCGCCGGCCGTGGTGCTGGCCCAGGCGCATCTGGTCGACCGTTTGCAGCAGGTCGAGACCTCGCCGACGATGAAGCTCGTCGTGGTTCCGGACCCGGGGGGAGAGCTGCCCCGCGAGCCGCTGGCCGAGTTGCCCGATTCGACGCGACCGGACCAACTCGCCTACATGATCTACACCTCGGGGTCGACCGGCACGCCGAAAGCCGCGCAGTTGATGCACCAGGGCTTGAGCAACCACGTGCTGTGGATGAACGACACGCTGGGGCTGACCTCAAGCGACCGCGTGCTGCAGAAAACTTCCGTCAGCTTCGACGCATCGGCCTGGGAATTCTTCTCGACCCTGTCCTCTGGCGCGACGCTCGTGATCGCGCAGCCCGATGTCCATCAGGACATGCGCTTGCTGGCTGAAGCCATTCGTGAGAACGACATCAGTGTGATCCAGTTCGTGCCGTCCGAGTTGCGTGTGCTGCTGGCCGAACTGGAAGGGCTGACGTACCCGCGGCTGCGCTATGTGCTCAGCGGCGGCGAGGCCATGGAACGCGTGCTCGCGCTGTCATTCCGGCGACTCCTGCCGGGCGTCAGGCTCGGCAACTTCTACGGGCCCACCGAAGCGACCGTCGACAGCGCCTGGTATGAAATCGGCGAGCAGTTGCCTGATCGCACCATCGTGCCGATCGGTCGTCCCATCGCCAACGTCCAACTCTACGTCCTCGATGCGCGGCACCAGCCCCAGCCCGTCAACGTGGCGGGCGAGCTGTACATCGGCGGGCTTGGCGTGGGGCGCGGCTACCGCAATCGCCCGGACCTCACGGCCGAGCGCTTCGTGCCGAATCCCTTCCGGCCCGGCGAGACCATGTACCGTACCGGCGACCTGGCGCGCTGGCTGCACGATGGCGTGGTGGAGTTCATCGGGCGCAACGACCACCAGGTCAAGCTGCGCGGCTTCCGCATCGAACTCGGCGAGATCGAGTCCGCGCTCGCCGCCTGCGACAGCGTGCGGATGAACGCGGTGCTGTTGCGCGAGACCGCCCCCGGCCGCCAGGAGCTTGTCGCCTACGTGGTCCTGAAGGGGCCGGCCGATGCCGCCTCCCTGCGATCGGCGCTGCAATCGCGGCTGCCCGACTACATGATTCCGACCGTATTCATGTTCCTGTCCGAGCTGCCGTTCCTGACCAGCGGCAAACTCGACCGCAACCGCCTTCCGAAGCCCGACACCGCCTCGGCGTCCCATGAACTGGTCGCTCCGCGATCGCCGATCGAATCCACCCTGCTCGACATCTGGACCGGTGTGCTGGGCAAGTCCGGATTCGGCGTACGCGACAACTTCTTCGATCTCGGCGGTCATTCGCTGCTGGCCACGCAGATCGTGTCCCGGGTCCGCGCGACCCTTCGGGTCGAGCTGCCCTTGCGCGGGATCTTCGAGCAACCGACGATCGAGGACATGGCCCGGACGGTCGGCGGCCTCGCCTCGGACCCCGCCGCGGACAGCGCGTCGCCCCTGGCGCCCATCGTGGCGCTGCCACGGACGGGGCCGCTGCCGGTGTCTTTCTCTCAGCGGCGCATGTGGGTGCTGAACCAGATGGATCCGCAGGGCGCGGCCTACAACATGCGCGACTCGCTGCGCCTGCGCGGGCCGCTCGACAAGGGCGCGCTGCACCGGGCGCTCGATCAACTGGTCGCGCGGCACGAGGCGTTTCGCACGACCTTCGACTTCGGCGACACCGAACCCATGGCCTTCGTCGGCGAGGCGCAGCCGGCCAACCTGGTCCAGCTCTCGCTGGCGGCCGTTCCCGAGGCCGAGCGGGACGACGAACTCGAGCGACAGGCCGCACGCATCGCCGCGGAGCCCTTCGACCTGGCATCGGCGCCCCTGCATCGATTCATCCTGATCGAGCGCGACGCGAACGATCATGCCCTCGTGCTGGTGATGCACCACATCATCGGCGACGACTGGTCGTGGGGCATCGTGATGCACGAACTGCAGGACCTGTACGCCGCCGAACTGCGGGGCCAGGCGATGCCCCCGAACTCCCGGTCGATCGATTTCATCGACTACGCAAGCTGGCAGAGAGGGCACATCAACGACGATGTGCTCGCCGGCCAGACGCGCTACTGGCTGCGGCAACTTGCCGACATCAGCCCCTTGAACCTGACATCCGATACGGCCGTGGCCCAGCGCCTCACCAGCCAGGGCGACCGCATTCGACGGGAATTCCCGGAAGGCTGGCTCGCCGGCGTCAAGCGCTTCGGCGGCGGCCTCGGGCTGACGCCGTTCATGACCCTGCTGGCCACCTTCCAGGCCTTGCTGGCGCGCTATTGCGGGCAGGAAGACGTCGTGGTCGGGACACCCATCGCAGGACGTACCCGATTCGAGTCCGAGCAGGTCGTCGGCTCGCTGGTGAACACGCTGGCGCTGCGCAGCCACGTGCGGCCGACGCAAAGCTTCAGGGAGCTGGCGCAGCAGGTACGCGAGACCTGCCTGTCGGCGTTCACCCATCAGGACATTCCCTTCGACTACCTGATGGACCTGCTGCACAAGCAGGCGCCCGGCACCAGGGCACCTGAAGTTCGCGTGATGTTCAATGTGCTGAACACGCCCCGGAAGACGCCGCAGTTCGAAGGCCTCGACGTCGGCTTCCTGCCCTTGAACCTGCGTGCGGCGCAGTTCGACCTGGCACTGACGATCGACACCGAGTGCGAGCACTCGTTGTCATTGAGCTACTCGACCGAGCTCTTCGCGCCCGAGACCGCGCAGGCGATGCTCGACAACTACATGCATCTGCTGGACCTGTTCGTCCGGCAGCCGGACCGGCCCCTGCACGACCATTCGGCGGCCAGTCCCCTGGATCAGGCGAGGCTCGAGAGCTGGAACCGGACCGACATCGCCTATCCGCACCACCTGACGGTTCACGCGCTTCTTCGCGCGCGGCGCAAGGCGGCCGGTACGGCCATCATGCAGGTGCCGGGCGCCGCGCTGAGCCATGCAGAGCTCTGGTCGCGCGTGCATCGACTGGCCCATGCGCTGCGCGCCCGCGGCGTGCGGCGAGGTAGCCTGGTGGGGCTCTGCGCCCAGCGATCCCCGGAGATGGTGGTCGCGCAGCTCGCCGTCCTGAGCGCGGGAGGCGCCTATGTGCCACTGGACCCGGCCTACCCGCTGCAACGGCTGCACGACATGGCGCAGGATGCAGCGCTGACGCTGCTCCTGACCGAGCAGGGTCTTTCGGACCTGTGGCGCGAGATCGAACTACCGACGCTGTTGCTGGACCCGGCACAGGCCGAGCTGATGGCCCACCCCGAGACCCCCCTGCCGGCCGACGGCGATGCCGACGCCCGGCCGGAGGATCCGGCGTACGTCATCTACACCTCCGGCTCCACCGGCAAGCCCAAGGGGGTCGTGGTGCCCCACCGCGCGGTGGTCAATTTCCTGCTGTCGATGCAGAACGAACCCGGTCTTGGCGAGCACGACGTGCTGGTCGCCGTGACCACGCTGAGCTTCGACATCGCGGTGCTGGAAGTGCTGCTGCCGCTGCTCGCCGGCGCCACCGTCGTGCTCGCCACCCGGGAGCAGGCCGTCGACGGCGAGGCGCTCCGGACCCTGATCGACCAGGCCCGCGCCACCGTGATGCAGGCGACGCCGGCGACCTGGCGCATGCTGATCGATGCCGGCTGGACCGGCTCGTCGTCGTTCAAGGCGCTGGTCGGGGGCGAGAGCCTCGGCCCGCATCTGGCCGAGCAGCTCTCGGAGCGAACGGGCGAGCTCTGGAACATGTACGGTCCGACCGAAACCACGGTCTGGTCCACCTGCTGGAAGGTGCCCTCGCGGCCGCAGACCATTTCGATCGGCCGGCCGATCGCCAACACCAGCATCCACGTGCTCGATGCACAGGGCCATCGATGCCCGGCCGGCGTATCCGGAGAGATCTTCATCGGTGGCGACGGCGTCACGTCAGGCTACCTGCACCGACCCGAATTGACCGCCGAGCGCTTCATCCCCGACCCGTTCAGTCCGGACCCCCAGGCGCACCTTTACCGGACCGGCGACCGCGGGCGCTGGCGCCACGACGGCCTGCTCGAGCACCAGGGGCGGCTCGACTTCCAGGTGAAGGTGCGCGGCCATCGCATCGAGTTGGGCGAGATCGAATCGCGCCTGCAGTCACACCCGAACATCGCGCAATGCCTGGTCATCGCGCGCGAAGACCGCCCCGGGGACGCCAGGCTGGTGGCCTATGCCGTTGCGCGAGACGGGGCGCTCGACACGCCGGCGCTGAGGGATCACCTGAGAGTGAGCCTGCCCGACTTCATGCTGCCCCAGTACTACGTCGCGCTCGAGGCCCTGCCCCTGCTTCCCAACGGGAAGATCAACCGGCATGCGTTGCCCGCGCCCAGGATCGAGCAGCGGACGGATGCGGTTGCAGGCCACGCCCCTTCCACGCCTGCGGAGATGGCCCTGGCCCGGATCTGGAGCGAACTGCTGGCGGTAGACGGCGCCGAGATCTCCCGGCTCGACAACTTCTTCGACCTGGGCGGCGACTCCCTGCAGGTCGGCCGGGTCGTCGTCGCCTTCCAGCGCGCCAGCGGCGTCCGGCTGGAAGCCCGACGCATGATCTTCGAATCCCTGGCCCAACTCGCCAGCGGCATCGAGTTGTCCGAGCACGAACCGGTTCAGGCGGAAGAGGCCAAGGGGTGGTTCCAGCGCTTGTTCAAGCGCGGGCCCTAGCCTTGCTCAGGCCGCGCCGATGCCCGCCACCAGGTGATCGACCGGCTGACCGCCCCTGAGCGCTGCCGTGAAGGCCAGCATGCGATCGATCGGCACCCGCGCGCGACGCCCGAGCGCCGGCTCGACATGCACCTCGCCCGCCCCGGTCTCGAGCACGTGCGCCAGGCCGGCCAGGCCGTTCATCGCCATCCAGGGACAGTGGGCGCAACTCTTGCACGTCGCCGCGTTGCCCGCGGTGGGCGCCGCGATGAAGGTCTTGCCCGGATTCAGCGTGCGCAGCTTGTGCAGCATGCCGCTGTCGGTGGCGACGATGAACTCGCTCGCATCCAGGCGCTGCGCCGCGCTCAGGATGGCCGAGGTCGAGCCGACCGCGTCGGCCAGCGCGATGACATCGGCCGGCGCCTCGGGATGCACCAGCACCCGGGCCGCCGGGTGGGCCTGCTTCAGCAGCTCGAGTTCGAGCGCCTTGAACTCGTCGTGCACGATGCAGGCGCCGCCCCAGCTCAGCATGTCGGCGCCGGTCTCGCGCCGGATGTAGTCGCCCAGGTGCCGGTCGGGCGCCCAGAGGATCTTGCGCCCCTGCGCCGTCAGTGCCCGCACCACGTCCAGCGCGCAGCTCGACGTCACCACCCAGTCGGCCCTCGCTTTCACGGCGGCGCTGGTGTTGGCATAGACGACGACCGTGCGGTCGGGATGCTGCGCGCAGAAGCGATCGAAGTCGTCCGCGGGGCATCCGAGGTCGAGCGAACAGGTGGCGTCCGGATCGGGCATCAGCACCCGCTTGTCGGACGACAGGATCTTGGCGGTCTCGCCCATGAAGCGCACCCCCGAGACCACCAGCGTGCGCGCCGCATGGTCGCGGCCGAAGCGCGCCATCTCGAGCGAATCGCTGACGAGGCCGCCGGTTTCCTCGGCCAGGTCCTGCAGGTCGGGATGAACGTAGAAGTGGGACACCATCACCGCATCGCGCTCGCGCAGCAGGCGGCGGATGCGATCCTTCAGCGCGAGGCGCTCCGCGGCACCCGGCTCGGGTGCCACGCGGGCCCACGCCTGGCGCGTTTCGCAGGCGGCGCCGCCGGCGGCGGCGAGCGGCTGCTCGTAGTCGACGTCGATCAGCGGAAGCTCCATGGTCAGCGTCATGATCAAGCCTCCCGGAACCGCATCGAGAAATCGATCGCCTTGACGTCCTTGGTCAGGGCCCCGATCGAGATCCGGTCGATGCCGGTCTCGGCCAGCGCGCGCAGGCCGTCGAGCGTCACGCCGCCGGAGATCTCCAGCAAGGCACGGGCATCGCCGAGCGCATCATTGCGACGCACGGCTTCTCGCAGCGCGGGCAGGTCCATGTTGTCCAGCAGCACCATGCGGGCCCCGTCGGCCAGCACCTCGTCGAGCTGCGCCAGGGTCTCGACCTCGATCTGCACGAAGGTCGCGCGGCTCGCGACCTCGGCCGCGGCACGCAAGGCGGCGCTGACGCCACCGGCCGCGACGATGTGGTTCTCCTTGATCAGCACGGCATCGTAGAGGCCGATGCGGTGATTGACGCCGCCGCCGATGCGCACCGCGTACTTCTGCGCCAGGCGCAGGCCGGGCAGCGTCTTGCGCGTGTCGACGATCTGCGCCCGCGTGCCGCGCACGGCTTCGACATGGGCCGCGGTCTTGGTCGCCACCGCGCTGAGCAGCTGCAGGAAGTTGAGCGCGGTGCGCTCGGCCGTGAGCAGCGCTCGGGCAGCGCCCGAGATTTCGAGCACGGTCTGGTCGGCCGCGCAGCGATCGCCTTCCGCGACATGCCACACGATCCGTGCGCCGGGATCCAGGTGGCGGACCACCGCCTCGACCCAGGGCGCCCCGCACAGGACGGCGGACTCGCGGGCGAGAACCCGCGCCTCGGCGCGGCGATCGGAGGCAATCAGCGAGGCCGTGAGATCGCCACTGCCAACATCTTCATCGAGGGCCCGCAGTGCATCGGCGCGCACCATGGCGGCCCATTCGGCGGAAGAAAAATCGAGAGTACTGTCCATCTTCATCATCGGTCGCGAGGCCACACACATGCGGCGAATGGCCGCGATCGTAGCAGCGATGCCGATGCGGTCGCCTCGCCTAAATGCACGCGGGCGTAGCGCAAGAGTCGGTTATGGTTCGCCCCGTTTGTCATCCGAGCCAAGAGCGAAGACCTGTGATTTTTCATGAATTCGATGTCCTGATCGTCGGCAGCGGGCTGGCCGGCCTCAGCACTGCATTGCACCTGGCGCCCACGCATCGGGTCGCCGTCATCACCAAGCGCGCCCTGCAGGACGGCGCCAGCCAGTGGGCGCAGGGCGGCATCGCCGCGGTGCTGGCCGAAGGCGACAGCATCCAGTCGCACGTCGACGACACGCTGGTCGCCGGCGCGGGCCTCTGCGACCTGGCCGCCACGCGCTTCGTGGTCGAGCATGCGCCCGAGGCCATCGCCTGGCTGCGCGCGCTCGGCGTGCCCTTCTCGCTCGAAGACGGCGAGCTGCATCTCACGCGCGAAGGCGGCCACAGCGAGCGCCGCATCGTGCATGCGGCCGACGCCACCGGCGCGGCGGTGCAGCGCACGCTGATCGAGCAGGTGCGGCGCACGCCCAACATCACGCTGTTCGAGCAGCACACGCTGGTCGACCTGATCACCGGCCGCAAGCTCGGGCGAACCGACAACGCCTGCCTCGGCCTCCATGCACTGGACGAGGCCACCGACGAGGTGCTGACCTTCCGCGCCCCGCACACCGTGCTGGCCACCGGCGGCGCCGGCAAGGTCTATCTCTACACGAGCAACCCCGACACCGCCACCGGCGACGGCATTGCTGCGGCCTGGCGCGCGGGCTGCCGCGTCGCGAACATGGAGTTCATCCAGTTCCATCCGACCTGCCTGTACCACCCGGACGCGAAGTCCTTCCTGATCAGCGAGGCGGTGCGCGGCGAAGGCGGGCGGCTCCTGCTGCCGGACGGCACCCGCTTCATGCCCGCGCACGACGAGCGGGCCGAACTCGCGCCGCGCGACATCGTGGCGCGCGCCATCGACTTCGAAATGAAGAAGCACGGCCTCGACTGCGTGCACCTCGACATCTCGCACCAGAGCCCGGCCTTCCTGCAGGAACACTTCCCGAACATCCTGGCGCGCTGCGCCGAACTGGGAATCGACATCACGCGCGAGCCCATTCCAGTGGTGCCGGCAGCGCACTACACCTGCGGCGGCGTGCTCACCGACCTCGCGGGACGCACCGACGTGCCCGGCCTGCACGCCATCGGCGAGACCGCCTGCACCGGGCTGCACGGCGCCAACCGGCTGGCCAGCAACTCGCTGGTCGAGTGCATGGTGTTCGCGCGCGCCGCCGCGCAGGCCATCGCCGAGGCGCCGCAACGACCGCGCGCCGAGCTGCCGGCCTGGGACGACAGCCGCGTCACCGACGCCGACGAGACCGTGGTCATCTCGCACAACTGGGACGAGCTGCGGCGCTTCATGTGGGACTACGTGGGCATCGTGCGCACCAACAAGCGGCTCGAGCGGGCGGCGCACCGCATCGCGCTGCTGCAGGGCGAGGTGCAGGAGTTCTACGGCCACTTCCACGTCACGCGCGACCTGCTGGAGCTGCGCAACCTGGTGCAGGTCGCCGACCTGATCGTCCGCTCGGCCCAGGCCCGGCGCGAAAGCCGCGGGCTGCACTTCAGCCGCGACTATCCGACGCTCGCCGCGCCAGCGGCACCGACCATCCTCGTGCCGCCCGCGGGCTGACACCTTCATCTTTTCTCGCACAAAGAAAGAGCTTTCACGCCATGTTCCGCACCCTGCTCAAGTCCAAGATCCACCGTGTCGCCGTCACCGATTGCGAGCTGCACTACGAAGGCTCCTGTGCCATCGACGAAGACCTGCTCGACGCCGCCGGCATGGCCGAGAACGAACAAGTCCACATCTGGAACATCAACAACGGGGAGCGCTTCGTGACCTATGCAATCCGCGGCGAGCGCGGCACCGGCATCATCTCGGTCAACGGCTCGGCCGCGCGCCGCGCCGCCGTGGGCGACCTGATCATCATCGCGGCCTTCGGCCTGGTGCCCGAGGAGCAGGTGGCAGCGCACCGGCCGAAGCTGGTCTTCGTCGACGACGCCAACCGCATCAAGGAAGAGCGCGCCCACATCCCGGTGCAGGCCGCCTCGGGCGAAGCCGTCGCGGCCTGACATCGGGAGCAAGAGGACATGTCATCCCTGCCCGCCGCCGATGCGGCCACCCCCTACGGCAGCCTGCCCCCGGCCTCGCCGCCATCGACTCGCAAGCCGCTGAGCCTGCCGCGCCTGGCCGACATGCATGCGCGCGGCGAGAAGATCACGATGCTGACCGCCTACGACGCCACCTTCGCCGCCGTGGCCGATGCCGCGGGGGTCGAATGCCTGCTGGTCGGCGACTCGCTGGGCATGGTCTGCCAGGGGCTTCCGAGCACCGTGGGCGTGTCGCTCGACACCATGCGCTATCACACCGAAAGCGTGGCGCGCGGACTGCGCCGCACCCAGGGCACGGCGTGGCTCATCGCCGACCTGCCCTTCGGCAGCTACCACGCGTCGCGCGAACAGGCGCTGCACAGCGCCACGCAGCTGATGCAGGCCGGCGCGCACATGGTCAAGCTCGAAGGCGGCGGCTGGACCACCGAGACCGTGCGCTTCCTCGTCGAGCGCGGCATCCCGGTCTGCGCCCATCTCGGCCTGACGCCGCAAACCGTGCATGCCCTGGGCGGCTACCGCGTGCAGGGCAAGGGCAGCGAGGCCGCGGCGCTGCTCAAGCAGCAGGCCCATGCGCTGCAGGACGCGGGCGCCGCGATGCTGGTGCTCGAGATGGTGCCCGCCGCGCTGGCGACCGAACTCACGAACGAACTGCGCCATTGCGCGACCATCGGCATCGGCGCCGGCCGCTGCACCGCGGGCCAGGTGCTGGTGCTGCACGACATGCTGGGCGTCGGCCTCGGCAAGCTGCCGAAGTTCGTGCGCAACTTCATGGCCGATGCGCCGGGCATCGCGCAAGCCATGCAGGCCTACGTGCGCGCCGTCAAGGACGGCAGCTTCCCCGACGACTCACTCCACGCCTGGTAGGCACACGACCATGCACATCGCCCGCACCATTCCCGAACTGCGCGACCACCTGAGCCGCTACCGGCGCCCCGCCTTCGTGCCCACCATGGGCAACCTGCACGACGGCCACCTGGCCCTGGTGCGGCAGGCGAAGCCGCTGGGCGACGTCACCGTGGCCAGCATCTTCGTCAACCGGCTGCAGTTCCTGCCGCACGAAGACTTCGACACCTACCCGCGCACCTGGGACAGCGACTGCGAGAAGCTGCGCTCGGCCGGCTGCGACCTTCTGTTCGCGCCCGACGAAAAGGCGCTCTACCCCGAACCCCAGACCTGCAAGGTGCACCCCGACGGCGCGCTGGCCGACATCCTCGAAGGCCATTTCCGGCCCGGCTTCTTCGTCGGCGTCTGCACGGTCGTGATGAAGCTCTTCGCCTGCGTGCAGCCCCGCGTGGCCGTGTTCGGCAAGAAGGACTACCAGCAGCTGATGGTCATCCGCCACATGGTGCGCCAGTTCGCGCTGCCGATCGAGGTCGTCGGCGGCGAGACCCGCCGCGCGGACGACGGGCTGGCGCTGTCTTCGCGCAACGGCTACCTGGGCGACGCCGCACGCGCAGAGGCCGTGCAGCTGTCGCAGGCGCTGCAGGCCATGGCCGCGGCCGTGCGCTCGGGCGAGCGCGACTTCGGCGCCATCGAGGCGCGCGCCATGCAGGCCCTCAGCGCGCGAGACTGGCAGCCCGACTACATGGTGCTGCGCCGCCGCTCGGACCTGCAGGCGCCGACGGCCGGCGAGCCGCTGGTGGCGCTGGCGGCGGCGCGTCTGGGGAGCACGCGCCTGATCGACAACCTCGAGATCGACGGCTGACGGCCGGTTGCCAAGAAGCGTTGAATTCGTCGCCAAGGCACCAACCAAGGACAGATCGCGGCAAGAGAACTTTCCGGTGATTCTCAGGAAACGTCTCGGACCATTTGCAGAGTGGCGTCCGAGAGTTGGCGTGTAGATTGGGCACAGCCAAATATGACTCGACGAAGCAACAAGTTCGGGTCAAGGCCAACCCAACTATCGAGTCATGAGTATCAAGGGCGAAGTCGCCATTCCGTTCGCGCATCCGGTCTACGTCCGCAGCATCCTGGACTGTTTGAACAGCCGCGGCGTACGGCCGTCGGAAGTACTTGCAAGTGCAGGCCTGGCTTGGTGGCATGAGCTCTGCGACGGGCAGCGCATGGTGGACTTCTCTGTCTTCCGTCGCTTTGTCGCGCATGCCATCCAGTGCAGTGGCGAGCCCGCGCTGGGCCTGATGGCAGGGTCGATGCTCCAGCCGTATCACAGCCCGGTGGGGATCGCAGCAGTGACAAGCGACAGCCTGGGCCAAGGCCTCCAGTACCTGAGTCGGCACGCCAAATTGATCTTCGGGAGCATGGACTTCCAGGTGGACAACGGCCCTCGATGGAGCACCCTCAAGGTCAAGACGCTGCGCCCGCTGTGTGAGACCCACGTGTTCGTCATGCAGTCCGTCCTTGGCGCGCACTGCAGACTGCTCGAGGCGATCCTCGGTCGGCCTGTCGATGAGCTCACGGTAGGGTTGCCCTACGGCCAATCAACACGGTCCCTGAGAACTGGAGTTGGCAAACTTGCAATGTGTCTTCTCTCAACCCGCATGCGGCCGCCAGTTGACCTGTTGAAAGTGAAGCGCACCCGCTCACGGAAACCGGTGATCGACAGCCACGCCGCTGGTGGATAGCCTCGTCCGCATCCACTACAAATTGTTTCATTCGGCCTCATGTCCCACTCGATCTCCCCACGCCCCGCGGCGCGATCGTCAGAGCGGCGCCTCTGGCACTGGCGCCGATGCGGCGCGGCAAGCCTGCTCGTCATGGCGCTGGCTTCCTGCGGCGGCGGCAGCGATTCCGCCGTCTTCATCCCGCCGGCCACGCCGACGACACCGGCGCCCGCCCCTGCGACCTTCACCGTCGGCGGCGAAGTCCGTGGCCTGCAGGGCACCGGGCTGGTACTCCAGAATGCGGCGGGCGACGAGCGTGCCGTGACGGCGAACGGCGTCTTCGTGTTCCCTGCAGCGCAGGCCAAGGGCAGCCGCTACGCCGTCACGGTCAAGACCCAGCCCTCGGGCCCCAGCCAGACCTGTTCCGCGACCCGAGGCAGCGGCACCGTCGGCGATGCCAACGTCACCGACATCTCGGTGGTCTGCTCGCTGCAGGCTTTCGCGGTTCGCGGCACCGTGAGCGGGTTGGCCGGCAGCGGGCTGGTGCTGCAGAACAACGCGGGCGACGACCTCGCGGTGGCAGCCGACGGCGGCATCGCCTTCGCGACGCCGGTGGCCAGCGGTGGCAGCTATGCAATCACCGTGAAGACGCAGCCGTCGGCGCCGACGCAGACCTGCAGCGTCGGGCACGCGAGCGGGTCGGTGGTCGACCGCAACATCGGCGACCCGAGCGTCGTTTGCTCGACGCGCACTTTCCCCGTGTCCGGCGTCGTCAGCGGCTATACGGGCGCCGGGCTGGTGCTGCAGAACAACGCCAGCGACGACCTGGCCATCTCGGCCAACGGCTCCTTCTCGTTCCCCGCGGAAGTCGCATCGGGCGCCGCCTTCCGGGTCAGCGTCCGCACGCAGCCCAACGGTTTCTACTGCAAGGTCACGGCCGGCAGCGGCACGGTGGCGGCCGCTCCCGCGACCGGGGCGGTCGTGGACTGCAGCACGCCGGCCGCGCGCTTCGCCTACGTCGCCGACAGAGCCGGCAACAAGGTGAACGTCTTCGCCATCGATGCGACCACGGGCAAGCTCAACCCGATCGCGGGATCGCCGTTCGCGACCCTCCCCGACGCCACCGCGGTGGCCATCCACCCGTCGGGCAACTTCGCGCTCGTCACGGCGGGCGCCTCCAACCTGTTGACCGTCCAGCGCATCGATCGAACGACAGGTGCGCTCGCCGCGCCCACCTCCTATTCGACAGGCTCCTACCCCTCGTCGGTCGCGGTCACGCCGAACGGCAAGTACGTCGTCGTCGGCAACCAGACCGGCGACAGCGTGCAGGTCTTTCAGGTCACGGACACCGTGACGGGCATGCTCGGCGCATCGGTGGCCACGGCCGTGCTCGGCCCGATCCTGTCCGTCTCGATCGACCCGAGCGGAAGGTTCCTCTACGTCGTGCCCAGCGCCAGGGGCGTCATCGAGGCCTTCTCGATCGACGACGGCACCGGCGCCTTGACCGCCGTGCCTGGCAGCCCCTTCGCAGCCCCCGGCATCGCCAGTCGCGGTGCCGCCTTCAGTCCCGACGGCCGGTTCTTCTACGGCAATGGAGGCTACGTTTCGACGGGCGTGCGCGCCTTCGCGATCGACGCCGCGAGCGGGGCGCTCAGCGCGGTCCCAGGCTCGCCATTCGCCGGGCCGCCCGGCGCGGACATGATCGCGTTCGACGGTTCGGGGCGGTTCGTCT
Organism: Variovorax sp. P2_H12; assembly: GCF_056403395.1. Lineage (NCBI taxonomy): Bacteria > Pseudomonadati > Pseudomonadota > Betaproteobacteria > Burkholderiales > Comamonadaceae > Variovorax > Variovorax sp. P2_H12. Next base: position 14,571 of record NZ_JBFUFO010000022.1, on the reverse strand, counting down.
ATGTCTCGGAGAACACCGGCGACTCGGTGACCGCCTACACGGTGAACGCCGCCACGGGGGCGTTGTCGCCGCTGCCGGCATCGCCCCTCAACGTGGGCTCCGGCCTTGCGGGTGCGCTGGCTGCGGACCCCACGGGCCGCTTCCTTTTCACCGGGTCGACCGGCGCATGGACCATGACGACCCAGACCATCGATGCGGTCACGGGCGCCCTGGCGACGGGCAGCACGACGCTGGTCAGCGGCGGAGGCGGAAGATCTTCCATCGCGCTGTCGTACTGATCCACCTCCGCCGCGAGCATGCATTCACAATGGCGCGATGCGCATGGAATGGAGCGACCTCCGCATCTTCTTGGCCATTGCGAAGGAAGGCTCGCTCGGCGCCGCCGCGCGCCTGCTCGGCCAGAGCCAGGCCACGGTGGGCCGAAGGCTCCGTGTGCTCGAGGAGGCCATCGGGCAGCCGCTCTTTCTCAGAACGGATGACGGCTTCGTACTGACCGATGAAGGCGCCTCGGTCCTGCCCCGGGCCGAGCGCATCGAGGGAGAGACCCTCGCGCTCCAGCGTGAACTGTCGGGCAGGGATCCGGAACTCGAAGGACTGATCCGCCTCTCGTCCTCGCACTGGTTCGGCGAGCACCTTCTCACGCCGGTGCTCGCGGAGTACGCGGCTCTCCAACCCGGCGTGGTGGTCGAACTGATCACGAGCGCGCGGGCCTACAGCCTCCTGCGACGGGAGGCCGACCTGGTCTTTCGGGTCTACCCGTTCGACGATGCGGAGATCGTGTCCCGTCGACTGATGAGCATCTCCTATGCGGCCTATATCCGGGCAGGCGCCAGACATCCGGCTGCAGGCGACGGCGCCGGGACGGCCCTGGTCACGATGGACCTGGCCTCTGGCGCAACGTCCGATGCGGCCTGGCTGAAAGCGATCCTTCCGAACGCCACCGTGATCGCACGAAGCAACAATCGCGACGTTCAGGCGAGGATGTGCGCACTGGGCGCAGGCCTGGCCGTGCTGCCCCGCCCGCTCGGCGATTCGTTCGCCCAGTTGGAGCGGGTCGACCTCGGCGACGAGCCACCCAGCCGCGACACCTGGTTGGGCTATCACCGCGACATGCGACGCCAGGCCAGACTGCAAGTGCTGCTCAACCTGCTGATCGCACGCCTGGCCAACTGAGCCACGCGCAGTCAGCCGTCGCGACCGGCTACCACCGAACTCCGAAGCCCACGCAGATCGCCAAGACGGCGATCAAGCCGGCCATCACGAACTTGGTCATGCGATCCCTCGGAGGGGGACGTTTCTTGGGCTCGTGGGTCATGTCCGCGCGATTCAAGGGTGCGAAGCTGCTGAAGCTCTGGGGGTCGGTCGAGGGAGGCTGCATGTAAACAATTGTGTTCATCATCCCTACGGGTTCCAAGGAATAAATGCACACCTAAGTACCCATTTTTGAAGTCCCGCTTGAGATGGCGCTCCGGGAAGAAGTGGAGGGACGATCTGGAAGAAACGTGAACTTTTTCATCACTTACCTCTAGATAATTTGCTTTCTTGTAGACATAATTGGTTACATGACGGACAGCAACACAACCCGCGGATGGTGGAACAACGACGTCGACCCGACCGAGCGCATGGCCCTGAGCCAGGCTCACCGGGAACGCACGCGAGCGCAACACGCCGCCGGCTGGCGACGCAACATCGCGCTCGGCGTCCTGCTCGTGGCCGTGCCGGTCCTGATTCGCGTATTGACCTCCGGATGACGGCTGATTTCTACCCAGCGCCGGTGCCCTTGGGCATCGCCCAGCTGCGTAGGATTGCCCTGGAACTGCGCCTGCGAGCGTTGCGCGGCCAACCGAACGCCGATGCCGTCGCCGACGCACTGGATTCCGTGATTCGGGCGCGGCATGCCTCACTCGCCCGCAAGCGTCATGAGCCGGAGCGAAGACCGCTCTGACCGGCTCGCAACCCCTCCGAGCGATCGCCTCGGACTTGAACGCGCACCTGGCGGTGGCTGCTAGGTGCGGTCTCCCGCCTCGTGGCCGAGCATGTCGCCGAGCAGGCGCGTCACCGCCGTCGCCTCGGCCGCGGTGTCGAAGAGGGTCTCGCGGCCGGCACACTGCCCCCGCAGACGAGACAGGAATGAAGGGTCTTCGTGCGCGCGCCGCATCAGCCCCGCCAGGGCCGAAGCATTGCCCACCTCGAAATAGCCGTCGTAGTCACGCCCCAGCAAGCCGACGTTGCCGTCGATCCGGCTCGCCAGGACCGGGACTTGCGCCCGCACCGCCTCGATGACCACGTTGGCGCCGCCCTCGAGCCGGCTCATGTGCACCAGCGCCCGTGCGCTCGCCATCCATTGCCGCGCCACGGGTTGCGGCAGGCCGCCAAGCCAGCGGTAGTCCGGGCATTCGTCCATCGTCAGGCGCGCCTGGTCACCCAGCGCCGCATCCAGTGCGTTGCCGATGTGGACGATGCGAATGCCCGTACCCTGGAGCTGTCGCGCCGCCAGCATCAGCGTCAGCGGGTCCTTTTCGCTGCGCAAGTGCCCGACGGCGACGAAGTCGCAAGGGTAGGCGGCCGGTTCGACGCACGACACACGAGGCGCCGACTGGACGATCACACGCGCCCTCGCCTGGTCGGCCGAGGACAAGCTGTGGATGGCCTCTTGCTGCAGAACCACGATGTGACTGGCACACTGCAGCGAATGCTGCGCTGCCGCGTCCGACGCCAGGTTGCCGTACAGGTCGGTGCCGGTCAGCACCAGCGCGAGGGGCCGCTTCGGATAAGCTTTTCGGAATCGCGCAATCGATTCGGCGGAGCGACGCGCGTGCAGGGCGATCATGGCCCTCGCGTCCTCGCCGTCCCATTGCTGCACGATGGTGGTCGGCGCCCGCGCCGACAGGAACTCCCGCCATCGCGCGGCCGTGTGCCAATTCCCGTTGTTGCTTGATTCGACCGCCGGCGACACGATGACCACAGGAGACTCGTTCATGCCAGCCATGGTGCCACGACCCGCGATCGAAGCGCAGGATGCCCGCCGCCTGGGCGGACAAGCACTGTCGGACGCCATGCGGGACAGTCGTCGCCGCACGCTGTCGCTCGTCGACGACCTGTCCGATGCGCAGTGGCAGGTTCCCCACCAGAACGGCATCAACCCCATCCCCTGGGAGCTTGGCCATCTGGCCTGGTTCGGCGAGTTCTGGATGCTTCGAGGCCCGCACCATGCGGGCGAAGACGGATGGGTCCGGGCGGCGTTGCCGGCTCGGATCGCCGGCCCCGACACCCTCTTCGACTCCGCCCGGCTCGCGCACGCCCTGCGCTGGCAAGCGCCGTTGCCTTCGCGCCAGGAGGTGGGCGACATGCTGGCCGCCCAGTTGGAGGCTTGCATCCAGGCCTTGCCGGACGGCGACGGCGACGACGCGCTGTACTTTCATCGCCTGGCCCTGTTCCATGAGGACATGCATCGCGAAGCCTTCACCTGGATGCGCTCGGCGCTCTGCTATCCCGCACCTGCGGGCACAGGGCTGGCACCGGTTCCCCACGGCAGCCCGATCAAGGTCCCGGGTGGGAGCGTGCGCACCGGTTGGCCTCCGGATCGCCGCGGCTTTGCGTTCGACAACGAAGGGCCGAGCCGCGTCGAGGTGCTTGAAGCCTTTGAGATCGACGCGCGGCCGGTGACGGCGGGCGAGTTCCTGCGCTTCGTCGAGGCCGGCGGCTACAACGAGCCGGCGTATTGGCCGGGCATGGCGGGCGCGTGGCGTTCCACGGCCGCGCGGGGACATCCCGAGCGCTGGCGACTCCACGAGACGGCCGCAGGCAAGGCGTGGCAAGTGCGCTGGTTCGACCGCTGGCTCCCGCTGGACCCGGATCTGCCGGTCATCCACGTCAATGCCTTCGAAGCCGAAGCCTACTGCGCGTGGGCGGGCCGAAGACTGCCGCGCGCGGCGGAGTGGGAGCATGCCGCGGCGCTGCTCGGCATGGCGTTCCATTGGGGCGCCAGCGTCTGGGAATGGACCTGCGACGCCTTCCAGCCGTACCCTGGCTTCAAGGCCGGTCCGTACACGGACTACTCCCAACCCTGGTTCGGAGACCACCGCGAGCTGCGCGGCGGCGCCTTCGCGACGCACGAGCGGATGCACGACCTGCGCTACCGCAACTTCTTCATGCCGCAACGGGCAGACATCTTTGCCGGGTTCCGAACGGCTTCGTGAGGACAACATCCACGGAAAACCACGATGAATCGCACAGCCATCCTCATTGCCCTCTCGCTCGTCTCGTGGGCTGGCGCACAGGCGCAGCCCAGCACGCGCGCGGCGGCTGCCCCGGGCAAGGCCTGGAGCGTCGGCACGCTTCCCGCCATGGCCCTCACCGAAGGCGAAGTGGAAAGGGTCGACAAGGAACACGGCGAAGTCGTCATCAACCACGGCGACCTGCCCAACCTCGGCATGCCCCCGATGACCATGGGCTTCGCCGTGGCCGACAAGCGGATGCTGGACCGGCTCAAGCCTGGCGACAAGGTGCGATTCAACGCGGAGAGCAGGAAGGGCGAAGCGACGGTGACGTACATCGAATCCGCCCGCTGAACGCCACCACCCTTCGTACTTCCCTTTCAGCCGTCAGTCGTCCAGCCTGGCCGTTCGCAACCGGAGGGAGTTGGCGATGACGCTCACCGACGACAACGCCATGGCGGCTGCCGCCACGACCGGCGACAGCAGGATGCCGAAGAAGGGATAGAGCACGCCGGCCGCGACCGGGATGCCGAGCACGTTGTAGCCGAAGGCGAACCAGAGGTTCAGGCGGATGTTGCCCATCGTCGCCCGCGACAACTGGCGCGCCTTCACGATGCCCATGAGGTCTCCGTGCAGCAGCGTCACGCCCGAGCTCTCCATGGCCACATCGGTTCCGGTGCCCATGGCGATGCCGACGTCCGCCGCTGCCAGGGCCGGCGCATCGTTCACGCCGTCTCCCGCCATCGCGACGACGCGCCCTTCGGCCTTCAATCGCTGCACCACCGAGGCCTTGTCCTCCGGAAGCACCTCGGCCACGACTTCGTCGATGCCCAGCTCCCGACCGACCGCCTGCGCCGTCGTCCTGCCGTCGCCGGTGAGCATGACCACGCGGATGTCCGCCTTTCGCAGCGCGGCGATGGCCTGGGCCGTGCTCGCCTTGATCGGGTCCGCGATGCCGACGAATCCGGCCAGGCGGCCATCGATGCCGACGAAGATGACGGTGGCCGCCTTGGCACTGACCGCCTCGGCGGCCTTGGCCAGCGAGGCGACCTCGATGCCGCTCTCCGCCAGGAACTTCGCGCTGCCGCAGACGATGCGGGCGCCGTCCACGACACCGACCACGCCCTTGCCCAGGGGCGAGTCGAAGTCGGCGACGGGCAAGAGCGCAAGCTCGCGCTCCAGGGCGTCGGCCACGATGGCCGCAGCCAGGGGATGCTCGCTGGCTCGCTCCACGCTGGCGAGCTTCTGGAGAACATCGCCGGCCTCGAAGCCTTCCACCGGCTGCACGGTCACGACCTTGGGGCGGCCCTCGGTCAATGTGCCCGTCTTGTCGACCACCAGCGTGTCGACCTGCTCCATCCGCTCCAGCGCTTCGGCATCCCGGATCAGCACGCCGCTTTGCGCACCGCGCCCGACGCCGACCATGATGGACATCGGCGTGGCGAGCCCCAGGGCGCAGGGACACGCGATGATGAGCACCGCCACCGCCGCAATGAGCGCATACGAGAACGCCGGGCTGGGCCCCCACACGAACCAGGCGACGAAGGCGAGCGCCGCCACGGCGATGACCACCGGCACGAACCACCCCGCCACCTGGTCCGCCATGCGTTGAATCGGCGCGCGGCTGCGCTGCGCGGCGGCCACCATGTGGACGATCTGCGAGAGCAGCGTGTCGGCTCCGACTTTCTCGGCGCGCATCACGAAGCCGCCGGTCTGGTTGAGCGTCCCCGCCGTGACCTTCGAGCCCGGCGCCTTGGCCACCGGCATCGGCTCCCCGGTGACCATCGATTCGTCGACGGTGCCCTTGCCGTCGATCAGTTCGCCGTCGACCGGCACCTTTTCGCCGGGACGCACGCGCAGCGATTCGCCCACCTGCACGGTCTCCAATGGAACGCGCTCGTCGGTCCCGTCGGCCTTCACGCGCACCGCCTCCTTCGGCGCCAGGTCGAGCAGCGCGCGGATCGCGCCCGAGGTCTTTTCCCTGGCCCGGAGTTCGAGCACCTGGCCGAGCAGCACCAGCACCGTGATGACCGCGGCGGCTTCGAAGTAGATGGCCACCGCGCCGTCAGGCCCCCTGAACTCGGCCGGAAAGACCTGCGGCATCAGCGTCCCCACGATGCTGTAGACCCAGGCCACCCCCGTGCCCAGCGCGATGAGGCTGAACATGTTCAGGCTGCGGTTCTTGACCGACGCCCAGGCCCGGACGAAGAAGGGCCAGCCGGCCCAGAGCACGACCGGCGTTCCGAACAGAAGCTGGACCCAGTTCGAGGTCTGCTGCCCGATGAGGTGATGGATGTCCATCAGGTGCCCGCCCATCTCCAGCGCAAAGACCGGGACGGTGAGTACCAGGCCGACCCAGAAGCGCCGCGTCATGTCGCGCAACTCGGGGCTCTCTCCGGTTTCGGTCGTGGCCACGACCGGCTCGAGCGCCATGCCGCAGATGGGGCAGTTCCCCGGGCCCATCTGCCGCACCTGAGGATGCATGGGACAGGTGTACTCGATGTCCTTCGAGCCCGCCTTCGGCGCCTGGCTCGGCTGGGACGGCGCGTGGCCGGCGTGCATGCCATGGCCATGGTGACCGTGATGGCCCATGGGGTCGGGCATCTTGGCCGCGTCGAGCTCGGACGTGGTGTCGGGCGTCATTGGCATCTTCGTTCCAGCAATAGTGATGCCGAAGTCTCCACCTTCCCATGGCGGGAAGGTCAAGCCCCGGGACGGCTTTCGCCCGCTTCAGTCCCGAGGCTGCGCAGATGCCGCTACCTGGCAGCGGGCGGCCGCGCGGCCTCCCGGTCCACCATCATCTGCATCATCATTTCCATCATCTCCATGCGCTGCACCATGTCCTTGTGCATGGACGGACCGCCGGGCATCGATGACTTGCCGCCCATCTGGCCCTGCATCGGCATGCCGCCGCCCATCTGGCCCATCATCGGCATGCCGCCGCCCATCTGGCCCATCATCGCCATGCCGTCCTGCATGGCCTTCATATGGACGTTCATCAACGCGGCACGCTCTGCGGGCGTCTTGGCGGCCATCATCTTCTGGTGCATCTCCTGCATCGTCTTCATTTGCTGCTCGAACCTGGCGGGGTCGACCTTCGGTGCGGATTCAGCCGCCGGGTGATGCGCGTCGTGCGCTTCCCCCTGCGGGGCCCCCGAACCGGAGAACGAGGAACAGCCGGCCAGCGTGACCGCAGCGGTAGTGACGAGCATGCTGATGAGCTTCATCGTGGTTCACCTTGTGACGCGAGCGCTCGGAAGCGCGCTCGATGTCACCAGCATGCTCGCGGAGACCCCATGCACCCTTGATGCAGATCAAATGAGTGGTCTCAGGGGCTGCCCTTGCCTATCCGCAGCAACAGCCGCTTCGCTGCGCTGCCGCAGGGCGGGAGGCACCGTCGATGGCCACCGGGCTGTAGCCCGCATCCTTGATGGCGTCGCTCAACGCCTGAGCCGTTGCAGCGGCCGGCTCGATGTGCACCCGATGCGCGGCCAGGTCCACCTGGACTTTGGCGTCGCTGTCGATGCCGGCGACCGCCTTGCTGATGGTGCTCGCGCAGTGGCCGCAGGTCATGTCGTTGACTTCGAAGGTAATCATTGCTTGGCTCCAAAGGGAAGTACTTGAAGCGTTCAGTGTTAACCCTCCCATCATGGGAAGGTCAAGGCCCCCATTCATTTTTTTGTGGCCAAGATGCACCGGCGAATACAGGCTATGCACGCGAGCGCATGACGTCGGGCCGCCGACGCGCGAGACTGGCGGGCTGGCGCCTCACGGCGCATGCACAACCGGGCACCCCCATGAACCACTCTCAGACTTCCCCTATCGACAATGACAGACTGAAGGCCTTGCCGAAGGCAGAGGTCCATGCGCATCTCGAAGGCTGCTTCGAAATCAACTCTCTGGCGCAATGGGCAGCGCAAGCAGGCGTGCCCCTGCCCAGACCACGCGAACGCTTGTTCGAGTTCGAAGGCCTGGCCGACTTCCTGCAGTTCCTTGACTGGGCGTGCGGCCTCGCGTCGACCCGCGAGCGCCTGGCCGAGTTGAGCTACAGCTACAGCAAGCGGCTCGCCGACAGCGGTGCAGGCTACGCGGACGTGATCGTCAACCCGACCCATTGGGAGGCGTGGCAGGGTCGCCTGCCCGACATGATCGACGCCATCGATGCCGGCTTCGCCGCCGCAGAACAGGACGGACTTCCGCCGGTGGGTCTGTGCGTGAGCCTGTTGCGTACGCAATCGGCCGACGCCGCGGCCGAACTGGTCGACACGCTGGTGGCCCTGCGACACCCGCGTGTCGTGGCACTCTCCATCGATGGCAACGAGGCTGCCGCCGGCCGCACGGGCCCGCGTTTCGCCCAGGCGTTCCGACGCGCGGGTGCGGCGGGGCTGCGCCGCACCGTGCATGCCGGCGAGTCCAGCGGCCCCGAGGGCGTTCGGGATGCCATCGAACTGCTCGGCGCCGACCGCATCGACCATGGCGTGCGCGCGATCGAAGATCCGGAGCTGGTTCGACTGTTGGTCGATCGGCAGATACCCCTGGGCATCTGCCCGACCTCCAACCTGACCTTGGGCGTCTACCCTCGCATCGAGGACCATCCCATCGATCGCCTGCGCCGTGCCGGCGTCGCCGTGTCCCTCAACACCGACGATCCGGCCTTGCTGGGGGCCAGCCTGGTGGGCGAGTACGCCATGTGCCGCAAGGCGTTCGGCTGGTCGGATGACGACCTTCGATCGCTGGCACGCCATTCGATCGATGCGAGCTTTGCCAATGCCGACGTCAAGGCACGGCTGATCGAGGCGCTGTCGAACTGGTGAGAAGAGAAGAGGTGGCGTGAGATCATCGGCAGCCGCAGCGCGCGGTATGCGGATGGGCACCTGCGGGAAATCTTCATGCGCGGCCCTGGGGCGGTTCGTCGATGACCGGACAAGGCGGAGATGTCACCAGAGCAAGACTGCGCACAAGGTGGACACGACGAGCCCTGTGACGACGGGAATCAGCAGCGCCCGCACCGCGGACAGCACCGGCACCCGCGCGAAGCCGGCAACCGCGATCAGCGAGGACCACGCAATCAGCGTGCCGCCGCCGGTCCACACGGCACCCATCTGGCCGACCGCGACCAGCGTCGCCGCGTCCATGCCGGCGGCGGGCGCCAGCGCCCCCGACAGGGTGCCGGTGAGGGGCAGGCCGGCAAAGCCGGAGCCGTCGATTCCGGTAATCATGCCCACGATCAGGACGCCGAAGGCGACGAAGGCGTGGTTGTGGGGGATCAGGTGCTGGGCGCTCTGGATCAGCTCGAACAACAGGTGCGGCGGCTTGGCGTCGGCCGCCATTCCGAGGATCGGGCCGGCGGTCTCGCCCGCGCCGATGAAGAAGAAGCCGGCGATCGGCAGCACCGAGCCCATCGCCTTGAAGGCGAACACGAACCCGTCGGTGATGTGGTCGGCGCTGACGTCGAGCATCTTGCGCGGGCCTTCGGCGGCCAGCGTCGCCAGGATCATCAGCATTGCCGCCATGCCGCCCACCAGCGTCGCCGCGGCACCGCCCTTGAGCTCGGGCAGCGACGGCACGACCTTGGGCATCACCATCGTCGCGATGACGGCCAGGAAGGCCAATGGCGTGAGGATGGCGAAGACCTTGGACCAGACGATGCGGCGTGCCGTCAACGCGTGCAGGGTCTTCTCGATCTGCGCATCGCTGAGGAAGGGCGCGTCGCGGCTGGTGCCGCGGGCGATCTCCGCCTTGTCGAAAGTCCCGGCGGCTTCGAATTCGGCGCTGCGGCCATGGGTCGGCTGCCCCTGCCACTTCACGAGCAGGGCATTGCTGGCCGGCACGATGCGGCTCCGCAAGGACAGGTAGGCGATGAGCAGTGCGATGACGCCGGTGATCAGCGACAGCACCAGCGCGCGGTCGGCCACGATCGCGGCCGAGACACCGGCGGCGCGGGCACCGATCCCGGGGGCGACCCCGATCACGTAGTCCGACGACAGCGCCATGCCCTGGCCGGCGATGGCGACCGCCACGGCGCCGGCCAGCGGCGGCAGGCCAGCCGCGATGGCCGCGGGCAGCAGCACCGCCGACACCAGCGGAACGGCGGGCGTCGGCCAGAAGAACAGCGAGATCAGGTAAGTGATGCCGGCCAGCACGAAGTACGCGACATGCCCGTTCTTCATGATTGCGCGGAAAGGCTCGACCATGCGGATGTCCGACTGCAGCGCCTTCAGGGCATTGAGCAACGATGTCATCAAGGCGATGACCAGGAAGATGTTGAACAGCTCCTTGGCCGCGACGAAGCTCGCATTGAAGATGCTGCCGAGCGCCGCCACCGGACTGTGCGTCCAGGCGAGCGCGACGCAGAAGGTGGCGATGATCGACGGCACGACGACGTTGGCGCGGAAGATCATCGTCAGGACGATGGCGCCGACACCCAGCAGGTAGACCCAGTGGGCGGCGGTGATGCTGATGGAATCCATCTGTGAACCTCGTGGAGTTGGGGTTGTTCTGTAGAAGAAAACGCACTAAAACGGTATACAGTATTCCAACAATGCAAAGATCAGGCCATGGGGTAAACGCTCTGAGACGGCTTCCGGCGCGCCTGGATGGTGCGAAAGGCGCTCCGAAAAAGAGCATCGCCATAGGGAAACTCCCCTCTCAGGGTCGGCGTGCGAATGGCTTCAGAGGGGCCGCCATGCTGCATTGCAAGATTGCTTTCTGGCCCGCGTTTTGCATACTGTATTAACTCATCACCACTTGGAGGTTCCCCATGTTCCTGCTTTCGCGCCGTATACCGGCACTTGTTCGACTCGTGCCGGCGCTCGCGATGGCGGCCGGACTGGTGGGCCTTTGCGGCCAGGCCGCGGCGCAGACCGCCAAGCCCCTGACCAAGGTGCGCTACGAGGAAGTGATCCGCTCGGTGCTGTATGTGCCGATGTACGTCGCCTTGAACCAGGGCTACTTCAAGGATGCCGGCCTGGACGTGGGGATGAAGACCTCGCAGGGCACCGACAAGGGCATGGCCGCGCTGCTGTCCGGCAGCGCCGACATCGTGCTGATCGGCCCCGAGGCCTCGATCTATGTGGCCAACAGCGAGTCGCCGGCCAAGCCGAAGATCTTCGCCGGCCTCACCGCGACCGACGGCTTCCTGCTGATGGCGCGCAAGCCGGTCAGCGGCAAGTTCGACTGGAACCAGCTCAAGGGCAAGTCGGTCATGGCCTTCCGTCCGGGCTCGAACCCCGACGTCTTCCTGGAAGCCGCCTTGCGCAAGCACGGCCTCGACCCGAAGAAAGACCTCAAGCTGGTCAACAACATCGGTCCGGCCGCACGCACCGGCGCCTGGATGGCCGGCCAGAACGATTACGCGATCTTCCTGGAGCCGGAAGCCGGCAACCTCGAGAAAGACGGCAACGGCTACGTCATGGCCTCCATCGGCAGCGAAGTCGGTCCGGTCGACTACACCGTGTTCACCACCACCGACGTCTACATGCAGAAGAACCCCGAGGTGCTGCAGGCCTGGACCCAGGCCGTGGCGCGCGCCCAGCAGTACGTGCAGACGGCGCCGGCCGCCGACCTCGCCAGGCAGGTCGCCGAGTTCTTCCCCGGCATGTCGCAGCCCGAACTTGCCAGGGCCATCGAGCGCTATCGCGGCTACAAGCTGTGGAAGACCTCGCCGCTGGTGGAGAAGCCCGCCATCGAGCAACTGCAGGACATGCTCACGGCCAGCGGCGTGCTCGAAAGCGGCAAGCGCGTGAAGTACGAGCAGGTCGTCGTGACCGACTTCGCCAACAAGGCCAAGTGATGGCGGCGCCGGGCATTTCCGCGGCCGGGCGGCCGCGCATCGACGTGCGCAACGTCTCGCTGCGCTACTTCACGCTGCAGGGCGAGACCCAGGCGCTCGACAACATCTCGCTGGCGGTCGCGCCCGGCGAGTTCGTCAGCATCATCGGCCAGTCGGGCTGCGGCAAGAGCACGCTGCTGTCGATCATCGCCGGCATCCTCGATCCCTCGGCCGGCAGCGTGACCGTCGACGGCAAGCCCGTCACCGGTCCGTCGCCCAGCATCGGCTACATGCTGCAGCAGGACTACCTGTACGAATGGCGCAGCATCCTGGACAACGCGCTGCTCGGCGCCCAGATCCAGAAGCGCAACATGCGCGAGGCCCGCGAGCGCGCCATCCACCTGTTGCACAAGTGCGGCATGGGGGATTTCCTGCACCACTACCCGCGCCAGCTCTCGGGCGGCATGCGCCAGCGCGTGGCGCTGGCCCGCACGCTGGTGACCAATCCCGATGTCGTGCTGCTCGACGAACCCTTCTCGGCGCTCGATTCGCAGACCCGCCTGGCGATTGCGGACGAGGTGGTCGAGGTGCTGCGCAGCGAAGGCAAGTCGGTGGTGCTGGTGACGCACGACATCGGCGAGGCGATCGCGATGACCGACCGCGTGGTGGTGCTGTCGCGCCGCCCGGGCCGCATCAAGTCGGAACACCTGATGAGCTTTCCCAGCCACGGCAAGCGGCCGACGCCCTTCGAGGCCCGCGCCCTGCCCGAGTTCAACACCTATTTCGGCACGCTCTGGGACGAGCTCGACGTGCACGTCGAAGGATGACCGTGAGCGCAGAGATGAATGCAACCCCCTCGATGACGATACCCGCCCCGGCCGCGACCTCGCAGCCCGCCTCACCCGGCTCAGCCGCCGGCAAGGCCGACCAGGCGCCCAGCGCGGCCTACGCGAAGTGGCTGGCCCGCCAGCGCCGCGAGAAGACTCTGGTGCTCGCCAGCCGGCTGCTGCTGCTCGCGGCCTTCTTCGGCCTCTGGGAACTGCTGGCCAAGACCAAGGTGGTCAACCCGATGCTCACCAGCTACCCGAGCGCACTGTGGCCGACCTTCGTCGACCTGCTGCTGCACGGCAACCTGGCGATGCACACCTGGGCCACCTTCAAGGCGACCCTGGTCGGCTTCGTGCTCAGCATGGTGTTCGGCGTCGCCATCGCGGCGGGCCTGTGGTGGTCGCGCTTCGCCAACAAGGTGCTCGACCCGTTCCTGGTGGTCGCCAACGCGATGCCGAAGATCGCCTTCGTGCCGATCTTCTACATCTGGCTCGGCTCGGAGTACTCGGTGTACGGCATGGCGGTCGCGATCGCGATCTTCGTGACGATCATGGTCGCCTACGACGGCTTCCAGGCGACCGATCCGAACAAGATCAAGCTGGCCACGACGCTGGGCGCGAGCCGCGCGCAGGTGCTGCGCATGGTGGTGCTGCCCGGCAGCGTGCCGACGCTCATCGCCGCACTCAAGATGAACATCGGCCTGTCGCTGGTCGGCGTGATCGTCGGCGAGTTCCAGTCGGCCAGCGAGGGCCTGGGATTCCTGATCGTCAACGGCAGCCAGATCTTCAAGCTCAACATCGTGATGACCGCGATCGTGGTGCTGGCGTTGATGTCGGCGCTGATGTACCTCGTCATCGCCCGCGTCGAGAGCGCCCTGGCACGCCGCTACGGCTGAGCGCCCGCCAGCCCCAAGGACACACGATGGAATTTCCCGCCTGGATCGTCGACCGCGTCATCGCGCGGCAAGGCACGCTGCACCCCTACCCGCGCTTCGACGCGCGCCGCACCGCCTTCGTCGTGGTCGACCTGCAGAACTACTACACCCAGCCCGGCTTCATGGCCGAGTGCGCGCCGGCGCGCGACACCTTCGGCAAGGTCAACCAACTCGCCGCCGCGCTGCGCGAGGCTGGCGGCACGGTGATCTGGGTGCAGACCTGCTCGGACGGCGCCGACAGCTTCTGGTCGCACCACCACGCCTACATGCTGACCCCCGAGCGCAGCGCGCGCCGGCTGCTCGAACTCGGACGCTCGCACGCCGGCTTCGCGCTGGCGCCGGGCCTGGACGCGCGCCCTGAAGACCCGCGCGTCGTCAAGCGCTGCTACAGCGCACTGGTGCCGGGCTCGTCATCGCTCGACGAAGTGCTGAAGGCGCGCGGCATCGAGACCGTGCTGATCGGCGGCACCGTCACCAACGTCTGCTGCGAGTCGACGGCACGCGACGCGATGATGATGAACTACGCCACCGTGATGGTCGAGGACGCGCTCTCGGCCCTCACGCCGGGCGAGCATGTGCAGTCGCTGCACAACTGGATGCTGTTCTTCGGCGACGTGCTGACCGTCGACGAGGTCGGCACGCGCCTGCGGGCCTAGGCCTGTTCAGGCCTAGACCGAAGTTCCTGAAGTCGCCGAGCGAGTTTTCCTTTGCACGACAAGCATTTGGCGTGAGATCGGGGTTCTGGCTGCTGTCTACATCTGGATCTTCTGGATGAGGTTGAGCGCTCTCTGCTGCTTGGCGTTGGGCGTGGTGAGGACCTC